>JBQDDT010000020.1:0-23266 GCA_052092505.1 Microbacterium sp. | reverse complement strand
CGCGGAAGCTGCCGCCGTAGACCATCGCGGCCTTGCCGCTCTTGAACAGCTCGTCCGGCGAGGTGTCGGCCGTCGTCTGAATCGACGGGCTCGATCCGTCCTCGACCATGTCGCGCAGGAACTGGAGCGCCTTCCTGCTGCCCTCGCTCGAGTACTCGGCCTCCGTCGCGTCGTCGTTCAGGACGGCGCCGCCCGCCTGGAAGATGAGGTTGTAGAACAGCTCCTGGTTGTACGCGCCGCCCGCGAATCCGTAGACGCCCTCGTCGCCCAGCTCCTCGCTGATCTTCTTCGATGCGGCGTGCAGATCGTCCCACGTCCATTCGTCGGTGGGGACGTCGACGCCGGCCTTCTCGAACAGCGCCTCGTTGTACCAGAGGCCGATCGAGTCGTACGAGGTGGGAACGGCGTAGGGGACGTCCTCGTAGGAGTACAGCTCGCCCATCGCGTCCGGGTAGTTCGCGAAGTCGAGCTCCCCCTCCTCGATGACGGGCTCGAAGGACGTGAGCATGTCATGGCTGGCGTAGAGCTGGAAGTTCGGACCGTTCATCATGAACGTGTCGGGGAGGTTCCCGCCGGATGCCTGCGTCTGCAGGCGCGTGAAGAAGTCCTTGAACGGGCTCTTGGTGACGTTCACCGTGATGTTGGGGTACTTCTCGTTGAAGCCCTCGATCACCGCGTCCCAGTCGAAGTCGGACTCCCACGCGGCGAAGTCGATCTCCGCCTCCATCTCCGTGTCCGAGATGTCGACATCGGCATCGGATCCTCCGCCGCCTCCCCCGCCGCTGCACCCCGCGACGGTCAGCCCCGCGAGGGCGAGGCCCACCACAACGAACTTCCGCTTCATGACTCTCCCCTTTGCTCCATTGCAAGGCGCCAGCTCGTGCTGCGTCGCGCCGTCCGGTCGGACCGTCGCATCGGACACTATCAGCACGTAATCGACTTATCTAGGTTCGATTTTTGGGTCTTGTTTTTTCGATTTCGACACTAGTACGGTCGAGAGCACGTGCCCCGGCCGGATGGCGGCCGGAGCCGAGACCGACGGAGCCCCTCCTGATGCCGACGCGACGACGCGCACCCCATCTGCTGTTCATCCTCAGCGACGACCATGCCGCCCATGCGCTCAGCTGCTACGGCAGCCGAGTCAACGAGACGCCCGCCCTCGACCGGATCGCGGAGGAGGGCGTCCGCTTCGACGAGGCAGGCTGCGCGAACTCGCTGTGCGCCCCGAGCCGCGCGTCGATCCTGACCGGAACGCACAGCCACATCAACGGCATGTACACGCTCATGACCTCGTTCGACTCGGCGCAGCCCGCGTTCCCCGAGATGCTGCAGCGCGCCGGCTACCGCACGGCCCTGTTCGGAAAATGGCACCTGGGCCATGGCGCGGGTCACGACCCGGTCGGGTTCGACGAGTGGCGGGTGCTCGACGGGCAGGGCGACTACGAGGATCCGGTCCTCATCGGACCCGACGGGGCCAGACGACACGAGGGATACGTGACGGAGCTGCTCACCGACCTCGCGCTCGACTGGCTCGACCGCCTGAGCGACGATCAGCCCTGGTGCGTGCTGCTGTGGCACAAGGCCCCGCATCGCCGCTGGCACCCCGGTCCGGCGGAACGGGATCTCTTCCCTGACGACCTGCCCGTCCCCGAGACCTTCTTCGACGATCATGCCGCCCAGTCGAACGCGGCGCGCGAGGCGGAGATCCGCGTGGACCGCGATCTCGACGAGCTCGACTTCAAGGAGCCGGTGCCCGCGGGACTCGACGAACGCGAGGAGGCCCTGTGGAAGTACCAGCGCTATATGAAGGACTACCTGCGCTGCGTCGCCGGCATCGACCGGAGCACGGCTCGACTGCTCGACCGCCTCGAGGAACGTGGGGTGGCTGATGACACGCTCGTCACGTACGCGAGCGATCAGGGCTTCTTCCTCGGGGACCACGGGTGGTTCGACAAGCGGCTCATGTATCGCGACTCCCTGCGGATGCCGCTCATGATGCGCTATCCCCGTGAGATCCCGGCCGGCTCGGTCAGCGACGATCTCGTCCTCAACCTCGACCTCGCCCCGACGTTCCTCGACTTCGCCGGCGTGCCGATCCCCGACCGAATGCAGGGGGCCAGTCTGCGCCCGCTCACGAGCGGCGAGGGAGGACGCTGGCGCGACCACACGTACTATCGGTACTGGGATCATCTGAAAGCGGGTGTGGGCGCTCACTGCGGTGTGCGCACCCACGAGCACAAGCTCATCCACTACTACGGCGACGGTCTCGGCATCCCCGGTGCGATCGACGAGCGCCGGACCCCCGAATGGGAGCTGTTCGATCTCGTCGCCGACCCGGACGAGCTGACGAACGTCGCCGACGATCCCACCTACGCGCAGACACGGGCCGACCTCGCCGACCTGCTCCTCCGAGCGATCGACGAGGCGCGCGACACCCGCCCGCCGAGCCTCGAGAACGCCTGACGACATGACCAGCCCCCTCTCCGCCAGGGAGAACTTCCCCGGCTCCCCCGGCAACCTCGTGCGCCTCGTGCGCGAAGGCGCGGCCACCACGCGATCGGCCCTCGCCCGCGCGACCGGGCTCGCCACGTCCACCGCATCGATCCGCGTGGACACGCTTCTCGAGCACGGCGTGCTCGTCGAAGCCGGAGACGACGCCTCGCGCGGCGGCCGACGTGCGCGTCTCCTCGCGATCAACGATCGGATCGGCGTCGTCGCCGTGGCCGACATCGGCGCGAGCCACGCGAACCTCGCGGTCGCCGATGCCGCCGGCCGCATCCTCACCTCCCGGCACGGACGGCTCGAGACGGGGCACGGGCCGGAGTCCACGGTGTCCTGGCTGTGGGCGCAGCTGCGCGAGATGCTCACAGAGGCGGGAGCGGCCGAGTCCGACCTGTTCGGCATCGCGATCGGCGTGCCGGCGCCCGTCGAGCACTCCACCGGCACCGTCATCCTCCCCTCGTTCATGCCGAGCTGGCACAGGGCCGACATCCCCTCGCTGTTCCGCGACCTCACGGACGCCCTCGTCCTCGTCGAGAACGACGCGAACCTCGTCGCCCTCGGCGAGCACGCCGAGGCGCCGTCCCCCCGTGCGGACCACCTGCTCGCGATCAAGCTCGGCACCCGCATCGGATGCGGCATCGTCTCCGACTCGCGCCTGCATCGTGGAGCCGGGGGCGGCGCGGGCGAGATCAGTCACACGACGGTCGATGGCGAGTCGCTCGTGTCCTGCACCTGCGGCGTCCCGAACTGCCTGGAGTCGGTGGCCGGCGGCGGCGCGATCGTCGAGCGCCTCCGCCGGCTCGGACAGGACGTCGAGGACACCGCCGCCGCCGTCGCGCTGGGCGAAGCCGGCGTTCCCGAGGCCGTCGAAGCCCTGCAGAGCGCCGGATCGCACATCGGCCGCGTGCTGTCGGCGATCGTCAACTTCCATAATCCGAACGAGGTCGTGCTCGGGGGCTCCCTCTCGCGGTCTGCGCTGCTCGTGGCCGCGGTCCGCGCGGAGATCTTCCAGCGCTGTCTGCCGCTCGTCGCCAACGATCTGACGGTGCGTGCGTCGAACGATCCGATGAACGCCGGGATCACGGGGGCGATCGGACTGGCGTGGGAGGCCGCCCTCGGCGGAGCGCGGGTCGAGGAGCTCCTCCAGCGTTCCCGCGCACTGAGCGATCAGTCGGCGAGCTCGAGCGCGTAGCCGTCGAGCAGTCCCGTCGCCCGGCCGAGGCCGGTCCTCGCGAGCCGCAGCGCGCCATCCGCCGCCTGCCCTGCCGGCGGGACGACCGTTGCGGTCGGGTCGCGCCGGAGGAGCTCGGCACGGAACGGTCCGAGCAGGATGTCCCCTGCGTCGAACAGGCGCCCGGCCCAGGAGTATCTCGCGGCGACGCCCGATGAGGCCGCGTGAGCCGTCTCCGCGAGAAGCGCGCCTGCCTGCTGCCAGATCGAGAACGCCTGCGGGTCGCCCGCCCGCGCCGCCTCTGCTACGAGCGGCGCGAACGCCGCCAGCTCGTGCGCCGCCGACCCAGCGCTGTAGAGGTCGGCGACCAGGGCGTCCGTGCTGCCGAAGGCCAGCCGCACGGCGTCGAGGAGCGCGGAGGACGCCGCGTCCCGACCGTCGGAGGCGCGCAGCGCGGCGCGGATGCCCGCCGCCCCGATCCACGCCCCGCTTCCCTCATCTCCGACGAGATGTCCCCAGCCGTCGCCGCGTCTCCAGACCCCTGCGAAGTCCGTGGCGCACGCGACGGCGCCGGTCCCGGCCGAGACGACCGTGCCGCTCTCCCCGGCGAGCGCACCGAGGTGCGTCGTGAGGGCGTCCGTGGCGACGATCGTCGACCCGCTCGGAAAGGCTCGCCGCACGGCCAGCGCGAACTCCTCCGCGTCGAGGAGCTCCGGCATCCCGGTCAGCCCGATGGCGACCCGCTCGACCGGATCGTCCCGGAGCGGGGCGAGGAGGTCGCCGATCCGCGCGGCCAGTCCGCCGCCGTCGATCCGGCCGTCGCGCCGCGGCACCGGAGCGCGGTCGGAGCGATCGAACGGTCGGCCTCCGAGCTCGGCGCGGACGCGGATGCCTCCTCCGCCCACGTCGACGCCGACGTGGGCGCTCACGCGCTCTCCTCCATCCGCCGCAGTGCTCGCCGGATTCCTCCGCCCGGTTCGAGAGCACGCGCGCAGCGGTCGGGGTCCGCACCCGTCATCGCGCGCAGGATCGCGACGGGCACCGCCCCGCCGGCCTCGGACAGCGCACGACGAGCCTCGCCCTCGGCGACGCCGGCCGCCGTCGCCACGATCGCGGTCGCTCGCGCATCGAGTTTGGAGTTGGTCACGACGAGATCGACCATGAGATTGGAGTACGTCCGCCCCTGGCGCACCATGAGCGCAGTCGAGAACGCGTTCAGCAGGGCCTTCGTCGCCGTGCCGGCCTTGAGCCGCGTCGAACCCGTGATCGCCTCGGCACCCGTGTCGGCCGCGATGACATGATCTGCGAGGGGACCGAGCTCCGGCTCCGGGTCGCAGCAGACGAGGATCGTGAGCGCACCCCTCTCCCCGGATCGCGCCAGCGCGCCAGCGACGTATGCGGTCGCCCCCGATGCCGTGATGCCCAGGGCGACGTCACCTGCGCTGACGGCGTCCGCATCCTCCCGTCCGAGCCGCTCCGCATCCTCGAAGTCGATGCTGGAGTCCGCGAAGGCCTCTGCACCCCCGGGGAAGTGCGCCGTGAAGAGTCCGCGAGGCGCGCCGAAGGTGGGCGTCGCCTCCGTCGCATCGAGCACGGCGAGGCGGCCGGACGCCCCCGCGCCGAACGCGTGCACCGTGCCGCCGTCGGCCAGCCGCAGCCCCGCCTCGTCGACGGCGGCCGCGAGCCGGCCGGCGACGGCCGCAGCCGCACGGATTCCGCGTTCGTCCTCCGCGAGCAGCGCGCGCACGATCCGCTCGCTCTCCCACAGGTCGATGTCGATCGTGCGGGGGTTGCGGGCCTCTGTCGGCCTGGTGGCGTCGCGCATGACTCGTCGGTCCTCCGTTCCCATCTCTGCGGCCGGCTCACGCGCTCTCGCGCAGGGCGTCCAGTTCGGCGCGGCGCGAGGCGACCGCCGTGGCCGCGGCGTCGACCGCCGCCCCCTCCGGCACCGCCGAGTAGCGGTGGTGCGAGCGCACCCAGTCCTCCTCGATCCGGACGATCCGACGCCGCAGCACGCCCTCGTCCGCGGCTCCTCCCGCGCGCGCCGTCTCCTCGAGCCAGCCCGTCCATGCGAGCCAGCGGGGCCGATACAGGTCGCGGACGAGCCCCTCCCAGTGACGTCCGGAGTAGTCGTGCAGCCCGCTCGACTGCTCACCCCACACGCTCACGAGACGACGGGCGTCCCTCTCGAGGATCGCCTGCTCGCCCGCGTCGTCCGACCAGGACCGCGCTCGGTCGAGCCACGCGGCGACCCGCGTCCCCGGCACGGTGCCGGCCAGGCGATCGAGCTCGTCCAGCGCGGCCGCGAATCGCGCGGCCTCCCGGCCGATCGCCGCGGGATCGCCCGCCGCGTAGCCGGCGAGGACGCCCCGGATCGCGAGGCGGGAATGCTGCGCGATGACGTGGCCGGCGAGATCCACGAGGTCGCGATCGAGTGTGTCGCGGTCGACGCCCTCTCGTCCCGCCAGAGCGACGAGCGCGTCGATCGCATCGGCGACAGCGGCGAGGTCCCCGAGCACGGCAGGGTCGTTCTCGGCGTCGATGTTCGCCGATTCCCTGGGGACGTCGCTCGTGTCGACGAACTCCCCCGCCAGGCGCTGCGTCGCGAACGGGGTCGTGTCGCTCCACGGCCGCGCGATCACCGGCGATGGCGTGGAGCGCGTGCGGCCGGGGCCGTAGAGCGTGCGGGCGAGGATCCGCCACGCATGTCGTGCCTCCGGAGCGTCGACGCCGTAGCGGGCGCCGGCGAAGCGATCGAGCCAGCGCTCCTCGTCCGGGGCCGGCCGCCAGACGAGGTCGCAGGCGAGCTCGTAGAACACGGCGTTGTTCTCGATCGCCTCCGTCGTGATGCCGAAGCCCGCCAGGTCGCCACGGTCCGCGTCGTCCTGCACGACCGTGAGATCGCGGCGGAGGCCCGTGAGATCGCCGAAGAGCGCCGGCCGGGATCCGAAGTTGTGCACGGCGCACCACACCCAGGGGCGCCCCCACATCCCGTCCGTGCGGCGCCACATGGGGGCGTGCTCCGCCCACAGGTCGAGCACGAGCACGGCGCTGCGCGGCACCGGTGCGAAGAAGGCGCCGATCCGCTCGTCGGTCCAGAACTCCGCCTGGTAGTGGAACGGCCATCCCTGCAGCACCCACACGGCGTCGGGGTCCGACTGCCGCATCGCCTCGAAGATCCCGGCGGACATCGCACCGAGATCCTCCGGATCCCCGCTCGGCGGGACGGACTCGATGAACGGATCTGCCGCGTAGAGGTGATCCGTCCCGAGCAGGTCGCGCTGATGCCGGTAGAAGACCTCCGCGATCCGGGCGAACGCCGGGTCGCGGGGCGAGAGCACCGGGGTCGTCCACCCCTGCCATTCGATCGTGCCGGACCCGTCTCCCGCGAGCTCGGGCGGCACGTGCCCCATGAATCCGGGCAGCACCGGGGTCATGCCGAACGCACGCTGGCGCTCGAGGACGCGCCTGGCGAGGTCGAGGTGCCGCTCGTTCCATTCGAGCGGGAGGGGACCGCCCCACTCGTTCGTCCCTCCCATCCATGTCCACGGGAAGTGCGACGCCCCTCCGATCCACTCCGCGATCCGTTCGTCGCTCAAGCCCAGCTCGCGATAGGTCTCCGTGAGCACCGCTTCGTGCGCGAGGGTCATCAGCGGGGTCGTGATGCCGTGCAGCGCCATCCAGTCGACTTCGCGTTCCCAGCGCTCCCATCCCCAGAACGCGGTCGTGTAGCCGAAGGTCACGAAGTTGAGGTAGTACCGGTGGGCGAGGCTCGTCGCACGGGCGACCAGCGGGCGGTCCTCGAGCGCGTCAGGGAGCGCGAGCCACCGTCGTGAGTCCCAGGTCGCGTCGGCGCCGAGCTCCGCCGCGGCATCGCGCGCGGCGACGGCGACGGCGATCGCGTCGGTGCCGCGCAGCACGAGCCGACCGTTCGCGATCTCGTGCTCGTACCGGTCGTCGCCCGCGTCGAGCATCTCGATCACGACCTCGTCGGATCTGTCCCCGAGATGACGGGCGAGAAGCGCCCTCACCGCTTCGATCTTGTCTCGCGAGCCCCGTCGACGCGACGCTGACGTCTCCACTGCGATGTCCCCACTCCGTCGGACGGCCATCTCGGTCTCGGGCGAGACTATCAATTCGATTGCGGCTTTAGTAGTTCATATCAGGAAATACTTGCTTTGAAATCGGACAATGATGGAGACGAGAAGCCCACACGAAATCACCGGTCCACGGGCCGCCGGGCAGCACGCCAGGCACTCGCGGATCGAACGCGGGCGATGTCCTACGCTCTCGCGGGATCGGGCGACGAGGCGGCCACGAGGCCGAGCCTGGCGAGGCCCTCTGGCACACCACCGTCGTCGATCGATGCCGTGACCGCCGTCGACGCGCCCCGCACGTCGGGCGTCGCCTGCCCCATCGCGAAGGCGTGTCCTCCCTGTGCGGCCGCCCACTGAAACATCTCGATGTCGTTCGGGCCGTCACCGAACACGACGACCCGCTCCCCCGGCACGCCGAGCCATGCGCGGACGCGCTCCAGCGCGTGCGCCTTGTCCACCCCGTGCGGGGCGAGGTCGATCCACGACGTCGCGCCGACCGCGTACGAGATCTGGTTGAGGCCGGCTCTGGCGACGACCTCGGCGAAACCCTCCGAGTGATCCTCCGGCGGCACGATCACGACGCGGCTCGCCTCCCGTCCCCGAAGATCGTCCACCGACACACGGCCGCTGCGCTCGCGCAGCCATGGCCCGAGATCGCGCGTGTAGAGCCGGAAGCCGTCGGCGAGCTCGACGACGTAGTCGGCCTCGGGGAGCTCCGCGCGGAGGAGGTCGATCACGTCATCGAGCGGGAAGGTCTCCGTCGCGTGACGCGCGTAGCCGGAGGCGTCCTCGTCCGAGCGGACGAGGATCGCCGCGCCGTTCGAGCAGACGACGTACTCCGGCCGGATCCCGAGTGCCGCGACGACGTCGGCCGTCGTCTCCCAGCGACGTCCCGTCGCGAGCGTGACCTCATGTCCGGACTCCTCGACGCGACGCACCGCCCGCAGGACTCCCTGGCCGAGCGATCCGTCCTCGCGCAGCACCGTGCCGTCGATGTCGAGGGCGATCAGGCACCGCGCTGCGTCAGGCATCCGCACAGTCTAGGCCCGCCGACGCAGCGTGGCGCCCCGGCCGATCCGACCGGGGCGCCACGGAAACGCGTGCGTCAGTACAGGGTGTAGCCGCCGTCGATGACGACCACGGAGCCCGTCATGAAGGCCGACGCGTCGGAGGCCAGGTAGACGATCGTCGGGGCGATCTCCTCCGGCGTCGCATAGCGCTTCATCGGGGCGTCCTCGATCCAGTGCTGACGGAAGTGCGGCTCGTCGACCGGCGCCATGTCCGTCTTCACGTACCCCGGCGCGACCGCGTTCACCCGGATGCCGTACTCGGCCCACTCGGCCGCGAGCGACTTCGTCAGCTGGTGCACGCCGGCCTTCGATGCGTTGTACGCCGGCTGCCACTGCGGCCGGTTCACGATCAGCGAGCTGATCGACCCCGTGTTGACGATGTTCCCTCCGCCCTGCTCCTTCATGACGCGGGCGGCGGCGATCGACACCTTCCACAGCGCCGTGAGGTTGAGGTTCACGACCGCGTCCCACTCCTCGTCGGTCACCTCGAGCGCCGGGCGGTGGATCGACAGGCCGGCATTGTTGAGCACGATGTCGAGCCGACCGCCGAGATGCTCGACGGCTTCGGCGACCATCCGGTCCGCCTCGCCCGGCTGGGTGATGTCGACGTCGATCGCGCCGACCTCGATGCCCTCCCCGCGCAGCGTGTCGACCGCCGCGCGGTTGCGCTCCGCGTCGCGCGAGGCGATCACGACCCGCGCCCCCGCCTCGGCCAGCCCGCGAGCGAACGCGAGACCGAGGCCCCGGTTGCCGCCCGTGACGAGCGCCGTCTTCCCCGCGAGCGAGAAGGTGTCGAGAACTGCCATCGTTCCTCCGATCGTCGGCCAGGGCGGAGCCCTGGCACAGCGCACGCGCGCTATTCGATGATGTTGTATCTGCGGTTGGTGTAGCCGTTGAGCAGCGCGGCGGCCACGAGCAGGACGCCGAGCGCGAGCAGCTGGTACTGCGTGCCGTAGTTGCCGGGGAACAGCAGCAGGATGCTGGCGTTCAGCCACACGACGAGCAGCGCGGCGACGATCACGCTCGAGACTCGGCCGATGCCGCCCGTGATCGCGACGCCGGCCAGCACCGCGATCGTGATCGCCGGCAGCGCCATGCCGTTGCCCGCGTTGCCGGCGTCTGGCCTGGCCGAGGCGAACTGGCCGACCGTGACGACGGCGACGAGGCCGGCGATCATGCCGGAGAGCATGAACGCGGTGAACCGCGTCTTCACGAGATCGATGCCGGCCCACTTCGCGGCGACGTCGTTCGTCCCGACCGCGTAGAGCCGGCGCCCGAGCGGCGCGCGGTTCACGAGGTACCAGACGACGACCGCCGTCGGGATGAGGAACAGGAACACGCCAGCGGGGATGCTCGGGAACGCCGGGCCCAGCACCGGCACGGCGGCCGCGGTGCTGTAGAGGTCCTGGATCTCCGGCGAGTTGATCGGCTTCTGGTCGTTGATCACGATCGCCAGCGACCAGTACGCGTAGTACGTCGCGAGCGTCGCGATCAGCGGCGGGAAGCCGAGGAACGCCACGAGCGCGCCGTTGATGCCCCCGAGGAACCCGCCGATCAGCACGGCGGCGATGATCGACGCCCACAGCGGCATGCCCCAGACCCCGTACATGAAGCCGAACAGCATGCTCACGAGCGAGACGATCGATCCGACCGAGAGGTCGATCGCGCCGCGGCCCGTCAGGATGACGATCATCTCCGCCAGCGCCAGCATCGCCAGCGGCACCACGTTGATGAGCGTGCTCGCGAGGTAGATGTCGTTGAACGGGCCGTTCGTGACGCCGCCGGCGGACGCGCCGAACATCGCGACCAGGAGGATCACGAGCAGCACGACGAGCATCAGCTCGCGCCGGGTCAGCAGGATCCGGATCACCGCGGCCATCCGGCTCTCGTCGGAGCGGTCCTGCACGAGGAGCGTGGTGTCGGGGGCGGGTGCGGTCTTCTGCTCGCTCATGATGCCTTCCTCGCCAGTCGCTGCTGCAGCAGGTCGGCGCCGACCGCGACGATGATCGCCACGCCGACGACGAAGTTCGCCAGCTGCGGCGGCCAGCCGAGCTGGATCACGCCCGACTTCACCGTCTGCACGAGGAGCGCTCCGAGCACCGTGCCGATGACGCTTCCCTTGCCGCCGACGATCGACGTCCCGCCGATGACCACGGCCGCGATCGCCTGCAGCTCCATTCCCTGCCCGACCGACTGCGCCAGGGTCTGCGTCCCGTTCGCCATCACCACCAGGGCCGCGAAGCCCACGAGGAGGCCGGTCACGACATACGGGATCACGATGCGCTTCTGCACGCGGATGCCGACGAGGCGGGCCGCGTTCTGGTCGTTCCCGATCGCGTAGAAGTGGCGCCCGCCCGCCGTGTACCGCAGGTACCACCACACGATCGCGGCGAGCACGAGCATGATGAGGAAGGAGTGCGGGATGCCGAACAGGCGGCCCGCATCGCCGCGGCCGAGCACGCCGATCGACGTGGGGACGCCGTTGACGACCTTCGAGTCGAAGATCCGCCAGCCGAGGAACATGAAGATGTTCGACGTGCCGAACGTGATGATGATCGGGTGGACGCGCCCGATGGAGATGAGCACGCCGTTGAGCAGGCCGCACGCGCCGCCGAGGACGATCCCCGCCAGCAGCGCCAGCGGCATCGGCCACGACAGGTCGACCATGAGCTTGCCCATCACGACCGCGCACACCATGAGCATGGCGGCGACCGAGATGTCGATGCCGGCCGTGATGATGACGATCGTCATCCCGACGCCGATGAGCGCGATCGGCGCGGCGTTCGCCAGCAGCGGCTGGATCGACTGCGGCGTCAGGAAGTTCGGCGTGAGGACCCCGAGCAGGATCCACATCACGATGAGGACGCCGATGAGGACGATCTCCTGCGTCGAGAGAGCGCGCGGGAGCACCCGCCGTCTGCGCTTGTCCGCCGCGGGGCGATCGCGTGTCAGCAGATCCGTCATGCCCCGACCTCCTTCGCCTCGGCGGCGTCTCCCGCCGCAGCGGCCAGCACGTCCACCTGGGTGGCCTCCGGCCCGAACTCCGTCACCGTGGTCCCTGCGCGCACGACGATCACGCGATCGGCGATGCGCAGGGCCTCCGGCAGATCGCTCGTCACGATGAGGACCGTGACGCCCTGGTCGGCGAGCTCGCCGATGATCGTGTGGATCTCCTCCTTCGCCCGGATGTCGACGCCCTGCGACGGCTCTTCGAGGACGAGGACGCGCGGGGTGTCGACGAGCTGACGGGCGAGCACGACCTTCTGCGCGTTGCCGCCCGACAGCGAGGCGATCGGGTGCTTCTCGCTGCGCGTCTTGATCGCCAGCCGCGAGATCATGTCGCGCGCCACCTGGCGCTCCCTGCGGTTCTGGAACCACAGGCCGGCCGCCGTGAACAGCGGGATCCGTCCCGCCGACACGTTGAAGGCGATCGTCTGGAACGAGAACATGCCCTGCCCCTTGCGGTCGGCGGGCAGCAGGCCGATCCCGAGCTTCTGCGCGTGCCGCGGGGAGCGAGGCGCGATGGCCTTCCCATCGAGCAGGATCCGGCCGGACGTGGCCTTCTTCATGCCCCACAGCGCGGCCGACACCTCGGACGACCCCGACCCGACGAGTCCGTACAGCGCGACGACCTCGCCCTCGCGGACGGTGACGCTCACGTCATGGAAGTCGTCGCCCCGCGAGAGGTCCTCGAGCTCGAGCACGGGCTTCGCCTCGCCCATGTCGCGGTGCCGGTTCTCGGCGACGTCGAGCCCGCCGACCATCGCCTCGGCGATGGAGCGGACCGTCATGTCGGCGATCGCGTGCGTCCCGGTCGTCTGACCGTCGCGCATGACCGTGACGGTGTCGGCGATCCGGAACAGCTCGTCGAGCCGGTGCGAGATGTAGATGATCGCGACGCCGCGCTCCTGGAGGCGCCGGACGACGCCGAAGAGCACGTCGATCTCGGCGTCGGTCAGGATCGCGCTCGGCTCGTCGAGGATCAGCACGGACGCGTCCTGGGCGAGCGCCTTGGCGATCGCCACCTGCTGCTTCGTCGCGATCGAGAGCTCCTCGATCGGCACGGTCGCGTACTTCTCCGGCAGGCCCATCAGCTCGAGGAGCTCGGCGACCTCGCCGTGCTGCGTCTTCCAGTCGACCATGCCGCGCTGGCGGCGCTCGCGACCGATGAAGATGTTTTCGGCGACCGTGAGCTCGCTGAATAGCTGTGGCTCCTGGTAGACGGTGGCGATGCCGGCGGCGATCGCATCGGCGGTGGACGCGAAGGAGACGGTGTCGCCGTCGATCGCGATCTCGCCGGTGTCGGAGGTCTCGGCACCGGCGAGGATCTTGATCAGCGTCGACTTCCCCGCGCCGTTCTCGCCGACGAGCGCGTGCACGCTCCCGGGAAGCACTTCGAGGTCGGCGTGCCTGATGGCACGCACGGCCCCGAAGCGCTTCGAGATCCCGGAGAGCCGGACTCGAGGGGTGGCGTCGGTCACGATGCGATCAGTAGTCGTAGTCGCCGGCGTTCTCGGCGTCGAAGACGGTCGGCGGCCCGAGCAGCAGCGTCTTGTCGTCGGCCGAGTAGGTCGCCTCGGTGATCTGGTCGTTGACCTCGTTCGACTCGGCGAAGTCCTCGCCGAGGCCGAGCTGCAGACCGGCCCACGCCGTCAGGTAGCCGAACTGCTCGACGTCCCACAGGATCGAGCCGGAAGACGAGCCGTCCTCGAGGTACGGGAGCATCGACTTCGGCGTGCCGACGCCGACCGAGAAGACCTCGCCGATCCGATCCGCGTCGCGCACGGCCTGCGCCACGCCGACGGCCGAGGTCGTGCACTGGCCGATGAGCCCCTTGAGGTCGGGGTACGCGTTCATGAAGTCGGTCGCCATCTGAGCGTTCGCGGCCTGGTCCTCGCCCGAGTAGCCGACCTCGACGAGCTCCATGTCGGGGTACGCCTCCTCCTGGTGGGCCTTCTCGACCTCGATCCACGAGTTGAGGTTCTCGGCGGTCTCACCGCACGAGACGATGCCGTACTCACCCTCCTCGCCCATGGCCTCGGCGAGCGTGTCCATCGTCGTGGTGCCGATGCCGTCGGCCGTCGCCTGGCTGACGAACAGCTCGCGGACGGAGTCGGGGGCGTCGGTGTCGCTCGTGGCGACCTTGATGCCGGCGGACTGCGCCTCCTGCAGGAGCGGGCCGAGCGAGTCGGGGTCGTTCGGCGCGACGATCAGCACGTCGACCTGCTGCTGGATCATCGAGCGCACCACGTCGGCCTGCGCCGTCGCGTCGGCGTTCGTCGGGCCCTGGTAGATCCACTCGAGGTTGTCGTTGTCCTTCATCGCCTGCTCGGCGCCGGTGTTCATCGCCTCGAAGTAGGGCGAGCCCTGCAGCTTCGGCACGAACGCGACCTTGACGGTCTCGTCGCCGCCCCCGCCGCCGCCGTTGCCGCCCCCGCCGGAGCACCCGGCGAGCAGCACGCCGCCCACGGCGAGCCCCACGACTGTCTGGAATACACGGGATGTCTTCATCGAACTCTCCTGATGTGTGATGGCGACGCTGCGCAACTCACGGGTGTCAGCCGAGGTGTCCATATTTCGAACCACCGTACGACTCTTGGCGGTCTCAGTGTAGGGTGGCCCCCATCCGGTGTCAACGACGATGCGAGAGCGTGATGTCCGAGCCCCGCCGAGTTCCCGCCGCCGCCCGTGCGGCCGCTCTGCTGCGCCATCTGGCCCGCGCGGGGCGCCCCCTCGCGGCGGCCGCACTCGCCCGCGAGCTCGACCTCCCGCGCACGAGCGTCGTCGGCATCTGCGACGCCCTCGCCGACGAGCGCATGCTCTCGCGGATGGACGACGGGCGGTTCTGGCTCGGCTCCCACGTGCTCGAGCTGGCGGCCGCCTCTGCCGCGACGCTCGAGCGCGAGCTGGCCGTCGGCCTGCTCATCGTCTCGGGCGCGAACCCCTTCTACGCCGCCGCGATCGCCGCGGCCGAGGCCGAGCTCACGACGGGAGGGCGGCTCCTCGTCCGCGACGCCGCCGAGGACGCCGGCACGCAGCGCGCCCAGTGGCGCGAGCTCATCGACGAGGGCGCCGACGTGCTCATCGTCGACGCGGTCGACGCCGCGACGCACGCGCGCGAGCTGGGGCTCGCGAGGGAGGCGGGGGTCCCCGTCATCGCGATCGGATCGCGCCTCGACGGCGTCGACGCGAGCGTCACGAGCGACAACACCCAGGCCGGCCTGCTCGCCGGGCGGCGGATCGCCTCCGAGCTCGGCGGAAGCGGCCGGATCGCCGTGCTCGACGGCCTCGCGAAGAACGCGAACATCGACAGGGTCGCCGGCCTGCGCGAGGCGATCCGCGACGACCACGACCTGACGGTCGCCGCCCACGAGCAGGAGGGGCACGACACGACCGCCTCAGGCGAGCGCATGATGCGGCGCCTGCTGGAGCGCGAGGAGCGGATCGACGCCGTCTTCACCGTGTGCGACCCGATCGCGATGGGCGCGGTCGCCGCGCTGCGCGAGGCCGGCAGGAGCGTCCCGGTCGTGAGCGTCGACGGCCGCGGCGACGCGATCGACACGATCCTCGCCGGCGGCCCGATCATCGCATCGGTCGCCCAGGAGCCCGGCAAGATCCTCACGACGGCGATCGCGACGGCTCGCGAGCTCGCACGGGGCCGGCGCACCGCACAGGGCGCGCACCTCATCCCCGTGCGGATGATCGATGCACAGGGCGCGAGGGGGTACGAGCGATGGGGATAGCCCAGGAACCGCCGCCGCGGGCTCCCGCCGTGCACCGCGCCGTGCGGCTCGTCGACGCGCTGGCCTTCGAGCGGCGCGCCAGGCCGGCTGATCTCGCGCGCGCGATCGGCCTCCCGAAGAGCAGCGCGAGCGACCTCATCGGCACGCTCCTGGAGGAGCGGATGCTCGCCCGCAGCGGGGAGGACCTCGTGCTCGGGAGGGCGTTCCTCGACCTGGCGGCCGGGTTCGTCGGGCGTCAGGGGATGCTGCGCGACTTCGGCATCGGGTGGGAGCGCTCGCGCGCGCTGCGGGAGCACACCGTGACCCTCCAGGCCCTCATCGGCGCGCACAGCGTGTGCGTGGGCGTGCGGCTCGGCTCCGCCGTGCTCCCCTACACGCCGCGCGCCGGCAGCCGCCTGCCCCTGTGGTCGGACGGCGCGCCGGAGCCCGTGCTGCGCGTCGTCGATCCGGACGACGTGTTCCGCACCCTCGAGGCGTTCCCCGAGGCGTCCTCCGCGGATCCGCGCACGCCCCCCGGCGCCTGGCCCGACGGCCCCGCACCGTCCGCGACGGGGAACCTCGAGCTGAACGCGCTCGTCTCCGCCGGCGCCGACCGCGGCGGCCCGGTCGTCGCCACCGTCCACCTGCCGCCGGGGACGGACGCATCCCCGCGCCTCCCTGCGGCGCTGCGCGCCTTCGCCCGCGACCTCCACGACGGCTGATCCACCGCCCCCGAACTCCCCGCATCCGGCCTCGATGGCCTCGACACGAAGGAAACCGATGACCGACACCACAGAAGCCTCCCGCGCGATCGCGGAGGTCGCCGCCGCCGTCGAGAGCGTGCCGCCGGAGGCGCTCGACCGCGTCGCGCGGATGATCGCCGGCGCCGGGACCGTCGCCGCCTACGCCGGCGGACGCGAGGGCCTCGTCATGAAGGGGCTCGTCATGCGCCTCTTCCACGCGGGCGTCGACGCGCACGCCGTGGGCGAGATGACGGTGCCGCACATGGGGGACGGCGACGTCCTGATCCTCAGCTGCGGACCGGGGCGCATCTCGATGGTCACGGCGATCGCCGACACCGCGAAGAAGGCGGGGGCGAGGATCCTCTACCTCACGGCGGAGCCGGACATCGAGCCGGCCGATCGCGCCGACGAGGTGATCGTGATCGACGCGCAGACGATGGCGCGCGACTCGGGGAGCGACGCCGTGCTGCCGATGGGCAGCGCGTACGAGATCGGGATGCTCGTGCTCGTGGACCTGATCACCCGGCGCGTGCGCGACCTGCGCGGCGACGACGCCGACGCGATGCGCGCACGGCACACCAACCTGGAGTGACCCTGCGGCGCGCTCGCGGGGCCCGGGGCGGCCGGCTGCGTGCTCCCGGGTGAGTGCGCCCGCCCGAGCTGAGTGCGCCAGCGCCCCGCGCGTACTCACCCCGGCCCATCCCACTCCGCCGAGCGGGTGGGGCGGCGGAGCGGTGAGCGCGAGGGCGTTCCGGACCGCGTGAGCTACGGTGTGAGACATCACAGCTTCGCACAGAGAGGGGCGCGGATGGCCACGAACCGGACGGTCGACGGCGAGCACCGCCGTGCCGCGATCCTGACGGCCGTCGACCGCGACGGGGCGGCGCGGCTGACGGATCTCGCCGAGCAGCTCGACGTGTCGGAGATGACGGTGCGGCGCGACCTCGACGAGCTGGAGCTGTCGGGCCAGCTGCGCCGGGTGCGCGGCGGGGCCGTCGCGGTCGAGCGCCCGCGCCACTTCGACGAGCGCAGGGCCACCCGCCCTCGCGCCAAGCAGATCATCGCGCGCAAGGCGGCGGGGCTCCTGCCCACCTCCGGCGCGGTCGCCTTCGACGCGTCGAGCACGGTCGGGACGATCGCCGCCGGGCTCGATCCGCTCCCGAACCTCACGATCGCGACGAACTCGATCGAGAACTACACCGCGCTGCGCGCGACCCACGTGGGGCCCGCCGTGCTGACGGGCGGCGAGGCCGAGCCGTCGACCGGGAGCCTCGTCGGCCCGATCGCCTGCTCCGGCGCCGCCGCGATGCTCTACAAGGCGTTCTTCCTCTCGTCGACCGGCTTCGACGCCGATCAGGGCACGAGCGAGGTCTCGCTCGACGAGAGCCAGCTCAAGCAGGTCTTCGCCCGCGCCAGCACGCGGGTGCACCTGTGCCTGGACTCGGCCAAGCTCGGCGGCCGCTCCACCGCAGCGACGCTCGCGACCGGCCAGATCGACACGCTGATCACCGAGCTCGACCCGTCCGATCCGCGCCTCGCCCCCTTCCGCGCCGTCGCCCGCATCGTCTGACCCGAACGACCCGTTCCGGTGCGAGAAAGTGCTCCATATCCCGGCTTTTGGAGCAGATTGTCGCACCGGAACGGGTCGTCCCCCGGCGACGAAGGGGTGAGGGCGGTCACGCGGCAGGTTGTGGATCGCGTTCGTTCTTGTCAGAATCAACACAAACGAACAGGGAGCCACATGACGAACGCCGCACCGACCAACCCCGCCGTCGCCGACCTCATCGCGCGATCGAACCGGCTCGGATCCGACCCGAAGAACACGAACTACGCGGGCGGCAACACGTCGGCGAAGGGCACGGACACCGACCCCGTCACCGGCGAGCCCGTCGAGCTGCTGTGGGTGAAGGGCTCCGGCGGCGACCTCGGGACCCTCGAGGAGAAGGGCCTCGCCGTCCTCCGCCTCGACCGGATGCGCGCGCTCGTCGACGTGTATCCCGGCATCGATCGCGAGGACGAGATGGTCGCCGCGTTCGACTACTGCGCGCATGGCAAGGGCGGCGCCGCCCCCTCGATCGACACCGCGATGCACGGGCTCGTCGACGCGGCGCACGTCGATCACCTCCACCCCGACAGCGGCATCGCGATCGCGACGGCGGCCGATGGCGAGGAGCTGACGCGGACGATCTTCGGCGACACGGTGGTCTGGGTGCCGTGGCGGCGCCCCGGCTTCCAGCTCGGGCTCGACATCGCCGAGATCAAGCGGCAGAACCCGCAGGCCGTCGGCACGATCCTCGGCGGCCACGGCATCACCGCCTGGGGCGAGACGAGCGAGGAGGCCGAGCGCAACTCGCTCTGGATCATCGACGCGGCCCAGCGCCACATCGACGAGCACGGCGCTCCCGAGCCGTTCGGCGCCGTCCGCCCGGGCTACGAGGCTCTCCCCGACGCCGAGCGCCGCGCCAAGGCCGCCGCCCTCGCGGCCACGATCCGCGGCATCGCCTCGCACGACGCTCCGATGGTCGGGCACTTCACCGACGACGCCGTCGTCACCGACTTCCTCGCCTCCGAGAACGCGCCGCGGCTCGCCGCGCTCGGCACGAGCTGCCCCGACCACTTCCTGCGCACGAAGGTCAAGCCCCTCATCCTCGACCTGCCGGCCGACGCATCCGTCGAGGACTCGATCGCGCGCCTGAAGGAGCTGCACGCGGAGTACCGGGCCGACTACGCCGCGTACTACGAGCGCTACGCCGACGACGAGAGCCCCGCGATGCGCGGAGCCGATCCGCTCATCGTCCTCGTTCCCGGCGTCGGCATGTTCAGCTACGGCAAGAACAAGCAGACCGCCCGCGTGGCCGGCGAGTTCTACGTCAACGCGATCAACGTCATGCGCGGCGCCGAGTCGCTGTCGACCTACGCGCCGATCTCGGACGAGGAGAAGTTCCGGATCGAGTACTGGGCGCTCGAGGAGGCGAAGCTCCAGCGGCAGCCGGCCCCGAAGACGCACCAGGGGCGGATCGCGTTCGTCACGGGCGCGGCGTCGGGCATCGGCAAGGCGATCGCCACGCGCCTCGCGGCCGAGGGCGCGTGCGTCGTCATCGCCGACCTCGACAGAGAGAAGGCGCAGGCCGCGGCCGCCGAGCTCGGGAGCACGGACGTCGCGATCGGCGTCGCCGCGAACGTCGCCGACGAGGACGCGGTCCAGGCTGCGATCGACGAGGCGCTGCTCGCGTTCGGCGGCATCGACCTCGTCGTCAACAACGCCGGCCTCTCGCTGTCGAAGTCGCTGCTGGAGACCACGGCGAAGGACTGGGACCTGCAGCACGACGTGATGGCGAAGGGGTCGTTCCTCGTCTCGCGGGCGGCGGCCAGGCCGCTCATCGAGCAGGGGCTCGGCGGCGACATCATCTACATCTCGTCGAAGAACTCCGTCTTCGCCGGCCCCAACAACATCGCCTACTCGGCGACGAAGGCGGATCAGGCCCACCAGGTGCGCCTGCTCGCCGTCGAGCTCGGGGAGCACGGGGTGCGGGTCAACGGCATCAACCCCGACGGCGTCGTGCGCGGCTCCGGCATCTTCGCCGGCGGGTGGGGCGCGAACCGCGCCAAGACCTACGGGATCGACGAGTCCGAGCTCGGCCAGTACTACGCGAACCGCACGATCCTCAAGCGCGAGGTCGTGCCGGAGAACGTGGCGGACGCCGTGTTCGTGCTCACCGGCCCCGAACTGAGCCGCACGACCGGCCTGCACATCCCCGTCGACTCCGGCGTCGCCCAGGCGTTCGTGCGATGAGCACCGTCGCGGCGGTCGACCTCGGGGCGACGAGCGGCCGGGTCATCCTCGGCCGCTTCGGCGACGGGCGCCTCGAGATGGAGACGCTCACCCGCTTCCCGAACGCTCCCGTGCGGCTGCCCAGCGGGCTGCACACGGACCTGCTCGCCCTGCACCGGGGTGCGAGCGAGGGGCTGCGGCTCGCGTTCCAGGCTGATCCGTCGCTCGCCTCGATCGGCGTCGACTCGTGGGCCGTGGACTACGCGCTCCTGCGCGGCAACCGGATGCTCGGCACCCCCTTCCACTACCGCGACGAGCGCACGGCGCGCGGCGTCGAGGCCGTGCACGCCGAAGTGCCGTTCGAGGAGCTGTACCGACGCAACGGGCTGCAGTTCCTGCCGTTCAACACGCTGTACCAGCTCGCGTGCGAGCGCGAGGACGGCCTGTTCGGCATCGCCGACGGGATGCTGCTCGTGCCGGATCTCATCGGGTTCCTGCTCACGGGCGAGCGCCGCGCCGAGCGCACGAACGCGTCGACGACGGGCCTGCTCGACGTCACGACCCGCGAGTGGGACGCGGAGCTGGCGGATCGGATCGGCGTGCCCCGCGCGATCCTGCCGCCGCTGGCCGACCCCGGCGAGGAGCTCGGCGCTCTGCTGCCGGGCGTCGCCGACGCGCTCGGCGGGCAGGCGCCCGTCGTGGCCGTCGGGTCGCACGACACCGCATCGGCCGTCGTCGCCGTGCCGATGCGCGCCGAGAGCGCCGCGTACATCTCGTGCGGCACGTGGGGTCTCGTCGGCGTCGAGACCGAGCGGCCCGTCCTGACCGACGCGGCGCGCGAGGCCAACTTCACGAACGAGGGCGGCGTCGACGGGCGGGTGCGCTTCCTGCACAACGTCATGGGCATGTGGCTGCTGAGCGAGACGGTCAAGGCGTGGGAGGCGGAGGACGGATCCTCGATCGACCTGCCGTCGCTGCTCGCCGCGGCGGCAGAGGCCGACGCGTCCGAGTCGCTGTTCGACGCGAACGATGCCGTGTTCATGCCGCCGGGCGACATGCCGGGCCGGATCGCGACCTGGCTGCGCGAGCACGGGCGCCCCGTGCCGCCGTCGCGCGCGGCGTTCGCCAGGGCGATCGTCGAGTCGCTCGCGCAGGCGTTCGCCGAGGCCGTGCGCACCGCGTCCGAGCTGTCCGGCGTGCCCGTGGAGACGATCCACGTCGTCGGCGGCGGGGCGCTGAACGCGCTGCTCTGCCAGCGGCTGGCCGATCGATCCGGCCTCGTCGTGCTCGCCGGCCCCGTCGAGGCGACGGCCGTCGGCAACCTGCTCGTGCAGGCGCGCGCGGCCGGCATCGTCTCGGGCGACCTCGAGTCCCTCCGCGCGGTGGTCACGGCCACGATGGAGCCCCGCCGCTTCGCCCCGCGGACCTGACTCCCCTCTCCCCGCCCGGGCCTGTTCCCGAACGACCCGTTCCGGTGCGACAAAATGCTGCAGAACCCGCTTCCTGGAGCACTTTCTCGCACCGGAACGGGTCGTTTCGAGGGTGACGGCGGCGGGGGCGCTGTCGGGGGCGACGCCGGATCCGCGATAGCGTCGAAGCCTGCGGGGTCGACAGGCCGAAGCCCCGCGGGAACGGCACACGAGCGAAAGCGAGCCCCATCGTGACGGATGACGCGCGCGACGACGCGCGCCCCGAGACCGGCATGATCCCCACGGCGACCGGGCTCATCGCGATCCCGACCGGCGCGATCTCCGTCCCGTCGTATGTGCGCGACGCCTCCCGCGAGACCGCGAGCGTCCATCCGGGCGACCGCCTCTCCGCCTCCCGCCGCTTCGCGTACGTCCTGCTGCTCGGAGCACTCACCGCGCTCGGGCCGTTCACCGTCGACATGTACCTCCCGGCGTTCCCCCTCCTGGAGGACGAGTTCACCACGACGGCCGGCGCCGTCCAGCTCACCCTCACGGGGACGATGGTCGGCTTCGCGATCGGGCAGCTCGTCGTCGGACCGCTCAGCGACAAGCTCGGGCGGCGGGGCCCGCTCCTCGTCTCGACCACCCTCCACCTCCTCGCGAGCGCGTGCGCGATCTTCGCCGGCGACCTCGTCGTGCTCGGGATCGCCCGCGTGCTCATGGGCGTCGGGGCCGCCGGGGGCAGCGTCGTCGCGATGGCGATGGTGCGCGACCTGTTCGCGGGGCGCCGGCTCGTCATCATGCTCTCGCGGCTCGCCCTCGTCACGGGCGTCGCGCCCGTGATCGCCCCGCTCATCGGATCCGCGCTCCTCGAGGTCGTCCCCTGGCGCGGCATCTTCGTCGCCCTCGCGGGCTACGCCGCGCTGATCCTCGTGTGCGCGCTGTTCGCCCTGCCGGAGACGCGGCCGAAGAGCGACCGGCTCACGTCGGGCACCACGTCGATCCGCCACCGCTACCGCGTCGTGTTCTCCGACCGGGTGTACATCGGCGTGCTCGTCATCGGCGCGATGTCGTTCTCCGGGCTGTTCTCGTACCTGTCGTCGTCGTCGTTCCTGTTCCAGACGGGCTACGGGCTGTCGACGATGCAGTACGGCCTCGTCTTCGCCGTGAACTCGGTCGGGCTGATCATCGGCAACCAGGTCGCCGCGCGGCTGGCGGCACGCTTCGGGCCGCAGTGGGTGCTCGCCGGGTCGACCTCCGCGCTCATCGTCACGAGCGTCGCGATCCCGATCTGCGCCGCGCTGATCGACGGCCCGTGGGGCGTGATCGTGCCACTGTTCTTCTTCATGATGTCGTGCGGCTTCACCTTCCCGTGCGCCCAGGTGCTCGCGCTCGACCGGCATCCCGACGCGGCCGGCACCGCGGCCAGCGTCCTCGGGGCGGCGAACAACGGCGTCGCCGGGATCATCTCTCCGCTCGTCGGCGTCGTCTCGGCCGTCGCCGGCGGGATCACGCCGCTGTCCATGGCCTCGATCATGATGGTGTGCGCGCTCGTCGGCGCGGCGTCGCTGTGGCTCATCGTGCGCCCGTGGACGCTCGGGCAGCTGTCCGACTGACACCTGTCGCGGGCCGGCGGGCCGGCACAACGCAGTCGATCTTGCGGGCCCGGAGCTGCTGACCCGCGGGAATCCGCGGATCGGTCCGGCGGGCGCGCATGAAATGACTTCGTTGTGCGCGGCCCGGCGTGCGGGGCCCGACGCCTACGGCAGCTGGAGCAGCG
>JBQDDT010000019.1:0-24657 GCA_052092505.1 Microbacterium sp. | reverse complement strand
CTCGTCAGCGGCGCGGGACTTGTGGGCCTCACGGTCGTCGCCGCCGCCTACGATCGCGGGGCGGCCTCCGTCGTCGTCGCCGACCGCGACGCCGCACGCCGCACGCTCGCACGCCTGTTCGGCGCCACGGAGACACTCGACCCGGCAGAGGCGCTCCCCGACGCCGACGTCGCCATCGAGACGACCGGGTCAGGCGATCTCGCGCTCGCGGCCCTCGGCGCGCTGACGATCGGCGGACGGCTCGTCGTCGTCTCGTCGCACGCGACGCCGCATGCGCACGACCCCGAGGACGACGACCACGGGGCGTTCGCCGTCGGGTCGCGCCGCGTGTCGTCGCTGCATCAGACGATCTCCGGCATCGCCGGAGCGGAGCCGCGCCACCTGACCGAGGCGGTCGCGTACCTCACCGAGGCCCGTGAGCGCTGGCCGTGGGAGCAGCTCGTCTCCACTGCGATGCCGCTCAGTGCGCTGCCGGAGCTCCTCGCGCAGCCGCGCACGATCGCGCCGCGCACCGCCGTGCAGCCTCGACGCTGACCCCGGCGTCAGGACCCAGCGGAGCGTCGACCGGCCCGTGGGAGGAGGCGTCTCCGACGACGCGGCGCGAGCGTCAGCTGCAGCGTGACCGTCCCGAGCCAGCGGCCGAACTTGTAGCCGACGCGGCCCATCCGCCCCACCTCCTGGAACCCCAGGCGCTCGTGCAGCGCGATCGACGCCTCGGCTCCCCGGTCGGAGATCACGGCGATGAGCTGACGCAGCCCCCGCTCCTCGCACGCGGCGACGAGCCGGGTGAGCAGCGCGCGGCCGAGCCCCTTACCCGAGGCGGCCGGCCCGACGTAGATCGAGGTCTCGACCGTGTACCGGTAGGACGACTTGCTCGACCACGGCGACACGAGCGCATAGCCGAGCACCTGACCCGTCGAGGAGACGGCCACGAGCACGGGCAGCCCCAGCCGCGTGAGGTGGCGGAACCGCTCGCGCCACTGCGCGTGCGACCATGCCTTCTCGTCGAACGTCACCACGGAGTTGCGCACGTAGTGGTTGTAGATCTCGCGCACGTCGGGCAGGTCGGATTCCCGCGCCGGCCGGATCTCGTAGGAGAAGGGCGCCTCGGGAGACGGGCGGCGGCGCAGGTGGCGCGGCGGCCGACGGCGCCTCTCGTACTCCTCGGGGAGCATCGGGGCTACCGCACCTGCCAGTCGACCGGATCGGCGCCCTGCCGCTGCAGGAGCGCGTTCGCGGCCGAGAACGGCCGGGAGCCGAAGAATCCCCGGCTCGCCGACAGCGGCGACGGGTGCGGCGACTCCACGCGCGGGGTGTCGCCGAGGAGGGGGACGAGGCCGCGCGCCTGGGAGCCCCAGAGGATCGCGACGAGCGGCTTCCTCCGGGAGACGAGCGCGCCGATCGCGTGCTCCGTGACCTTCTCCCATCCCCAGCCCCGGTGGGAGGCGGGGGCGCCGGGCCGCACGGTGAGCACGCGGTTGAGCAGCATGATGCCCTGATCCGCCCATGACGACAGGTCGCCGTGCGGTGCCGGCTCGACGCCGAGGTCGTCGTTCAGCTCGCGATAGATGTTCTGCAGGCTCCGCGGGATGGGCCGCACGTCCCGCTCGACGGCGAACGACAGCCCGATGGGGTGACCGGGCGTCGGGTAGGGGTCCTGGCCGACGATCAGCACCCGCACGTCGTCGAGCGGCCGCTGGAACGCGCGCAGCACGCGATCTCCCGCCGGCAGGTAGTGACGCCCCGCCGCGGTCTCGGCGCGGAGCCGGTCTCCCAGCGCCGCGATGTCGCCGGCGACGGGCTCGAGAGCGTGCGCCCAGCCGGCGTCGATCAGGCCGGCCTCCGCCAGCTGCGTCAGCGTCTTCCCCGTCATGGGATCAGCCTACGGCGCGCGCAGCCGCCGCTCGCGGCCTCCCGGCCCCTCTCGGCAGTGTGACGCGGGGTTTCCCGCGCATTGAGACGGCGGGCCGGAGTGCGTAGCGTCGGAGCAACGGCTGGCGGACCGGGAGCGTCTGGCGGCGACACCACCTCTGATCGATGGAGCCAGGAATGACCGACAGCTGGAAATTCGAGACGCAGCAGATCCATGCCGGCGCGCAGCCCGACCCGACCACGGGATCGCGGGCGACGCCCCTGTACCAGACCACGTCGTACGTGTTCAAGGACTCGACCCACGCCGAGAACCTGTTCTCGCTCGCCGAGACGGGCAACATCTACACCCGGATCATGAACCCGACCCAGCAGGTCGTCGAGGAGCGTCTGGCCGCCCTCGAGGGAGGGACCGGCGCGCTGCTCGTCGCGAGCGGCCAAGCCGCCGAGTCGTTCGCCATCCTGAACATCGCCCAGGCCGGCGACCACATCGTCTCCTCGAGCTCGATCTACGGCGGCACGTACAACCTCTTCAAGTACACGTTCGCGAAGCTCGGCATCGAGGTCACGTTCGTCGAGGACCAGGACGACCTCGACGCCTGGCGCGCGGCCGCCCGCCCCAACACCAAGGCGTTCTTCGCCGAGACGATCGGCAACCCGCGCATCAACGTGCTCGACATCCGCGCCGTCGCCGACATCGCACACGAGAACGACGTGCCTCTGATCGTCGACAACACGATCGGGACGCCCTACCTCATCCGCCCGCTGGATCACGGCGCCGACATCGTCGTGCACTCGGCGACGAAGTTCCTCGGCGGTCACGGCACGGTCATCGCGGGCGTGATCGTCGACGGCGGGTCGTTCCCCTGGTCGCAGCACGCCGACCGCTTCCCCGAGCTGACGGAGCCCGACCCCTCGTACCACGGCGTGAGCTACACCGGCGTGCTCGGCGACGCCGTCGCGTACATCACCAAGGCGCGCGTGCAGCTGCTGCGCGACCTCGGCGCCGCGGCCGCCCCCGCGAACGCGTGGCAGCTCATCCAGGGGATCGAGACCCTCTCGCTGCGGATCGAGCGCCACGTGCAGAACGCGCAGCGGATCGCCGAGTGGCTCGAGGCCCGCGACGACGTCGCGACCGTGTACTACGCGGGGCTCGCCTCGTCGCCGTGGCACGACAAGGCGAAGACCTACGCGCCTCGCGGCCCCGGAGCCGTCCTGTCGTTCGAGCTGGCCGGCGGCGTCGACGCCGGCCGCGCCTTCGTCGACGCGCTCGAGCTGTTCAGCCACCTGGCGAACATCGGCGACGTGCGCTCGCTCGTCATCCACCCCGCCTCGACGACGCACTCGCAGCTCTCCCCCGAGGAGCAGCTCACCGCCGGTGTGACGCCGGGCCTCGTGCGCCTCTCGGTCGGGCTCGAGCACGTCGACGACCTCACGGCCGACCTCGACCAGGTGTTCGCCGCCGCCGCACGGGTCGGGCGCGCGTAACAGCCCGCGCGCCGGGGCACCCGCGCCCACCAGACGCGAGAACCGCCACTCGGAGACGATCCGGGTGGCGGTTCTGCGACGTCATACTCACCCGCACCGCGCCGGAACACGGCAGAATGGGCCCGATGGACTGGCAGATCTCCGAGGACACGGTGCCGTCCGAGCTCGTCACCGAGCAGGACGCGCGATCGATGGTCGGCCGCCCGCCGGCGAGCGGAGCGTGGCGCGACGGCGACCCCGTCGGAGAGCGCTCCTTCGCCCGCTTCGGGGAGCTCTGGCTCGAGAGCGGCCAGGCACTGCCGTCATTCCGTCTCTCGTACGAGACGTGGGGCGAGCTGAATGAGGCGCGCGACAACGCGATCCTCATCCTGCACGCGCTCACGGGCGACAGCCACGTCGCCGGGGACGCCGGGCCAGGGCACCCCACGGCCGGGTGGTGGAACGGCGTCGTCGGGCCCGGCGAGGCGATCGACACCGACCGCTGGTTCGTGATCGCGCCGAACATGCTCGGCGGATGCCAGGGGTCGACCGGGCCGGCGAGCGTCCACTCCGACGGCGACGCGTGGGGCGCGCGGTTCCCGTACATCACGATCCGCGACCAGGTCGAAGCGCAGCAGCGGCTCGCGGATCATCTCGGCATCGAGGTCTGGGCCGCCGTGGTCGGAGGGTCGATGGGCGGCATGCAGGCCCTCGAGTGGGCGGCGTCCCTCCCCGAGCGGGTCGAGCGCCTCGCCGTGCTCTCGGCGCCCCCGCTGAACACGGCCGATCAGATCGCTCTCAACTCCGTGCAGCTGCAGGCGATCGAGATCGACCCGCGCTTCCGCGGCGGCGAGTACTACGACGCGCCGGACGGCGAGGGGCCCCACCGCGGCCTCGCGCTCGCCCGGCGCATGGCGCTGCTGAACTACCGCAGCCCGACCGAGCTCAATCAGCGGTTCCAGCGCTCCTGGCAGTCGGGGGTCAGCCCCCTGGGACACGGCGGCCGCTTCGCCGTCGAGTCGTACCTCGACTTCCACGGGAACAAGTTCACGCGGCGGTTCGACGCGAACAGCTACGTCCGCCTGGTCGAGGCCATGGACTCACACGACGTCGGCCGCGACCGCGGCGGCGTCGAGAGCGCACTGGCGCTCGTGACGGCCCGGACGCTCGTGCTCGGCGTCGACAGCGACAGGCTCTTCCCGATCACGGGCCAGCACCGGATCGCGCGCGGCATCCCCGACACCCTCGACGGCGATCAGGCCGTCGTGCTGGCGAGCGACTTCGGCCACGACGGGTTCCTCATCGAGACCCCCGACGTCGCGCACCACCTCCGGCGACTGCTCGCGAGCTGAGCCGGAGCCGATCGGCCGCGGGAGCACCGCACGGCGGCTGAAGTCCCTCGGCGGGCAAAGCCGCTGCGGGCTCAGAACGGGACGCCGACGAGCTGACGCTCCGGTGCGTCCGACCAGTCGAGGTCGGCGAAGCGCACGGCGGGACGCTCCGGCGGAACGGGCGGAACGGGCGGAACGGGCGGCGAGTGCGACGTCGATGGCTCCGGAGGCGAGATGCGCTCCGTCGGGGGCGGCGACCCCACGTGCCCGGCCTCGGGATCGACGCCCCGCTCCCGCCGGTTCTTCTCGCCGGCGATGATCCGGCTGTCGACGAATCGCACCGCCGGCGCCGGCCTGGTGCGATGAGCACCGCCCGATGGGTCGATCCAGGCGAGCTCGCCGCGGCCGAGGCGCCGGACCTGCCAGGCGGTGTGGTGCTTGAGGACATGGTGGAAGCGGCACAGGTGCGCGAGGTTGCCGACGTGCGTCTCGCCGCCGCGCGCGTGGTCGACGGTGTGATCGATGTCGCACCCCTCGCCCCGCCGCGTACAGGCGGGGAACCGGCAGGACTCGTCGCGCGCGAGCAGGAGGCGCCGCTGCGCCGCCGTCGGCGTGTACCGATCCACCGTGCGCAGGGCGCCGGTCTCGGGGTCGTGGAAGAGGCGCGCCCACGTCGGGGAGGTCGCCGCGACGCGGCACACGCTCCCCGCGTCGACCGCGCCGTGACCCGCGAGGTGCGCCGGCTCGACGCTCCGCCCCGTGAGGGCGGCCGCCGGGATGCTCACCTGCACGCGCGCGGTCAGCGTGTCGAGCAGGTTCCGGCCCGACGCGTCGGCGACGCGATGGGCGCTCACCTCTCCCGTGAGCAGAAGATCCGTCGCGAGATCGGCGCGCAGCTGGTCGAACGAGCGCGCGTCGCGCTCGGAGGCCGCGTCCTGTCCGCCTCCCGAGGCCTCGCCGGCGGCGCCTGCCCCCTCGCCCGCGGCGTCCCTCTCACGCGCCTCGGCGTCGGCCGCCCTCCGAAGCGAGCGCGCCATTCGGGTGACGCGATCGTGGATGCCGTGGACGACGAGCGCCTCGGCCACGAGCGTGAGCTCCGCCATCCCGTCGTCGAGGTCGTGGACGTGCACGGCCCTGGTCTCCCTGGCCCGCCGGCACCGCTCGTCGCGCGACGTCTGCGCGATCTCAGCGACCACACGCCGGGCCGCCTGCCGCGTCGCGGGAACCGTGCCCTCGACCGCGTGCGGGAGGACGACGCGCTCGTACAGCGCGCGGTCCTCGTCGCTCTCGAGGCGGCCGGCAGGGGCGAGGATCGCGCCGACGCGCTCCTCGTCGACCTCGCCGCGGGAGAACGCCTCCCGCACGGCGGGGAACCGCTCGTGCAGCTGCCACGCTGCCGACGTCTGCGCGGCCACCGAGCGCCTGCCGGTGCGGGTCGCCGCCGCGATCTGCGCGATCATCGACCGCATCGGGAGGTCGTCGCGCGAGAGGACGGCCTCGCCGCCGCGACGGACGCCGATCGGGACACGGCGGCACCGCTCCTGCTGAGCGAGGGCCACGCGGGTCAGGCCGTCGATCACCGCGGTGCGCTCGGCCTGCAGGCGAGCGATCTCGCCGTCGATCGTCCGCAGCCGCGAGACGCCGGCGCCGATCTGCACCCGCTCCCCCGACGTCGGGTCCCACAGCCGCTCGTCGTCCATGCACCCAGATTCGCATATATCACCGACATTCATGTCGGATGATTCCCCTCTCTGGCGAACCTTTCTTCTGATCTGTGGAGAACGCGCCGAACCGTCGTCGTGTGAGGGAGGATCTCGCGTCCGGCGCGTCGGGCCCCCGTGGCAGGATGGCCGCATGCCCGAGATGCCCGAGGTGCAGGCCCTCGTCGACTTCCTCGGCGAGCGCACGGCCGGGCTGCGCATCGCCTCCGCGCTGCCGCTGTCGATCTCCGCGCTCAAGACCTACGACCCTCCCCTCACCGACCTCCGGGGGGCGCGCGTGGCAACGGCGCGGCGCCACGGCAAGTTCGTCGACGTCGCGACGAGCGAGCCGGAGCTGCACCTCGTCTTCCACCTGGCCAAGGCGGGCTGGCTGCGCTGGCACGACGCCCTTCCCACCCGGCCGCCGAAGCCCGGTCGCTCGCCCCTCGCGCTGCGGATCGGGTTCGACGACGGGAGCGGGTTCGACCTGACGGAGGCCGGGACGAAGAAGTCGCTCGCGATCTCGGTCGTCCGATCCCCCGAGGACGTTCCCGGGATCGCCAGGCTCGGCCCCGATCCCCTCGACGCCGGTTTCACGCTCGATGCGTTCGCCGCGCTCCTCGACGGCAGGCGCACGCAGATCAAGGGGCTCCTGCGCGACCAGTCGGTCATCGCGGGCATCGGGAACGCCTACTCCGACGAGATCCTCCACGCCGCGCGGATGTCGCCGTACGCCCTCGCGTCCTCGCTCGGGGAGGACGATGTCGAGCGCCTCTACACCGCGATGCGCGAGACGCTTCGGGCCGCCGTGACCGAGGCGGAGGGGAAGCCCCCGGCCGACCTCAAGGACGCCAAGCGCCGCGCGATGCGCGTGCACGCCCGACGGGGCGAGCCGTGCCCCGTGTGCGGCGACACCGTGCGGAGCGTGTTCTTCGCCGATCGCTCACTGGAGTACTGCCCCACGTGCCAGACCGGAGGAAGGCCCCTGGCCGACCGGCGACTGTCGCGCCTGCTGAAGTAGGCGGCCGTCGCGACACCGGCGCCCGCCCCTCAGCGCACGCCCTCCACGAGGGCGAGGAGCCGCCCGCCCGCGTCGGCGACGGATCCGTCGTTGACGATCTCCAGGTCCACGGGGAAGTCGGGCGCCGGGTCGGCGCGGGCGAGGCGCGCATGGGCCGCCGCCTCGTCCTCCCTCCCCCGGGAGAGGATCCGCTCCCGCCGCACGTGCTCCGCGACGCTCACCCGCACGACGCGGACGCGCCCGAACACCTCCTCCAGCTCCGTGAGCGCCGCGCGGGAGACGTTCACGACCGCGACTCCGCCCGCTCCGACGTGGTCGGCGACCGACGAGGGCACCCCGTAGCGGAGCCCGTGCGCGTCCCACCGCACGGCGAAGCCGCCGCGGGAGGCGCGGTCGGAGAACTCCCCCTCCGTCACGGGGAGATGGTCCTCCCCCGGGCCGGCTGGCCGGGTGATCACGCGCTGAGGGAACAGGACGTCCCCGGGAAGACGCTCCCTGGCCCACCCGATCACGGCGTCCTTGCCCGCACCGCTCGGTCCCACGACGGCGACGAAGCAGCCCGTCATGCCACGCGGCTCCCCTCGCGCCAGACCCCGCGCACGATCGGCACGAGCGCGCCCTCGGGGAGGCTCCCGATCGTGGGCGCGTGCGCGTGCACGCGGACGAGGTCGGCGCGCCGGCCCTCCTCGATCACGCCGCGGTCGTCGAGCCCGATCGCTCGGGCAGGGTTGCCGCTCACGAGCGCCGCCGCGTCGGGCAGCGTGATGATCCCTCGCCCGTAGAGGTTGAACGCCGCCTGCAGCGGGCTCGCCGGCACGTAGTCGCTGGAGAGGATGTCGAGCAGTCCGTCCTCGAGCAGGTCCTGCGCCGCGACGTTCCCCGAGTGCGAGCCGCCGCGGACGATGTTCGGCGCGCCCATCACGACGAGCTGCCCCGCATCGCGCGCCGCCCGCGCGGCGACCGACGTGGTCGGGAACTCCGAGATCCGCACGCCGAGCGCGGTCGACTCCTCCACGTGAGCGACGGTCGCGTCGTCGTGCGCCGCCACCGTGAGCCCCCGGTCGGCCGCCCGCCTGGCCATCTCGTGCCGGTTCACGTCGGAGTAAGCCGCCGAGCGCCGGTGCAGCTCCTCCACGTGCGCCTCGAACTCGTCGTCGGTGAAGCGGTGCTTTCCGCGCATGTAGGTGCGGAACGCCTCGACGTCGGCGTACTGGCGCTGGCCGGGCGTGTGGTCCATCAGCGACACGAGGCGGACGCGGTCGTTCGCGCCGACGCGGTCGAACGTGTCGATGACGTCCTCGGTCGCGACCTCGCAGCGCAGGTGCACGAGGTGATCGGAGCGCAGCAGACCCTCGTCGGCCGCGTGGACGATCGCCTCGATCAGCGTGCCCGCGTTCTCCGGGAGCGTGCGGTCCCCGGGGCCGGACCCGATCCGGAGCGCGTCGAGCACGGTCGTGATCCCCGACGCGGCCATCTGCGCGTCGTGCGAGATCACGGCGGTGAGCGGATCCCAGAAGCGGCGCGGCCTCGGCTGGTAGTGGCTCTCGACCTGGTCGGTGTGCAGCTCGACGAGCCCCGGCAGGAGGAAGTCGCCGCCGAGGTCCGTGCCCGGCGCGTCGGCCGGGCCGATCTCCGCGATCCGCCCGTCGGCGATCCGCACGGATCCGTCGACGACTTCGCCGTCGAGCACGACGCGAGCGTTGGTGAGTGTGGTCTCGGTCATCAGTCGTGTGCCTCCGGGGACGGGCGGCGCCCCTCGGCGCCGAACGGGTGGATCGAGAGCGTGCGGAACCGCGCGCCGGGCTCGGGCTCGACGCAGACGGCGAGCGCGGTCAGCGGCACGTCGACGCCGAGGAGATCGCCGAAGTGGGCGCGGATCGCCTCGTCGACGGCCGCACCCCGCTCGTCGGGGATCGGGTCGGTGAGCGTCATGTGGAAGCGGAACTCGTCGAGGACGTACGGGTAGCCGTAGGTCTCCAGCAGCTCGCGCTGGCGGGGCGTGAGGAGATCGGGCCGCCTGCGGGCGACGTCGGCGTCGGTCAGCGGGGCGCGCAGGCGCTCGAAGGCCTGCACGACGTCGGTCGCGAGCGCCTCGAGCTCCGCCGACGTGCGCCCGGGGACCAGCGCGCGAAAGCGCCCGATCGCGTGCGGCTCGACCGCGGGGATCGCGACGGGCCGACGCTCGACGGCGAACCGCCCGACGGCCTCGCGCAGATCGCGCTCGCCGACGCCGTCGGCGAGCCGGAACGGCGCCTTCAGCGTCGCATGAAACCCGTAGCGGACCGGATCGACGGCGATGTCGCGCACGTCGTCCCTGGCGTACCAGGCCTCGACCGCGCTCTTCAGCCGCGTCGCGACCTCCGGCGCTCCCGGTCCGGCGCCGGGAATCGCGTAGATCGCGTACCGCGTCATGCCGCGACCGGCTCTCGCGTCGGGGTGAAGGCCTGGACGTCGACGACGTGGTCGCCGACCGCCTCGCGCACGTCGGCGTCGTGGAAGATGGCGAGGATCCCCGTCCCCTCGGCGAGGCGCTCGCGGATCATCTCGATGACGACCCCGCGGTTGCGCGCGTCGAGCGACGCCGTGGGCTCGTCGAGCAGCATGAGCGGGCGCTCGGTCGCGAAGCCGCGCGCGATGTTGACGCGCTGCTGCTCGCCGCCGGAGAAGGTCGCCGGCGGCAGCTGCCACAGCCGCTCGGGGATGCTCAGGCGCGCGAGCAGCTCCCCGGCGCGCTCCCTGGCCGCCTCGCGATCGGCGCCGCGCTCGACGAGCGGCTCGGCGACGACGTCGAGCGCCGCCACGCGCGGCACCGCCCTCAGGAACTGGCTGACGTACCCCATCGTGTCGCGCCGGGCGGCGAGCACCTCGCGCGGCGCCGCCCTGACGAGGTCGAGCACGTCGCCGCTGTGGCGGAGGAGGATCCGCCCGCCGTCGGAGGCGTAGCTGCCGAAGACCATCTTCATGATCGTGCTCTTGCCGGCGCCGGACTCGCCGCCGAGGACGACGCAGCTCCCCCGCGGCACCTCGAAGGAGACGTCGCGCAGGACCGGCAGCCGCTGCGCGCCCTGCAGGTGCAGGGTGAAGGTCTTCGAGACGCCATCGAGCGAGAGGACGGCGTCGGATTCGTGCTGGGTCATGCGGATCACCCCTGGAGGATCGACGAGACGAGGAGCTGGGTGTAGGCGGCCTGCGGGTCGTCGAGCACGCGGTCGGTGAGGCCCTGCTCGATCACGGAGCCGTCCTTCATGACGAGCGTGCGATGCGAGATCAGGCGGGCGACCGCGAGGTCGTGCGTGACGATCACGACGGCGAGGCCGAGGTCGGCGACGAGGCGGCGGATGAGGTCGAGCAGGCGCGCCTGCACCGACACGTCGAGCCCGCTGGTCGGCTCGTCCATGAACACGAGCCGCGGGCCGAACACGAGGTTGCGGGCGATCTGCACGCGCTGGCGCATCCCGCCGGAGAACGTCGCCGGGGCGTCGTCCATCCGATCGAGCGGGATCTCGACGCGCTCGAGCCACTCGCTCACCTGCGCGCGGATCCTCCCGTAGTGCCGCGCGCCGTTGGCCATGAGCGGCTCGCCGACGTTCCCCCCGGCGGAGACGTGCATGCGCAGGCCGTCGGCCGCGTTCTGGTGCACGAAGCCCCACTGCGTGCGCCAGAGGCGCCGCACCTCGCGCTCCGAGAGGGCGGCGAGATCGGCGAGCTCTCCCGTCTCCTCGGAGCGGTAGCGCACCGACCCGACGTCGACCGACAGCCGCTGCGAGAGCATCCCGAGCAGCGTCGACTTGCCCGACCCCGACTCGCCCACCACGGCGAGCACCTCGCCGGGCCACAGATCGAAGGACACGTCGCGGCAGCCGAAGCGGTCGCCGTACCGGTGGCCGGCGTCGGCGACGCTCAGCAGGGGAAGCTCGGGGTTCATGCGGGCACCTCGCTCGTCTCGTCTCCGCGCGCGGAGGCGATCCGCTCGCAGTGGTCGGTGTCGCTGCAGACGTACATCGCGCCGCCGGCGTCGTCGACGATCACCTCGTCGAGGTACACCCCGTCGGATCCGCAGATCTCGCACGGGCGGTCGAAGCGCTGCGGCTCGAACGGGAAGTCCTCGAAGCCGAGGCTCTCCACGTCGGTGAACGGCGGGACCGCGTAGATCCGCTTCTCGCGCCCCGCGCCGAACAGCTGCAGGGCGGGGCTGCGGTGCATCTTCGGATTGTCGAAGCTCGGGATCGGCGACGGCGCCATCACGTAGCGGCCGCCGACGAGCACGGGATAGTCGTACGTCTTGGCGATGTGCCCGTAGCGAGCGATGTCCTCGTAGAGCTTGACGTACATCAGGCCGTACTCCTCGAGCGCGTGCAGACGCCTGGTCTCCGTCTCGCGCGGCTCGAGGAACCGCAGCGGCTCGGGGATCGGCACCTGGTAGACGATCGTCTGGCCGGCCACGAGCGGCGTCTCGGGGATCCGGTGACGCGTCTGGATGATCGTCGACTCCTCCGTGCGGGTCGTCGTCGCGGAGCCTGCCACCCGCTCGAAGAACTGGCGGATCGAGACGGCGTTGGTGGTGTCGTCCGCCCCCTGGTCGATGACCTTGAGGGTGTCGCGCTCCCCGATCACCGCGGCCGTGACCTGCACGCCGCCCGTTCCCCAGCCGCGCGGCATCGGCACCTCGCGCGAGGCGAACGGCACCTGGAAACCGGGGATCGCGACGCCCTTGAGGAGCGCGCGGCGCACGACGCGCTTGGTCTGCTCGTCGAGATAGCCCTCGTTGTAGACGATCCGCGGTCCCGTGGAGCGGGGCGCCTCCGTGATCGCGCTCATCGCGCGGCCTCCCTCTGGTCGGCCCCGGCCTCCGCCGTGGCGTCGTCTGCCGGCTCCTGCGCGGGCGCGCCCGCCGGCTGGAACTCGCGGTTCAGCGTGCGAAGGAGCACGAGCTCCGCCTGGAAGTCGACGTAGTGCGGCAGCTTCAGGTGCTCGACGAAGCCGGTCGCCTGCACGTTGTCGGCGTGCGCGATGACGAACTCCTCGTCCTGCGCCGGCGAGACGGCGCGCTCACCGAACTCCTCGCGTCGCAGCGCGCGGTCGACGAGCGACATCGACATCGCCTTGCGCTCGGCCCGGCCGAACACGAGCCCGTACCCTCGGGTGAACTGCGGAGGCCGGTCGGCCGACCCCGTGAACTGGTTCACCATCTGGCACTCGGTCACCTCGATCCGCCCGATCGGGATCTCGTGGCCGATCTCCGGGGCGTCCAGGACGACCTCGACCTCTCCGACGCGGACCTCGCCGACGAACGGGTGCGTGTTGCCGAAGCCGCGCTGCGTCGAGTAGCCGAGGGAGAGGAGGAAGCCCTCGTCTCCCCGCGCGAGGGCCTGGAGCCGCTCGGAGCGCGTCATCGGGAACGTCGTCGGCTCCCGCGTGAGGTCGCCGGGGTCCGGATCGCCGTCGTCCGGGCCGTCCGGCTCGATGAGGGCGCCGTGCCCGAGGAGATCGGTCACGCGCGGCATCGGCTCCTCCTCGACGTCGGGCGCCGGCACGGGCGGGGTCTCGAGCTCGTCGGCGAGGAGGCGGTGCGTGTAGTCGAACGTCGCGCCGAGCTGCTGGCCGCCAGGGATGTCCTTGAACGTCGCCGACACGCGTCGCTCCGACGGGAGCGCACCGGTGTCGAGCGGCGCCGTGGTGCCGAATCGCGGCAGCGTCGTGCGGTAGGAGCGCAGCAGCGTGATCGCCTCGAGCACGTCGCCCTGCGCCTGCAGCAGGGCCTTGGCCGCCAGCTCGGGGTCGTAGAGCGAGCCCTCCGACATCACGCGCGCCACGAGCACGCCGAGCTGATCGCGGACCTGCTCGAGCCGGATCCGCTCGTCCTCCCCCGCGCCGCGCTTGGCCAGGAGCGCGTGGGCGTTCGCGATGGCCTTCTCTCCGCCCTTGACCGCGACGTACATCAGCTCTCCTCCGCTCGTGCGAGTCGTGTGGTCCTCGGCAGCCCCACCACCGCGTCGTCTCCCGCGAGCAGCACGTCGGCGCCGCGCGGGAACAGCCGCCCGTTCCCGTCCCACTGCTCGAGGAATCCGGCAGGCAGGCCGGCGCCGTCCCAGCGCAGCGACCCGTCGATGCCGGGGCCGGAGGCGACGAGCGCCGGACCGGGACGGGCGCCGGACGCGTCGATCACGAGCGTCGACGACAGGTGCGGCTCCTCGTCGGTGCCGCGGCAGAGCCGGTCGAGCCGGGGCGCGGACGACGGGCTGGAGGCCACGGCGAAGGCCGCATCGCTCGGATCGTCCACGAGGGGCGCCCCCGTGTGGAAGCGGATCCACCATGACACGCCGTCGGCCAGCGCGAGCGGCTCATCGAGCCACACGGGCGCCTGCTCGTCGGCGAGCGCCAGCAGGATCGCCCCGGCGACGGCGCCCAGGGGGGCCGGCGGGAGCACGCCGGGCTCCACCGGCTGGGGCTGGGCGGGGCGGGCGGTCGCCTCGAGCACGGCGCGGAAGACGCGCTGGGCGTCGCGGACCGGCGAGGCGAACCCCGGGGTGTGCAGCGTGGTGCTCATTCGTCGTCCTCGTCGTCTCCGTCGTTCTCCCTGGCCACCGTGAAGAAGTCGACGACCGTGCTGCGCGCGTCGCGGCGCCTCGCCTCGTCCGCGTCGGCCTGCTCGCGCTCGAGGGGGACGATGACCTCGTCCATCACGCGATCGCGCTGCGCGGATCCGAGCAGGCCGTCGAAGATCGCCGCGAGGGCTGCGTGCTCGGGGCGACTGCCGAGCACGTAGCTCGTGCCGAGCGCCTCGTCCCCCGCCACACGCACCGCCACCGTCGCGCGGGTCACGGTCGCCTCGCCGAGGTGGAAGCGGTTCCCTGCGCCGCCCGTGCGCGCCTGCACCATCACGAGTCCCTGCTCCGGCCCGCGCACGTAGTCGACGTCGGGGCGGTCCCGCCAGTGCGCCCAGAGACGCGCCAGCCGGTCCTCCCCCGCGCCGGCGAGCACGCGTGACGTGCGCTGCCGCTCGCCCTGGTCTCTCGTCGCTGTCGTCATGGGGACGATCCTGCCGAGCGGACGTTTCCCGCTCGCGCACCGAGGGTGGCCCGCAGGTGAACCGGCGGGTAAACCGCGCGTGACTTGTCGCGATCCGCTCAGATGACGACCCGGCGCACCCAGGCCGAGATGCCCTCGAGCACGAGGACGACGGCGAGCACGAGCAGGATGATGTACGACACCGTCTGGAACTGCAGCACGCGGTTGGCCTCGAGCAGGTAGTACCCGATGCCGCCGGCGCCGACGATGCCGAGCAGCGTCGCCGATCGCACGTTGACGTCGAGCTGATAGAGGATGTGCGCGACGAACGAGGGCAGCGCCTGGCGCAGCGTCGCCGCCCCGTACACCTGCAGGCGCGTCGCCCCTCCCACGCGCACGGCGTCCTGCACGCGCACGTCCGTCTCCTCCAGCGAGTCGGCCACGAGCTTGCCGAGGAGGCCGACCGACCCGATCCCGAGCGCGAGCACGCCGGGAACCGGACCGAGGCCCATCATGACGATGAAGATGATCGCGAGGATCAGCTCAGGGAAGGCGCGCACGACGACGATGAACGTGCGGAACGCGGTCGCGGTCGCCGCGGTCGGGGCGACGTTGCGCGCCGCGAGCGAGCCGATCGGAAGAGCGAGCACGACGCCGATGAGCGTCGCGGCGAGGCCGATCTGGATGGTGACGAGCAGCGCCTCGGCGAGCGCGTCGCCGAAGCCCCCGTCGACCGGAGGGAAGAACAGCGCTGCGGTGCGCGGGAGGTCGACGATGCCCGCGACGAGCGAGGCGGGGTCGATGCTGCTGCCGGCGATCGCCACCATCACGATCAGGAGCGTCGCCGTGATGCTGAGGAAGCGGCGGATGCGGTCGCCGGTCCAGGGCGGCGCGACCCTGATCGCCCCGTCGCGGGTCCGCTGCGCCTCGTGCGTGCGCGTCGGGCGCGTGACCCATCCGTCGGCGGCGCGATCGATCAGCCCGAGCGGACCGCGGCGGCGGCCGTCGCTGCGGCCCAGGAGCGCCGTGCGGGCGGCTCCGGAGATCAGCTCGACGACGACGCACAGGACGAGGACGACGAACGCGAGCGCCATGCCGCGCTGGTAGTTCATGGTCGACAGCGCCTCGGACATCGCCAGGCCGATGCCGCCGACGCCGACGTATCCGAGGATCACCGACGTGCGCAGGTTGATGTCGAAGCGGTGCAGCGCCGTGGCGACGATCTGCGGCATGAGGGCAGGGAGGACGCCCGACATGATCTGCTGCCAACGCGAGGCTCCGGCGGCCCGCAGCGCCTCCATCGGCCCGCGGTCGAGCTCCTCGATCGCATCGGCGTAGAGCTTGCCGATCATCCCGATCGAGTGCAGTCCCATCGCGAGGATGCCGGGGACGGCGCCGAGGCCGAACATGCGGAAGAACACGATCGCGAGCACGAGGTCGGGGATCGCGCGCATCACGACGATGAACACCCGAGCCGGGCCGGACACCCAGCGGCTGGGCGTCGTGCTCGAGGCGGCGAGGAGCGCGATCGGAAGGCTCAGCACGACCGACAGCGCCGTGGCGACCGTGACGATCGCGAGGGTCTCGAGCGTGAGCGAGACCAGTTCGCCGAGCGGGGGGAAGTCGAGGGGGAACATCCGCGACAGGAAGTCGGCGGCGTTGGCGAACCCGGCGGCGAGCGAGTCGATGCCGAACTCGAGCTCCCCCAGTGACCAGATGCTCGCCGCGAGGAGGCCGAGCATGATCACCCAGACGGAGATCGTGGCGATCCGGGGCGCCGGCCGCTTCGGGACGGGAAGCCCCCGCCGCTTCGGCGAGGTCGGGGCGGGGACGATCGTCGTCACGTCAGTGCGCTTCCCGCCCGACCGCCTCCGGCGAGGAGACGGCGTTGTAGACCTCGAAGACGTCCTCGCGGCTGAGGCGGTCGGTGGCGCGGTCGAGGACGACGCGGCCGGCCTGGAGGCCCGTGATCCGGTCGCCGAAGTCCATCGCGTGCTCCACCTGGTGGAGGCTGCAGATGACGGTGAGGCCGAGCTCGCTGGAGATCTCGCGGAGGAGCTCCATGACGCCGGCGGAGGAGACGGGGTCGAGGCTCGCGACGGGCTCGTCGGCGAGGAGCACCACGGGCTCCTGGATGAGGGCGCGCGCGATCGCGACGCGCTGCTGCTGCCCGCCGGACAGGGTGTCGGCCCGCTGGAAGGCCTTGTCGGCGAGGCCGACGCGGGCGAGGTGCTCCATCGCGATCTCCTTGACGGAGCGCGGATAGCTGAACAGCCCGATCCTGGGGCCCCGCAGAGCGCCGAGGCGCCCGGTGCACACGTTCTCGAGCACGGACATCGACTCGACGAGATGGAAGTGCTGGAAGATCATGCCCACGCGCGTGCGCAGGATCCGCAGCTCCTTCTGCCTCGCGGAGTGGACCGGCACGCCCAGCGTGTGGATCTCCCCGGAGGTCGGGAGGTGGAGCCCGTTGACGTGCCGCAGCAGGGTGGACTTGCCCGAGCCGGAGAGGCCGAGCAGGACGTTCACCTCGCCCGGTGTGAAGTCGACCGTCACGTCCTCGAGGGCGGTGACCCGCCCGAACGACTTCGTCACGCCGTTCAACCGCACCGCGTCCTCGACCTGGGACGGTGTCAGCTGGGGGATGCCCGCCGTCATCGCCTGCCGGATGTCTGCCACGTTCGCCACTGTTCGCTCTCCTCGTTCGTGTCAGGGGAAGAGGCGGGCGGGTCCGGTTCGCGGTCCCGCCCGCCTCGACTCGCGCGTCAGACGACGCAGGACTCCGACTCGGTGATGTCGCAGACCGCGCGGATGCCGTCGTAGACCTCGTCCTCGACGGGGATGAAGCCGTATGCGGGGTCCTCGGGGAGGACGCAGTCGTCCTCGCTCGAGCAGATGCCGGACTCGACGAGCGCCGGCTTGTTGATCTCCTCCTGGAACACGCGCGTCAGCTCGTCCTGCAGGTCCTGCGGGAGGTCGTCGCGGATCACGACGGGCGAGTTCGGGATGTCCTCGGACTTCCAGACCGTCTCGACCGCGCCCTCCTCGAGCTGGCCGCCCTCGATCAGCTGCGTGTCGACCATGTCGTCGAACGCGAAGCCCGCGTCGCACGTCCCGTCGGCGACCGAGAGCACGGATGCGTCGTGGCCGCCGGCGAAGACGGGCTCCACGTCCTTCGTCGGGTCGATGCCCGCCTCGAGCAGGCCGGCCGACGGGAAGAGGTAGCCGGAGGTCGACGTCTGGTCGACGAAGCAGACCTTCTTGCCCGTGAAGTCCTCGATCGAGGTGATGTCGCTGCCGGCGGGGACGATCCCGTACGAGACGTAGCTCGCGCCGGCGTCGGGCGAGTCGGCGACCGCGCCGACCGGGACCACGCCCGCATCGCCGTCCGCCGCCACGACGTAGGAGAACGGGCCCATCGCTCCGATGTCGACCTGGTCGGCGCGCAGGGCCTCGATGACGGCCGCGTAGCTCGTCGCCTCCTGCAGCTCGACCTCGAGCCCGAGCTCTCCCTCGAGCGCCGCGATGACGTTCTCGTTCTGGGCCGCGATCCCGGTGGACGACTCCGAGGGGATCTGGGCGAAGGTCAGCTTGTCGGGCCAGTCGTCGCCGGCCGCTGCCGCCGCGCCGTCGCCGCCGTCCGATCCGCCGGAGCAGCCGGCGAGGGCGATCAGTGCCACGGCCGCCGATGCGGCGAGCGCGACGCGCGAGAGCCGAGAGTTCATATGCATTCGTCCGTCCTGAGGAGTCGTTGGCGCCACGGAGGAAGACCGCGGCGAAGGGACGCCCTCATCCTCGGCACCGGGTCTGGCGAGACCCGCACGGTGGGGGGAACCCCCGGGGGCCCCGCGGTGAACTCTCTCGACGCTTGGCCGACAAGTGGCTCACGCCGCCGGCTCGTACTCCACGACGACGCGCACGCGATCCTGCCGCACCCACGATCGGCTGAACATGAGCGGAGCCCCGCCCCGCCCATCCGTCGTGAGGGTCTCGATGTGCCACACCGGAACGGACTCCCCCGCCATGAAGCGCGCCGCCGCCTCCGGGGGCGCGAACGCGGTGGACACACGCGAGTGGGCGCGAACGGGGTCGGCTCCCACCTCCCGCAGGGCCTGCACGATCGAAGGGGTCGCGCTCAGGCGCATCCCGACCACGTCGAGCGCGCCGGGTGCGAACCACTCCTCGGCGCACGTGGCCGGATCGTCGTCGATGTAGGCGAGGCGGACGATCCGGGTGACCTCCCGCCCCGGTGCGACCCCGAGCCGTGACGCGACGCCGTCCGGCGCGGCGAGGTCGTCGCTGTCGATCACGAACGAGCGCGCCTCGGATCCGGCCGCGGCCACGGCCTCGTGCAGCGACGGCGCCTTGGCGGGCGAGAGGACGAGGTCGATCCGCCGGTTCACGAATGTGCCGGACCCCTGGGAGCGGCGGACGAGGAAGCGCGACTCCAGCGCGTCGATCGCGCGGCGCACGGCGCTTCGGGTCGCCCCGAAGCGGGTCATCAGGGTGTGCTCGCTCGGGAGACGGTCGCCGGGATCCAGCCGCGAGACCTGCTCCTCGAGGGAGCGGGCGATCTCGCCGACGGTGTCCACGACCCCGCACGATACGTCCGCGGGATGAACCCGGGGCGCCCCGCATGTGACGCCCCGGTGAACGCGGCGGGCCTCGGCCTCGTGGAGCGGATCGACGTCAGGTTCGCGCGTCGACGGCACTCGAGATGCCCCGGCCTGAGGACGTTCGCCCCAGCAGAGTGCACCCCGCCCCGATCCGCACTCATCCCGGGAGGACATACTCCTCCCGGGCCGATGTCGGACCGCGACCGCACCTGACATGTCCCGAACGGCGCTGACGACCTCCAAACCGATCGCCGAATCGCTCCGAATCCCGTATGTGACCAACCCGGCACATCACCGTGAAACGAGGAGCAGAACCATGAAGCAGTCGACCCGCACCGTTGCCAGTGTCGCCACCGCAGCGGTCATCTCGTTCGGCGCGCTCGCCGTCACCGCGGTCCCCGCGAGCGCGGTCGAGCCGACCCAGGCCGCTCAGGTCGCGCCCGCCACCTCCGCGAGCGCACAGAGCACCCTGATCGACGGACCCCTCATCGACGGTCCGCTCATCGACATCGGCGGCATTCTCGACTCCCTGCAGATCGGTCAGTTCCAGTAGCGATGCACGGATGAACGACCTCGCGCCGTGAGCCGAGATGCAGAAGACGCGCCGATCCCGACATCGGCGCTGAGAGAGGAGCGCCCCGTGACCGAGAACCGTCTGCCGTCCGCCCCGGCATCCCGAGCCGGCGCGCAGGGCTCGACGAGCATCGAGCTCACCGCCGCCCAACGGGGGATCTGGTACGCCCAGCAGCTCGACCCGGAGAACCCGAGCTATCAGATCGGGCAGTACCTCGACCTCCGGGGGCCGATCGACCAGCGGCTGCTGCGCATCGCGCTGACGAAGACCGTCGCCGATCTCGACGCGATGAGCCTCCGCATCGTCGACCACGGCGCGGGGCCGCACGGCGTGATCCGACGTCCGTCGCCGACGACGGATCTGCTCGAGGTCGTGGATCTGCGTCATCGCGGTCCGGCCGACGCGTCGGCCGTCGCTCGCGAGCGCATGGACGCGGAGCTCGCGACGCCGCGCGACATCGTCGAGGGCGACCTGTTCGCGACGGTGCTCTTCCGCATCGCCGACGAACGGTGGCTCCTCTTCCAGCGCGTGCACCACGTGCTGCTGGACGGATACTCCGCCGTGATCGGCCTGCGCTATCTCGCCGGCACGTACTCGCGGCTGGTGAAGCGAGCACCCCAGGGAGTCCTCGGGGCGGTGCTGTCGGCGCCCATCTCCCACCTCGCGGCACGGACCGCGTCTCCCCTGCCGAGTCTCGCAGCGCTCCACGCGCACCTCGACGGCTACCGCGGCTCCGAACAGTACGCGGCCGATGCGGAGTACTGGCGCGGCCAGCTCGCGGAGGACGCGCAGGTGACCGGCCTCGAGGGGACGACCGATCGCGTGGCGCGCCGCGTGGAGCGCACCTCGGTTCCGATTCCCGTCGCCGATGCGGCGCGCCTGCGCTCGCTCGGACGCGACATGTCGAAGACCGCGGTCGGCCTCGTCGCACTGTACCTGTCGAAGATGACGGGTCAGCAGAGGGTGTCCCTGGGCCTTCCGGTGACGGCTCGGCGCGGGCCGGTCGCGAAGCGGACGCCGTCGATGCTCTCGAGCATTCTGCCGCTGCGCGTCGATGTCGCGTCGGGCCGGAGTCTCGCCGAGGTCATCGCCAGCGCTGGTGAGGCCGTCCGCGGAGCCGTCGCACACCAGCAGTACCCCGTCGGTGATCTCGCTCCCGGCCTCGGGCACTCCGGCCCATCGGTCAATCTGCTGCCCGTCATCGACGACCTGACGTTCGGCCGCGCGCGCGGCACCGTCACGATCCTGTCGACCGGTCCCGTCCGCGATCTCTCGGTGGTGATCTCCGGCCTGACCGGCGACGCCGCCGAGCCGACCCTGCAGCTGGAGGGTGATGCCGAGCTGTACTCCGCGCGCGCCCTCACGGAGCACGCCGGCCGTCTGCTCGAGCTCCTCACGCAGGTGCTCGACGAGCCGGCGTCGACGGCGGTCACCGACGCTGCCGTGGTCGGCGCCGACGAGGCGGCCCGACTGCTGGCGCGCGGAGCCGGCGCCGAAATCCCCATCGGGCAGGAGTCGGTGCTCACCGCGTTCGCTGATATCGCCGCGGTGCGGGGGGCGGCGCCCGCGGTGCTCGCCGCCGACGGCACGCTGTCGTTCTCCGAGGTCGAGGATCTCTCCTCGCGGCTCGCGCACACGCTCGTCGAGCGCGGCGTCGACGCCGGCAGCAAGGTCGCCGTCCGCATCGAACGCAGCAAGTATCTCCCCGTGCTCGTGCTCGCCGCACTCAAGTCGGGGGGCGCGTACGTGCCGCTCGACCCCGAGTACCCGATCGATCGCGTCGGCACCATGATCGATGACGCGGCGCCCGACCTCCTGCTCACCAGCCCGAGCCAGGCCCAGAGCGATCGCGCCTCCGGTGCGAGCTGGACGGTGCCGACGCTGCACGTCGACGATGCGGCCGCGGCGGAGTGGGCTGCGTCTCCTGACCGCTCCGAGCGCCTTCCGATCCCCCCGGCGACCGACCTCGCGTACGTCGTGTTCACCTCGGGCAGCACCGGCCGCCCCAAGGGCGTCGGCGTGGAGCGGCGCGCGCTGCGGAACCTGTTCGAGCACCACCGCGCGGAGATGTTCGATCCCGCCCAGGTGCGCCTCGGCCGCCCCGCTCGCGTCGCACACACCGCCGGACTGTCGTTCGACGCGGCGTGGGATCCGCTGCTCTGGCTCTTCGCCGGGCACGAGCTGCACATCGTCGACGACGATGTGCGTCGCGACCCGCAGCGTCTCACGACCTACGTGGCCGAGCGCGAGATCGACTCGATCGAGACCACTCCGTCCTTCGCCGAAGCACTGATCGCGGCGGGCCTGTTCACGCAGCGCCGATACCCGACCGAGATCGCGCTCGGCGGCGAGGCCGTCAGCCCCGGGCTCTGGAACTCGCTCGCCGCGCGCCGCGACGTGCACGCGGTGAACCTGTACGGCCCGACCGAGACCACGGTGGACAGCCTGATCGCCCCGATCGCGGAGGGTCGCGATCCTCACCTCGGCACCTCGGTGCGCAACACGCGCCACTACCTCCTCGACGCCTCGCTGGCTCCGGTCCCCGATGGCGCGATCGGCGAGCTGTACCTCGCGGGCGCGAACGTCGCCGCGGGCTACATCGGGCAGCCCGGTCTCAGCGCTGAGCGCTTCCTCGCCGATCCGTTCACCGCCGACGGCACCCGCATGTATCGCACCGGCGATCTCGTCCGTCGCCGCCGCAACGGCTCGCTCCGGTTCCTGGGGCGCATCGACGAGCAGGTGAAGATTCGCGGATACCGCGTCGAGCTCTCCGAGGTCGAGGCGGCGCTGCGCCGGTGCGACGGGGTCACGGGCGCTGCCGCCGTGGTGCAGGGCTCTGGCGCGACCGCCCGCATCGTCGGGTACGTGACCGGTGACGATGACCTGGGCGGCCTCGGCGCCCGGGCGAGGTCGGCGCTCGCCTCGGAGCTTCCGGTGTACATGGTGCCGGGCAGCGTGCTCGCACTCGCCGAGCTGCCGATGACGCCGAACGGCAAGCTCGATCGTCGGGCGCTCCCCGACCCGTCCGCGATCGCCGAGGACCGTGCGCAGCAGCCGCGCACGGAGGAGGAGCGCATCGTGGTCGGGGCGCTCGCCGAAGTGCTCGGCCTGCCCTCGATCGGCGTCGACGAGGACTTCTTCGCGGCTGGCGGCCACTCCCTACTCGCGACGCAGGTCGCCGCGCAGCTCAGCGAGCGGCTCGAGCGGCAGATCACCGTGCGCGACGTCTTCGAGCGCCCGACGGCTGCGAGACTCGCGGAGACGTCCGCCGCAGCCGAGGCCGCGCACCCGCTCGTGCCGGTGGCGCACGGGGCGCAGCTCCCGGTGTCTCCCGCCCAGCGGCGCCTGTGGTTCCTGAACTCGCTCGATCCGGCCTCGAGCGCCTACAACATTCCGATCGTGCTGCATCTCGATGGTGCACTCGACGTGGGTGCGCTCCGGGCAGCGCTCAGGGACGTCGTCGAGCGGCACGAGCCGCTGCGCACCGTCTTCCCCTACGTCGACGGCGAGCCCCAGCAGCACATCCTCGACATGGACAGCGGAGGACCGACTCTCGTCACGGTGAGCGCACCCGCTGACCGCCTCGATGCGATCGTGCGCGACGAGTCGCTTCGCCCCTTCGACGTCACCACCGAGGTGCCGCTGCGTGCGGTGCTGCTGCGCACCGCGCCGACGCGCTTCACGCTCGTCGTCACGATGCATCACATCATCGCCGACGGCTGGTCGCTCGCCCCGTTCGCGGCGGACCTTTCGCTGGCGTACCGGGCGCACGCTGCCGGCGGCGACGCGCTGCCGGCGCTGCCGATCAGCTACGCCGACTACACGCTCTGGCAGCGGGAGGCGCTCGGGTCGCCCGACGACCCGGAGAGCGCCATCAGTGCGCGGCTCAACCACTGGCGCCGAGCCCTCGCCGACGCGCCGGATGAGATCGAGCTGCCGCGCGACCGACAGCGCGGATCGGTGCCGAGCGACATCGGACATCTGGCGTTCGAGCTCGATGCGGCCCGGCATGCCCAGCTGCGCGCGGCTGCTCGGGAGCACCGCACGAGCCTCTTCATCCTGCTGCATGCGGCCGTCGCCGCCGCGCTCGGCCAGCACGGCGCCGGAACGGACATCGTGATCGGCACGCCGGTCGCCGGGCGCAGCGCTCCGGAACTCACCGACCTCATCGGGTTCTTCGTGAACACCGTGCCGCTGCGCACCTCGCTGAGCGGCGACCCCACGCTCGACGAACTGGTCGAGCGCGTGCGTGCGAGCAACACCGAGGCGTACGCGCACCAGGATGTCCCCTTCGACGCGATCGTCGATGCGCTTCGTCCCCCGCGGGTCGCGGATCGCCATCCCGTGTTCCAGGTTCTGCTCACGCTGCAGAACACCGCACCGGCCCAGCTCGATCTGGGCGAGGTCGAGGTCACGGTGCCCGCTCAGGTGACGAGCGCGGGTGTGAAGACCGACCTGATGCTCGACTTCTCCGCACCCGAGGGAGACGACGGCGCACTGCACGCCGCCCTGGCGTTCGATCGCGCGCTGTTCGACGAGCGCACGATCGCCGCTCTGCGCGGCTCCGTCGATCGCATGCTGCGCGCGCTGGTCGAGCACTCCGGCCGGAGGCTCTCCGACGTTCCCGCCCTCGACGAAGAGGCCCTCGAACGCCTCACCCAGCAGTCGCTCGGCGCGACCCATCCGGTTGCCGGCACCGTGCTCGATGCTCTCGAGGCCAGTGCCGGATCGCAGCCCGATCACCCCGCGCTCGTCGACGATGCCGGATCGCTGACCTTCGCCGAGCTCCGGATCCGCATCGAAGCGATGGCACGAGCACTGCTGCTCTCGGACGTGCAGCGCGGCGATCGTGTCGCCATCGCGCTTCCCCGGTCGGCGGACGCCATCGTCGCCGTGCTGGCCGCGCAGCGCAGCGGAGCGACCGCCGTGCCCGTCGACGTGGATCATCCTGACGCGCGAATCGCGCAGATTCTCGACGTCGCCGAGCCCGCGCTCCTCATCGGCACCGATGCGGAGCGCCTCGGTGTCGTCGCCGAAGCCGTCGGCACGAGCGTCGTCGATCCGGCGACGC
>JBQDDT010000018.1:10329-25603 GCA_052092505.1 Microbacterium sp. | reverse complement strand
GCGGCCACCCCCCCCCCGCCGCCCCGTCCCGGTCCTAGAATGTGCTCTCCGCCCCCCTTCTTCTCGCTTACTCCCGCCCCGTAAGGGCTCGTCCGCGGCGGCGGGGACGCGGCCAGAGCTGCTCGAGCTCCTCGGCGATCAGGAATGCCAGCTCGAGCGACTGCTTGTGGTTCAGCCGCGGGTCGCACAGCGACTCGTAGCGCGTCTCGAGCGTCGCCTCGTCGATCTTCTCCGAGCCGCCCAGGCACTCCGTCACGTCGTCGCCCGTGAGCTCGACGTGCAGCCCGCCAGGGAAGGTCCCCGCCTGACGGTGCGCCTCGAAGAACCCGCGGACCTCGTCCACGACGTCGTCGAAGCGACGGGTCTTGTACCCCGTCTCGGTCGTGATGCCGTTGCCGTGCATGGGGTCCGTGACCCACAGCGGCGTCGCCCCCGAGTCCCTGACGGCCTCCAGCAGCGGAGGGAGCGCGTCGCGGATCTTGCCAGCGCCCATCCGCGTGATGAAGGTCAGCCGGCCGGGCTCGCGATCCGGATCGAGCACGTCGATGAGCCGCAGCGCCGTCTCGGGCGTCGTGGTCGGCCCGAGCTTCACGCCGATCGGGTTGCGGATGTGCCGGAAGTACTCGATGTGCGCGCCGTCGAGATCGCGCGTGCGCTCCCCGATCCACAGGAAGTGCGCCGACGTGTTGTAGACGTCGCCCGTGCGGGAGTCGACGCGGGTCAGCGGCCGCTCGTAGTCCATGAGGAGGCCCTCGTGGCCGGTGTAGAACTCGACGCGCTTGAGCTCGTCGAAGTCGGCGCCGGCCGACTCCATGAACTTGATCGCGCGGTCGATCTCGCGCGCGAGACCCTCGTAGCGCTGGTTCGCGGGGTTCTTCGCGAAGCCCTTGTTCCACGAGTGCACCTCGCGGAGGTCAGCGAAGCCGCCCTGTGTGAAGGCGCGGATGAGGTTCAGCGTCGACGCCGACGTGTGGTACGCCCGCAGCAGGCGCCGCGGATCGGCGCGACGCGAGGCCTCGGTGAAGTCGAAGCCGTTGACGATCTCGCCGCGGAACGCCGGCAGGGTGACGTCCCCGCGGGTCTCGGTGTCCTTCGAGCGGGGCTTGGCGAACTGCCCGGCCATCCGACCCATCTTGACGACCGGCATGGATGCGCCGTACTGCAGGACGACGGCCATCTGCAGCACCGTCTTGACCCGGTTGCGGATCTTGTCGCCGGTGGCGCCGGAGAACGTCTCGGCGCAGTCGCCGCCCTGGAGGAGGAAGGCCCGCCCCGACGCCGCCTGGGCGAGCCGCTCCTTGAGCGTGTCCGCCTCGCCGGCGAACACGAGCGGCGGGAGCGATTCGAGCTCCGCGGCGACCTCGGCGACGACCGCCTGGTCCGAATACTCCGGCTGCTGCTTGATGGGAAGCGAACGCCAGGCATCGAGGTCACGGAGCTGTTCAGTCACACCACGATCCTAGGGCACCGGGTGCGCGCCTCAGGTCGTCGTTCGGGCCGCCTTCGCCTCCCGCGCCAGGCGGCTCTTGGCCGCCGTCGCGTACTCGTCGGAGTAGCGCTGCTGCCCCAGTCGCTGGAGGGCGACCATGATCTCGTCGGTGACGGACCGCAGGATGTACCGGTCGTTCTCCATGCCGGCGTACCGCGAGAAGTCGAGGGGCTCCCCGATCACGGCGCCGATCCGCACCGCGCGCGGGATCTTCGTGCCGATCGGCATCATCTTCTCCGTGTCGATCATGACCACGGGGATGACGGGGACCTTCGCCTCCAGCGCCATCCTGGCGAGACCGGTGCGCCCGCGGTACAGCGTCCCGTCCGGGCTGCGCGTGCCCTCGGGGTAGATGCCGAGGAGGTCGCCGCGTCCGATGACGCGCAGCGCCGTGTTCAGCGCCGCCTCCGAGGCCTGGCCGCCGGAGCGGTCGATCGGGATCTGCCCCGTGCCCTTCATGAACCAGCGCGTGGCCCAGCCCTTCAGCCCGCGGCCGGTGAAGTACTCGTTCTTGGCGAGGAAGGCCATGGGGCGATCGAGCAGCAGCGGCAGGAAGATGGAGTCCATCACCGACAGATGATTGCTGGCGAGGATGGCCGCGCCGGTCGGCGGAACGTTCTCCTTCCCCGTGATCCACGGGCGGTAGATGGCCTTGAGCACCGGTCCGACGACCAGGTACTTCAAGATCCAGTAGAACACCGCGTTCCTCTCTCGCCGGCCGCCGGCTCGCCCCGGCGCCCGTCACAGCCTAACGCGCCGGAGTCCGCGTGCCCGATCGAGGCGCTCACCGCATAGACTCGGAGGACCAGCCGACGGTGTCGAAGGAGCTGCCGTGAAAGAGACCTCCGTTCCCGCCCTCGTTCCGGCCGACCCGGAGGCGAACATCAGCGATCTGCTCGTGGAGCGGGCCGCGAGCACCCCCGATCGAGCGATCTTCAGCGTGCCGGACGGCTCAGGCAGCTGGCGCGACATCACGGCGCGGCAGTTCGAGGACGAGGTGATCGCGCTCGCGAAGGGCTTCGTCTCCGTCGGCATCATGCCGGGCGACAAGATCGGCTTCCTCGCCAAGACCACGTACGAGTGGACGCTGGTCGACTTCGCCCTGTTCTACGCGGGCGCCGTGATGGTCCCCGTCTACGAGACGAGCTCGCCGTCGCAGGTCCAGTGGATCCTCTCCGACTCCGGCGCCGTCGCCCTCATCGCCGAGACCGCGACGCACCTCGCCCGCTACGAGGAGGTCGCCTCCGAGGTCCCGCTCCTCGATCGGACGTGGGTGCTCGAGGACGGGGCGATCGACGAGCTCAGCCGCTCCGGCGCCGACGTGGACGACGAGGAGATCGTCCGTCGCCGCTCGCTCGCGCGCGGCGACGATCTCGCGACGATCATCTACACGTCCGGCTCGACCGGCCGCCCCCGCGGATGCGTCCTCACCCACAGCAACTTCGTGGAGCTCGCCCGCAACGCCACCGTCGCTCTCGATGAGATCGTCTCCCAGGAGGGCGCTTCGACGATCCTCTTCATCACGACGGCGCACGTGTTCGCGCGGTTCATGTCGATCATGTACATCCACGCCGGCGTCCGCACGGGTCACGAGCCGAACACGAAGAACCTCGTCGACGCGCTCGGCTCGTTCAAGCCGACGCTCCTGCTGGCCGTCCCCCGCGTGTTCGAGAAGGTCTACAACGCCGCGGAGGCGAAGGTCGAGGAGGAGGGCAAGGGCGCGATCTTCCGCGCCGCGGCCAAGACCGCGGTCGAGCATTCGCGGCGCGAGCAGGAGGGGCAGAGGATCGGCCCGCTCCTGAAGGCGAAGTTCGCCCTGTTCGACAAGCTCGTCTACTCCAAGCTGCGCGATCGGATGGGCGGCAACGTCCGCTATGCGGTCTCCGGATCCGCTCCCCTCGGTCCGCGGCTCGGCTACTTCTTCCGCGGGCTCGGCGTCAAGATCCTCGAGGGCTACGGCCTGACCGAGACGACCGCGCCGGCCTCGGTCAACGTCCCCGACCGCATCAAGGTCGGCACGGTCGGCCCGGTCCTCCCCGGCGTCGACATCCGCATCGCCGACGACGGCGAGGTGCAGGTGCGCGGGATCAACGTGTTCCGGGAGTACTGGAAGAACCCGACCGCGACGAAGGAGGCGTTCGACGACGGCTGGTTCCGCACCGGCGATCTCGGGGCGCTGGACGACGACGGCTACCTCACGATCACGGGACGCAAGAAGGAGATCATCGTCACCGCCGGAGGCAAGAACGTCGCGCCGGCCGTCCTCGAGGATCCGATCCGCGCGAACCCCATCATCGGCCAGGTCGTGGTCGTCGGCGATCAGCGGCAGTTCATCTCCGCGCTCGTCACGCTCGATCCCGAGATGCTTCCCGCCTGGCTGCGCACGCACGGCGAGTCCCCCGACCTCACTCTCGAGCAGGCGGCGAACAGCCCGGCCGTCCAGGCCGAGGTCCAGCTGCAGATCGACGAGGCCAACACGCTCGTCTCGCGCGCGGAGTCGATCAGGAAGTTCCGCATCCTCGGCACGGAGTGGAGCGAGGCGTCCGGCCACCTCACGCCCAAGCTGTCGATCAAGCGTCAGGCGATCCTGAAGGACTTCGCGGCCGAGATCGAGGAGCTCTACGGCGACCCGACGGAGACGACGAACGTCTCCCTCCGCTGACGACGGAGGCGACCGATCCGGTCAGAACCAGTCGGACTCGCGGACGGCGCGCATCGCGACGCCGCGCTCCTCGCGGGTGAGCCGCTGCAGGTACACGACGCCGTCGAGGTGATCCGTCTCGTGCTGGAGCATCTGGGCGAACAGGCCCTCGCCCTCGAGCACGAGCTCCTCGCCGGCGAGGTCGATCCCCTCGACCCGCGCGTACGGGTGGCGAAGCGCGTCGTGCCAGAGGTTCGGGACGGAGAGGCATCCCTCCCCCGTCAGCACCGGCTCGCCGCGCGTCTCGACGACGCGGGGGTTGAGGACGTAGCCGACCTCGTCGTCCACGTTGTAGCTGAAGGCCCGCAGGCCGACCCCGATCTGCGGGGCGGCGACCCCGGCACGGCCGGGGAGCCTGACGGTGTCCAGCAGGTCCTGGACGAGCGAGTGCACGCCCTCGTCGATCTCGGCGATCCAGGCGCAGGAGGTGCGCAGCACCGGATCCCCGTAGAGGCGGATCTCGCGGACCGTCACCTGTCACCGCCGAACGCGTGCAGAGCGGACGTGCGCATCCCCTCGACGACGTGCGCCGCGGCCTGCCTGGCCGCGTGCCGCGTCGCCGGAAGAAGGTCGTGGAACGCGATGGCCCCTCCGGTGGCGAGGCGCTCGTCGTACGGGACCCGGACGACGGCGCGGACCCGGGAGGCGAAGTGCGCCTCGACCTCGTCCAGCCGGACGAGGGAGCGTCCCGGCGCCGACTGGTTGACGATGACGATCGCGTTCTTCACGAGCACCTCGCGCCCGTGCGCCTCGAGCCACGTGAGGGTCTCCGATGCCAGGCGCGACTCGTCGACGCTCGCGCCCGCCACCACGACGAGCTGATCCGCCAGGTCGAGCGTGGCGTCCATGACCGAGTGGATGATGCCCGTGCCCGTGTCGGTGAGGACGAGCGAGTAGTACTGGGCGGCGACGTCGGCGACCGTGCGGTAGTCGGTGTCGTCGAAGGCGTCGGCGATGTGCGGGTCGGTGTCGGAGGCGACGACGTCGAGGCGGGTGGTGTCGCGCGCGACGAGATCCGAGATGTCGGCGTAGCCGCGGATGCGCTCGTGGTGACGCACCATGTCGCGCACCGTGCGGCTGGTCTGCGCCGCGATGCGCTCGGCGAGCGTCCCTCTGTCGGGGTTGGCGTCGACGGCGACGACCCGGTCGTCGCGCGCATCGGCCAGCGCCATCCCGAGCAGGGTCGTCACCGTGGTCTTGCCCACGCCGCCTTTGCGGCTGAGGACGGGGACGAAGCGGGCGCGGCCGGGCAGCGGGGCCGCGATGCGCGCGACCAGGTCCTTGCGCTCGCGCGCGGCCCGGCTGTCGCCGAGATTGATCAGTCCCCCGCTCACGCGGTGGACGAAGCCGCGCCACGCGCCCTCCGGGCGCGCCGTGGAACGGTGCTGGTCGATGAGGCGATCGCTCGTGAGCTGCTCGGCCCGCTCGGCTCCGCCGGGGCGGGTGCTCGCGGCGGACTGCGCGACGAATCGCGTCTGCCCGGATGCGGGTGCGGGTGTCTCTGGCATGGGGGGCGCCTCCGGGGCGTCGTGCGTGTCGGCCGGGTCGGCGGAGGGCACGGGTTCCGCGCTCTGCTGCGGCGCCGCTGCGGGGGTCGGTTCTGGGGCGTCGCCCACCTCGGCCTCGAGCGGGAGGTCGCGCTCCTCGGCGTCCCCCTCCTCCGGCGCGACGTCATCGCCGGGGACGAGCTCCTCCTGGGCCCCGGGGGCCTCGTCGGGTTGCGCGCCGTGCTGACCGGTCGCCTCCGACTCCTCGTCGACGACGGGCTCGGCGGGCTCGTCTTCGGGCTCGACGGACTCCGAGCCGTCCTCCTCCGCCTCGGGTTCGGCGGACTCGGCGTCGTCCTGCTCCGCCTCCTCGGGGTTGGCAGACGAGGGCTCGACGGGATCGCCGTCGGACGGCTCGTCATCGTCGGTCTCGGACTCGTCGGCGTCGGGCTCGTTGGCCTCGGCGTCATCGGCCTCGGTGACCGCCTCGCCCTCCTCAGACGCGTCGTCCGTCGCCGCGCGATCCGCCGCCGGCACGTCCGCGCCGGCGGGGAGGTCGAGGACGATCGCTCCGCCCGAGAGCGCCTCGGGACCGTCATCGACGACATCGTCGTCATCCACGTCCTCGTAGCCGCGCGGGAGGTCGACCCTCACCTGCGCGGTCGGAAGACCGAGGACGTCGAGCGCGGTCGTGTCGACCACCGAGTCGTCGAGGACGCCGTGGTCCTCTGCGTCGTCCGAGGAGTTCTTGTCGTGTCGTGCCACAATCAGCCAACCTACTGGGCCGGCGTGATCACCACCAAAAGATCGCCGGCGTCGACCTGCTGCGTCTCGCCGATCGCCAGGCGCTCGATCGTGCCGTCGATCGTGGCGTTGATCGACGCCTCCATCTTCATGGCCTCGATCGAGGCGACGGGCTGGCCGGCCGAGACGGTGTCGCCGACCTCTGCCTTGCGCGTGACGACGCCCGCGAAGGGAGCCGCCACGTGACCCGGCTGCGACGCGTCGGCCTTCTCCGCCTGCACGACGTGCACGTCCACGCTCCGGTCGCGCACGGCGACGGGGCGCAGCTGGCCGTTGAGCGTCGTCATGACCGACCGGATCCCCTTGTCGTCGGCCTCGCCGATCGACTCGAGCCCCGCGTACAGCTCGACGCCCTTCTCCAGCTCGATGACGTGCTCCTGGCCGGATTCCATCCCGTAGAGGTAGTCGGCCGTCTCCAGCAGCGACACGTCGCCGTAGGTCGCGCGGATCTCCTCGAAGGCGCGCGTCGGTGCCGGGAAGAGCAGGCGGTTCAGGGTGGCCCGCCGCGTCGCCGAATCGCCGGAGAGACCGGCCTGGTCGTCGTCGCTGAGCGGCTCGACGCCCGGCTTGACGTTGCGCCCCGCGAGCACCTTGCTCCGGAACGGCTCCGGCCATCCCCCCGGCAGATCGCCGAGTTCGCCGGCCATGAAGCCGACGACCGAGTCCGGGATGTCGTAGGCCGACGGGTTCTGCTCGAAGTCGTCCGGGTCGGCCTTCACCGCCGCGAGCTGCAGCGCGAGGTCGCCGACGACCTTCGACGACGGCGTCACCTTCGGCACGCGCCCGAGGATGCGATCCGCCGCGGCGTACATGTCCTCGATGAGCTCGAAGTCGGACGACAGGCCGAGCGCGATGGCCTGCTGACGCAGGTTCGACAGCTGCCCTCCGGGGATCTCGTGCCGGTACACGCGCCCCGTCGGCCCGTCGAGACCGGACTCGAACGGACGATAGAGGTGGCGGACGGCCTGCCAGTAGGGCTCGAGATCGCTCACCGCGTCGAGCGAGAGTCCCGTGTCGCGCTCGGTGTGCGCGAGCGCGGCGACGAGGGCGGACAGCGACGGCTGGCTCGTCGTGCCCGCCATCGGCGCGCTCGCGGCGTCGACCGCGTCGGCACCGGCCGCCGACGCGGCCAGCAGCGTCGCGAGCTGACCGCCGGCGGTGTCGTGCGTGTGCACGTGCACGGGCAGATCGAAGCGCTCCCGGAACGCGGAGACGAGCTTCGCGGCGGCGGCGGGGCGCAGGAGCCCCGCCATGTCCTTGATCGCGAGCACGTGGGCACCCGCGTCGACGATCTGCTCCGCCAGCCCGAGGTAGTAGTCGAGTGTGTACAGCTCCTCCCGCGGATCGAGCAGGTCCCCGGTGTAGCAGACGGCGACCTCGGCGACGGTCGTCCCCGTCGCGAGGACGGCATCGATCGCCGGGCGCATCTGGGACACGTCGTTGAGGGCGTCGAAGATGCGGAAGATGTCGATGCCGGTGTCGGCCGCCTCGCGGACGAACGCGTCGGTGACCTCGGTCGGGTACGGCGTGTACCCCACCGTGTTCCGCCCGCGCAGGAGCATCTGGATCGCGACGTTCGGCAGGGCCTCCCGCAGGCGCGCGAGGCGCTCCCAGGGGTCCTCTCCGAGGAAGCGGAGCGCGACGTCGTACGTGGCGCCGCCCCAGGCCTCGACCGAGAGGAGCTCCGGCTGCATCCTGGCCACGTGCGGCGCGACCTCGACGAGGTCCCGCGTGCGCACGCGGGTCGCGAGGAGCGACTGGTGCGCGTCGCGGAATGTCGTGTCGGTGACCCCCAGCGGCGTCTGCTCGCGCAGCGCCTTCGCGAACCCGGCGGGGCCGAGCTCGAGCAGACGCTGGCGGGTGCCGTCCGGAGCCGCCTCGGAGAGGTCGATCCCCGGAAGCTTCGACGCCGGGGCGTAGCCGAGCGGGTTCTCCCCGTTCGGCTTGTTCACGGTCGTGTCGACGAGCCACGTGAGCAGCTTCGTGCCGCGGTCCTTCGACTCGCGCCCACGCAGGAGCTCGGGACGCTCGTCGATGAACGAGGTCGAGACGTCGCCGGCGATGAAGTCGGGATCGTCGAGGACCGCCTTGAGGAAGGGGATGTTCGTGGCGACGCCCCTGATGCGGAACTCCGCCAGCGCGCGCCTGGCGCGGCCCACCGCCGCGGGGAAGTCGCGTCCACGGCAGGTGAGCTTCGCGAGCATCGAGTCGAAGTGCGGGCTGACCTCGCTGCCCGCGGCCGTCGTGCCGCCGTCCAGACGGATGCCGCTGCCGCCCGGCGACCGGTACGTGGTGATCTTCCCCGTGTCCGGCCGGAACCCCGCCGTGGGGTCCTCGGTCGTGATGCGCGTCTGGAGTGCCGCGCCATGGAGATGGATCTGGTCCTGCGTGAGGCCGAGCTCGTCGAGGCTCGCGCCCCCGGCGATCTTCATCTGGCTGAGCACGAGGTCGACGTCGGTGACCTCCTCCGTCACCGTGTGCTCGACCTGGATCCGGGGGTTCATCTCGATGAAGACGACCTCGCCGGTCCGCTCCCCCGCCGTCTCGAGGAGGAACTCCACGGTGCCCGCGTTCTGGTAGTCGATGGACTTCGCGAACGCGACCGCGTGGCGGTGCAGGTCGTCGCGGACCGACTGGTCGAGGTTCGGCGCCGGGGCGATCTCGACGACCTTCTGGTGGCGCCGCTGGACCGAGCAGTCCCGCTCGAAGAGGTGGACGGTCTCCCCCGACTTGTCGGCGAGGACCTGCACCTCGACGTGTCGGGGACGCACGACGGCCTGCTCCAGGAACATCCGCGGGTCGCCGAAGGCGCTGCTCGCCTCCCGCATCGCCTCCTCGAGCGCCGGGGCGAGGTCCTCGGCGGTCTCGACGCGACGCATCCCGCGGCCGCCGCCGCCGGCGACCGCCTTCGCGAAGATCGGGAAGCCGATCTCCTCCGCCTGGGAGACGAGGTGGTCGACGTCGTCGGACGCCTCGGTCGAGCGCAGGACCGGAACGCCCGCGGCGATCGCGTGCTCCTTCGCGGTCACCTTGTTGCCCGCCATCTCAAGCGCCTTCGCGTTCGGACCGATGAACGCGATCCCGTGGGAGGCAGCCTTCTCCGCCAGCTCCGGGTTCTCGGAGAGGAACCCGTACCCGGGGTAGATCGCGTCGGCGCCGGATTCGACGGCGACGCGGATGATCTCGTCGACGTCGAGGTAGGCGCGGACCGGGTGGCCCTCCTCGCCGATCCGGTACGCCTCGTCGGCCTTCAGCCGGTGCAGCGAGTTCCTGTCCTCGTAGGGGAAGACGGCGACCGTTCGGGCGCCGAGCTCGTACGCGGCTCGGAAGGCGCGGATGGCGATCTCGCCTCGATTGGCCACCAGGATCTTCTCGAACATGTGCCTCCTCGGGCGATCGGGTACCTCGGTCACGCGTCTGTGACAGCTTAGAGGCATCGCGCACCGGCCCGACGCCGAGTCCGGCGATGCGCCGGAGCCGCAGACAGGATTCGGGCAGCGGTCAGCGGGGAACGGTAACGTGTACGTCGTGCACGTACTCAGCGTCAGTTCTCTCAAGGGCGGGGTCGGCAAGACGACCGTCACGCTCGGTCTCGCCTCGGCGGCGTTCGCGCGCGGTCTGCGCACCCTGGTCTGCGATCTCGATCCGCAGTCCGACGTGTCGACGGGCATGGATGTGCAGACGGCGGGGCGCCTCAACATCGCCGACGTGCTCACCGCACCCAAGGAGAAGACCGTCCGCCAGGCGATCGCCCCGAGCGGCTGGACCAAGGTCCACCCCGGCACGATCGACGTGCTCCTCGGCAGCCCGTCCGCGATCAACTTCGACGGCCCGCACCCGAGCGTCCGCGACGTGTGGAAGCTCGAGGAGGCGCTGGCGATGCTCGAGAGCGAATACGATCTCGTGCTCATCGACTGCGCCCCGTCGCTCAATGCGCTCACCCGCACGGCGTGGGCGGCGAGCGACCGCGTCTCGGTCGTCACCGAGCCCGGCCTCTTCTCCGTCGCCGCCGCCGACCGCGCGCTGCGGGCGATCGAGGAGATCCGCCGCGGCCTGTCGCCCCGGCTGCAGCCGCTCGGGATCATCGTGAACCGCGTGCGCCCCCAGTCGATCGAGCACCAGTTCCGGATCAAGGAGCTGCGCGACATGTTCGGTCCCCTCGTCCTGGAGCCGCAGCTTCCGGAGCGCACCTCGCTGCAGCAGGCGCAGGGCGCCGCCAAGCCGCTGCACGTGTGGCCGGGCGAGTCGGCTCAGGAGCTGGCGTCGGAGTTCGACACCCTCCTCGACCGGGTCATGCGCTCCGGGCGCATCCCCGACCCGCGCGACGCCGCGTAGGAAGCCATCCCCGCCCTCGTGCGAGGCAAGTACTCCCGCGCGGGCTGAGGACGCAGTAGCGGGAGCGGTACTCCAACGGGGCGAATGCACTCCCGCGAACGCATGTGCCGTGGGACGCACCGCCATGGCCGTGAGCCGCCCCAGCGCCCCGCGAGGTGACTGCTCTCGCGCGGGATGAGGACGCAGCGACAGGGAGCGCACGCCGCTCGGGCGGGCGTACTCAGGCGAGTGTGCTCAGGCGGAGCGGCGGGCGCGGCGCGCGGCGAGCTCGTCGACCGGGTCGGGAGCCGAGGGGTCGAAGTCGACCAGCGTCGTCTCCACCTCCCGCAGAACCTTGCCCACCGCGATCCCGAACACGCCCTGGCCGCGGCTGACGAGGTCGATGACCTCGTCGCTCGACGTGCACAGGTACACGGATGCCCCGTCGCTCATGAGCGTGATGCCCGCGAGGTCATGGATCCCGGCGGCGCGCAGCTGCTCGACCGCGATGCGGATCTGCTGGAGCGAGATGCCCGTGTCGAGCAGGCGCTTGACGAGCTTCAGCACGAGGATGTCGCGGAAGCCGTACAGCCGCTGCGAACCCGACCCCGCCGCGTTGCGGATCGTCGGGACGACGAGCTCCGTGCGAGCCCAGTAGTCGAGCTGCCGGTAGGTGATGCCCGCTGCCTTCGCGGCCACGGCGCCACGGTAGCCGGCGTCGGGGTCGAGGTCGGGAAGCCCGTCCGTGAAGAGGAGGTCGACGGCGAAACCGGATTCACCCGGAGTGTGTGCGGTCATCTCGTCCCCTTCGCGCTTCGACATCCCCTCCAAGCTACGCCGTCCCGGAGGGTCGATCAACGACATCCGGATCGTGTCGGGCGCGTGTCGCGGCCCGCGTTACCGAACGGAGACGTCACCCGGTCAGCCGCTCGATCGCATCCTTGACGAAGAGCGAGCGGACCTCGTCGAGCCGCCCCGCGAGCTCCGGCGCCAGTTCGCTCGCCTTCGCGCGAGAGCGCGCGTCGGGGCGTCGCAGCAGGGCAGAGAGGGCCCGTTCCACGAGCGCCACCTCGCGATCGGCCGTCTGGCGCAGCCCGCGGACGTGCCGCGGCTCGATCCCGTGCCGGTCGAGCGCCACGAGCGCACGCAGCAGCTGCACGTCACGCTCGCCGTACGACTCGACCGCGGGCAGGACCCCCGTGCTGATCGCGTCGTTGAGCAGCTGCGGGGCCGCCCCGGCGGACGCGAGCAGGTCCTTGCGGTCGTAGCGGCGCTGCGCCGGGTGGATCGACGGCGGCGCGATGGGCGTCTGCGGGTCCTCCCCCGCGTCGATCTGCTCGAGGTACTCGCGGATCACACTGAGCGGCAGGTAGTGGTCGCGCTGGAGCGTGAGCGCGAAGCGGAGACGCTCGAGATCGTCATCGGAGAACTTGCGGTACCCGGCCGCCGTGCGCTGCGGAGCGACGATCCCCTGGACCTCGAGGAAGCGGAGCTTGCTCGAGGTCAGCTGCGGGAAATCCGGGGAGAGACGGGCGAGCACCTGGCCGATGCTCAGGAGGTCTGCCGCGGCACTCGCCGATTTTCGTGCGGGCGCCGCCATCCTCATGCCCTCGCGGCGGGGACGTCGTGAGGGGAGCGGAAGAAGTTCACGCGGAACTTCCCGATGCGCACCTCCGCGCCGTTCTGGAGCACGCCCCGATCGACGCGCTCCCCATCGACGTAGGTGCCGTTGAGCGAGCGCTGGTCGACGATCTCGAAGGTCGTGCCGTCGCGCAGCACCTCGGTGTGGCGGCGGGAGACGGTCACGTCGTCGAAGAAGATGTCGGCGTCGGGGTGCCGGCCGACGGTCGTCACGTCGCTGTCGAGGAGGTAGCGGGCACCCGCCGTCGGACCCGACCGGACCAGCAGGAGCGCGGATCCGCTCGGCAGGCCCGAGATCGCGTCGAGCTCGGGCTGGGACAGCTCGCCGGCGAACGGCACGTACGACAGATCGGACTCGCTGCGCAGCATGCTCTGCGTCGTGTCGCCGAGGCCGTCGTGGCCCCCATCACGGCCGTGGACGTCCGAAGCCGTCGTGGCCGGGAACTCAGATTCAGTCACGCGCTCCTCCTTTCCGTCCAGCGTATCCGATTCGTGACCTCGATCCGACCCCGAATCTGCGGCGGGAATCGTCGCTCGCGTCCCCGACGCCGCGAGCGAGTGCCCACTCCGCGAACGACCAGGCTCGATCACTATCGTCACGTCCATGACCGCCTCGTCTCGCGCCGCCCTCTCCCGGGCCGCCGCACTCTCCCTCGCCGCCTCGTCGCTCGTCGTCGGATCGCTCGCCGTCGCCGCACCGGCATCAGCGCACGACCGGCTCGTCTCGTCCGATCCCGCCGCCGAGGCGACCGTCGCGGAGCTGCCGGACGAGTTCACGCTCGTCTACAGCGGAGAGCTGATCGACGCCGACGACGGCACAGCGGTCGAGGTGCGCAGCCCCTCGGGCGACGACGTCGCCTCCGACGCGCCCGTCGTCGACGGGACGGACGTCACGGTCCCGGTCGACGACCCGGGCGAGGCCGGGGTCTACACGGTGACGTGGCGGGTCGTGTCGAACGACGGCCACCCGATCGACGGCACCTTCGAGTTCACCTCGGAGGGCGCCTCGGACGACGCGGCCGGCGAAGGGTCCTCCGAGGAGTCGCCATCGGCCTCCCCGAGCGACGGCGACGGGAGCGCCTCGGGCGGCGACGAGCCGACCGACTCCGAGTCGGCGGCGCCCGCGCCGGCGGAGGACGAGGCGGGCGTGAGCCCCGTGTGGATCCTCGTCGGCGTCGGCGCGCTCGTCGTCGTGGCCGGCGTCGTGGTCGCGGCCGTCGTCGTCTCGCGGCGCGGCTCCGGATCGGACGACGACGAGCGGGACGATCCCGACGACGACGGCCGCTGAGCGGCGCGAAGCACCCCCCGCGCGAGCGTTAGGCTGAGAGCATGGCTCATTACGATGTCGTCATTCTCGGAGCAGGTCCCGGTGGATACGTCGCCGCCGTCCGCAGCGCGCAGCTCGGCCTCAAGACCGCGATCATCGAGGAGAGGTACTGGGGCGGTGTCTGCCTGAACGTCGGCTGCATCCCCTCCAAGTCGCTCCTCAAGAACGCAGAGGTCGCCCACACCTTCACTCACAAGGCCGAGTTCTTCGGCATCTCGGGCGACGTCTCCTTCGACTTCGGCGCGGCGTTCGACCGCAGCCGCAAGGTCGCGGAGACGCACGTCAAGGGCATCCACTTCCTGATGAAGAAGAACAAGGTCACGGAGTACGACGGCCGCGGCACCTTCACGGGACCGAAGACGATCCAGGTCGCCGGATCGGACGGATCGACCGAGGAGGTCACGTTCGACAACGCGATCATCGCCACGGGATCGACCGTCAAGTCCCTCCCCGGCATCGAGCTGAGCGAGAACGTCGTGTCGTTCGAGGAGCAGATCCTCTCGCGCGAGCTTCCGAGGTCGATCGTGATCGTCGGCGCCGGCGCCATCGGCATGGAGTTCGCATACATCCTGTCGAACTACGGCGTGAAGGTGACGATCGTCGAGTTCCTCGACCGCGTCCTGCCCAACGAGGACCCCGAGGTCTCCAAGGAGATCGCCAAGCAGTACAAGAAGTACGGCATCGACATCCTCACGTCCACGGGCGTGACATCCGCCGACGACAACGGATCGTCCGTGCACGTGACGTACGAGACGCGCGACGGTCAGTCGGGCGAGATCGACGCCGACAAGGTGCTCATGTCGGTCGGCTTCGCACCCCGCGTGGAGGGCTACGGCCTCGACGCCACGGGCGTGCGCCTCACGGACCGTGGCGCGATCGACATCGACGACCGCATGCGCACGAACGTCGACGGCATCTACGCGATCGGCGACGTCACGGCGAAGCTGCAGCTCGCCCACGTCGCCGAGGCCCAGGCGGTCGTCGCGGCCGAGACGATCGGGAACGCCGAGACGCAGACGCTCGGCGACTACCGGATGATGCCGCGCGCGACGTTCTGCTCGCCGCAGGTGGCGAGCTTCGGCCTCACGGAGGAGCAGGCGAAGGCGGAGGGACACGAGATCACCGTCGCCAAGTTCCCCTTCAGCGCGAACGGCAAGGCGAACGGGCTCGGCGAGGCCGTCGGGTTCGTCAAGCTCATCGCCGATTCGGAGCACCTCGAGCTGCTCGGCGCCCACATGGTCGGGCCCGACGTCTCGGAGCTCCTCCCCGAGCTCACGCTCGCGCAGAAGTGGGACCTCACCGCGCTGGAGGCGGCACGCAACGTGCACACCCACCCGACGCTGTCGGAGGCGCTGCAGGAGGCCTTCCACGGTCTCGCCGGCCACATGATCAACCTCTGATCGCGACGGAGTCACGAGGCGGGCCCCGGAACCCGGGTCCCGGCCCCCCCCCGGTGCGCAGCGGCCGAGGGCGCGCCCCCCCGTGGTAGCCCGCAGCCCCGCGGCACCGCC
>JBQDDT010000018.1:0-10319 GCA_052092505.1 Microbacterium sp. | reverse complement strand
CCCCGAGGGGGTGGGCGCCCGCGCGGGGGCCCTCCCCGGGCCCCCCCGCCCCCTTGAACCACCCGTTAGCGCCAGGCCGACCCGCGGCGGCCCGGTACCCTGGGCGCGGGCCCCGCCTCGTGTGCTCAGCGGCCGAGGGCGCGCGCCAGCTTGGACGCGCTCTGCGCGGCGCGAGCGCCGGAGGACAGCGCGACCTCGGCGACCGCGTCGAGCAGCCGCTCCCGCCCGTCGCGCTCCGGCGGGGCGGCATTGCCGAGCTCGACCTCCCACTCGCACCACGAGCGCGAGACCCCCGCACGCAGGTCGGTCGCCCTCACCCGGTCGTCGACGAACTCGGCGAGGACCCCGCCGCGTGCGTCGAGGAGGTCGTGCGCGGTCCGGTCGTTCTCGATCCGCGCGAGCGGCGAGAGCGGCTCGGTCGTCCACGCGGTGAGCTCCGCGGAGACCTCGTCCGGCACCTGCTCTCCCTCCCCGAGCGGCCATCCGAGCTCCAGCCGTCCGCCGTCGACGAGAGGCCCCTTGATGTGCCAGCCGGCGTCCGGGCCGCCCGTCCGGCGCCGCACGGCCACTCCGGAGCGCGCGAGATCGCCGGCGGCGGTGTCGAAGTACAGCGCGTCGAGCTGGCGCGGCTCCCCGCCGGAGACGTCGACGACGCCGGGGACGCGCGTCCAGTCGGGCACCGGGGTGCCGGCGTCGACGTCGAACTTCCGCTCGATCTCGATCGTCCGCGACGGCTCGACGGGTGCGTTCATGCCCTGCCTCCTCAGCGGGTCTCGCCGGCGACGGGCTCGCCGGCCTCGCGACGACGCGCCTCGTCGTCGGTGTCGTCCGTGTCCTCTGTCTGCTCCTCGCGCTCGTCGCGCGCGGCCTCGCGCGCCGTCCGCAGCGCCTCCTCCGCGACCCGCAGGTCGCGCTCGGCGGCCCTGACCGCCCGCTGCTTGAGCGTCTCGGCGCCGTAGCGCGAGGCGATCCGGTCCCTGCCCTCCTCCTCGCTGACCACGATGTACGCGCACGCGATGAGGACCACCTGCGCCGACAGGTTGAACCAGAGCAGCAGGGCGATCAGCGAGGCGAACGTCGCGAGGAGAGGGTTGCTGTCGGCGCCGCCGACGAACAGGCTCGACAGCTGCTGGAGGACGACGAGGCCGAACGCGCCGATCAGCGCCCCGGGGATCAGGGTCCGCACGCGCACCTTCACGCCGGACTGGAGCCAGAAGAGCCAGGCGATCATGACCGCGTTCAGCAGGAACGTGACGATCAGGGTCAGCACGCGGGTGAGGACGACGCCCGCGCCGCTCCCGGAGAGGCCGACCCACCCGAGGAGCGTATCCGTGAAGGCGGAGCCGACGAAGGTCACGACGGCGGCGGCGCCGAGGAGCACGGCCAGCGAGGCGGCGAACAGGAGATCGTAGATGCGGGTCATCAGCGCCGAGCCCGCGGCATGCTGGGTGCCGGCGATCGTCCGCACGGCCTCCCGGAGATTGCCGACGGCGCTCACCCCGGCCCACACGAGGGCGACGACGGAGGCGATCGACGCGAACCCGAGGCCCAGCGTCTCCATCTTGCTGACGTCGATCACGCCCGATCCGCCCGTGCCGAGGAGACCGGGGATGACCTGATCGATCGTCGCGACGAGGGACTCCCACAGCTCGCTGCGAGAGGACAGCCAGATCGAGGCGATCGAGAAGCCGAGCAGGACGGCGGCGAAGACCGCGAACAGCGCGCGGAAGGTGATCGCCGCGGCGAGCAGGCCGCCGCCGTTGTCGCTGAACATGAGCGCCGCGCGCACCACGCGCAGCCGCAGCAGCCAGGCGATCGCCTTCTTCAGTGCCTCCGTGACGCCGTTCATGCCCTCACGTTATCGGTCGGGACGCCGCGGCAGCGCTCTCCCACCCCGAAGCACCCTCATCCGACGAGCGGACCGAGGCATGCCCCGAGCAGCATGAACGGCGCGAAGGCGATCCGCGTCCCCCGGTCGGCGCGGCCGAGCGCGACGAGCGCGAGCGCCACCGCCCCGCCGACGACGAAGGCGGCCGCTGCCCCGATCGCCAGAGGCGTCCAGCCGTGCCAGGCGAGGAAGGCACCCACGAGGAGCGCGAGCTTGACGTCTCCCCCGCCCATCGCCGCGCCGCGCCCGACGCTCCACAGTATGAGATAGAAGCCTCCCAGCACCCCGGCCCCGACCAGCATGCGGACGATGTTCGCCGGGGTGCCCTGCAGCGCCGATGCCGACGCGAGCAGCGCGGCCACGACGCCGGCACCGGGCAGGACGACCGCGTTGGGCAGGCGGTGCGCGCGGATGTCGGAGCGGATCAGCCAGAGCGAGACGCCCGCGAAGACCGCGTACGCGAGCGCGACGAGGATCCGGTCCATGCCGGCACGCTAGGGACCGCCCGTGCGGTGGCGTATAAGCCTGTGGGCGGGGCCGGGCTCACTCGCCCATGCGGTTGCGCGTGCGCATGGCGCGCTCCGCGTCGCGCTTGTCCTGGCGCTCGCGCAGCGTCTGCCGCTTGTCGTACTGCGTCTTGCCCTTCGCGACGCCGATCTCGACCTTCGCGCGCCCGTCGACGAAATACAGCTTCAAGGGCACGAGTGTGTATCCGCCGGCCGAGGCCTTCGCCCCGAGCTTGACGATCTCGTCCTTGTGGAGGAGGAGCTTGCGCGCGCGCTTGGCCGCGTGGTTCGTCCACGTGCCGTTCGAGTACTGCGCGATGCTCACCTGGTCGAGCCACGCCTCACCCCGATCGACGAACGCGTAGCCGTCCGTGAGGTTCGCGTGGCCCTCGCGCAGCGACTTCACCTCGGTCCCGCGCAGGACGAGCCCTGCTTCGTACGTCTTCTCGATCGTGTACTCGTGGCGGGCACGGCGATTCGTCGCGATCACCCGCTGATTGGGATCGACGTGGGACTTCGTCTTCTTCTTCGCCATGCGCGCACCTCCCCTGATCGTCGCCGGGCCAGCGTCCCATCCTACCCGGCCGGCGCAGGGCGGCAGACGGCGCCTACGTGCGCAGCCAGCGGCGGATGGCGAAACCGGCGGAGATCGCCGCGAGCGCGACGCCGATGACGACCACGACGATGACGACCACGACGGCCTCGCTCATCCCGACCCACGGGATCGACCCCATGCGCTGGGCGAGGTAGCCGCTCACGCCGAAGTGCACCATGGCCACGATCGCTCCCCCGGCCAGCAGCGCTCCGATGAGCGAGGCGATCACGCCCTCGAGCACGAACGGCGTCTGGATGGCGCGGTTGGACGCCCCGACGAGCCGCATGATGCCGACCTCGCGCCGGCGCGCGTAGGCCGAGAGCCGGATCGTCGTGCCGATCAGCAGCACGGCGGAGATGAGCATGAGGGCCGCGATGCCGACGGCGATGTAGGTCGCGATCGCGAGCGCCGCGAACAGCGGCTCGAGATAGGCCATCTGGTTGCTGACGTCCTCGACGCCCTCGACGTCGGAGAACGCCTCGACGATGACCGACGCGTTCGTCGGATTGTCGGGGTTGACGAGCGTGATGTGGAAGGCCGCGTTCGACCACTCCTCGGTCAGCAGCTCCGCCTGCTCCGGGTAGTTCTCCTGCAGCGCGGCGTACGCGTCGGCCTGCGACTCGAAGCGGAAGTCCTGGATGAGCGGATCGAGGGTCTCGGAGGTCAGCTGCTCCTCGACCGCGGCGATCTGCTCCTCCGTGGCCGTTCCGTCCACGCAGGTGTCGGTCGTCGAGACGTCGGAGCAGAGGTAGATGTCGACCTGCGCCCTGTCCTGGAAGTAGTCGCGCATCGTGCTCACCTGCGACTGCATCAGCACCGCGGCGCCGACGAACGTCAGGGACACGAAGGTGACGAGGATCACCGAGACGACCATGGAGGCGTTGCGACGCAGGCCGGTGAACGCCTCGCCGAGGATCAGTCCGAGGTTCACGAGGTCGGCCCCACTTCCTCGTCATCCGAGCGCAGGCCGAGCCGGTCGGCGACCCCCACCTCCGCGACGTCCGGCGCGGATCCGGTCCGCGCCGCCGCGTCGTCGTCCCGCGCGTCCTGCTGCGCGCGATCGGCGTCCTGGCCGTCCGCCTTCAGCGGCGCGACGCTGCCGGTCTCCTCGAGATGGTCGGCGACCTCGCGCTGCGCCTCGAGGACCGCCGTGAGCGCCGCCGTGGCCGACGCGCCCTTCTCGACCTTCGGGCGGATCCGCTCGACGGCCGACGTGTCGCCGTAGCCGCCGTGAACCTCGTCGCGCATCAGGCGCCCCTCGGACAGCTCGATCACACGACGCTGCATCCGATCGACGAATCCGGCCTCGTGCGTCGCCATGACGACCGTCGTGCCGCCCTCGTTGATCTGCGCCAGGAGATCCATGATGTCGGCGGACGTGCCGGGGTCCAGGTTGCCCGTCGGCTCGTCGGCGAGGAGGATCTGCGGCCGATTCACCAGCGCGCGGGCGATCGCCACGCGCTGCTGCTCGCCGCCGGAGAGCTCGTGAGGGAAGCGCTTGCCCATCTCGCGCAGGCCGACGCGCCCGAGCGCCTCGGGGACCGCCTGCTTCACGAGTGCGCGCGAGGCTCCGATGACCTGGAGCGCGAACGCGACGTTCTGCGACACGTTCTTCGACGGCAGCAGGCGGAAGTCCTGGAACACGGAGCCGATGCTGCGTCGGAAGAACGGGGTGCGCCGATTCGAGAGCGAGCTGGTGTCGCGCCCGAGCGCGAGCACCTTCCCGGACGTCGGCACATCCTCACGCAGGATCAGCCGCAGGCAGGAGGACTTCCCCGACCCCGACGGGCCGACGAGGAAGACGAACTCTCCTCGCTCGACGTCGAACGAGATGTCTTCGAGGGCGGGTGTCTCCGTCCCGCGATAGCGCTTGGTGACGTTCTCAAACCGGATCATGGCTTCCCCAGGCTAAGCGTCGACCCGACGCGCACGCCGAGCGACACCCCGCCCGCACCTGCGATCTGGCTGGCAGTCCGGCGGGGCGACGGGCCGTCTCAGTCGTCCGGCATGTCCTCGAGCTCCTTGCCCTTGGTCTCTCGCACCTTGAACCAGACGAACAGGAGCGACAGCGCTGAGAAGGCCGCGTAGAGGCCGTAGGCGAGCGTCAGCGAGATGCCGCTGAGCCAGGGGAAGGTCGTCGAGATGACGAAGTTCGCGACCCACTGGGCCGCTGCGGCCACGGCGAGCGCACTCGCGCGATACCGGTTCGGGAACATCTCGCCGAGCAGGACCCAGACGATGGGTCCCCAGGTGGCGCCGAAGCCGACGACGAACAGGTTCGCCGCGACCAGCGCGATGATGGACCACGGCGCCCCGAGGCTGGCGGAGACCGACCCGTCGTCGGCCGTGACGAGGTCGGCGAACGAGAACGCGACCGCCATCGTCGCCAGCGAGATCGTCATGAGGATCGATCCGGCAAGGAGCAGCGCCTTGCGCCCGACCTTGTCGACGAGGAGGATCGCGACGATCGTCACGACGATGTTCGTCACCGAGGAGATCACCGAGGTCAGCAGCGCACTGTCCTCGCTGAAGCCCACCGAGCGCCACAGCGTGGTCGAGTAGTAGAAGATGACGTTGATCCCGACGAACTGCTGGAAGACGCTCAACAGGATGCCGATCCAGACGATCGGCTTGAGCCCGAACGCCCGGCCGGCGAGGTCCCGCAGCGACTCCTTCTTCTCGTCGTGCAGCGAATCGCGGATCTGCTGGATCTTGAGGTTGACGTCCGGCTCGCCGCTGAAGTCGAGCAGCACCTGGGAGGCGCGATCGAGGTCGCCCTTGCGCACGAGGTAGCGGGGCGACTCCGGAAGACGCAGCGACATGACTCCGTAGACGACGGCGGGGATCGCCTCGACGATGAACATCCAGCGCCAGGTCTCGACGCCGAACCAGAACGTCTCGGCGGCGCCGCCGGAGACGGCGGCGAGGATCGCGTTCGTCAGGAGCGCGGCGAAGATGCCGAGGACGATCGCGAGCTGCTGGAGGGAGCCGAGCCGGCCGCGGATGCGCGCGGGCGAGACCTCGGCGATGTACGCGGGGGCGATGACGGACGCCGCGCCGACGCCGAGGCCGCCGACGGCGCGCCAGAACATGAGGTCCCAGACGCTGAAGGCGATGCCGGAGCCGATCGCCGAGATGAAGAACAGGATCGCCGCGACGAGCATGACCGGCACCCGGCCGAAGCGGTTGGCGATGCTTCCGGCGAACCACGCGCCGATCGCGCCGCCGAGCAGCGCGATCGAGACCGAGAAGCCCTGGAGCCCCGACCCGAGGGCGAAGTCGGCCGCGAGCGCGTCCACGGCGCCGTTGATCACCGAGGTGTCATACCCGAAGAGGAATCCTCCGAGCGCGGCCGCGATCGCGATGCCGATGACGCGCCCGCTGATCCTGGGCAGTTCCGTGCCAGTCATTCCTTCTCCCGATCTCGTGGATCCTCCGCCGCGGTGGGACGGTCGGTCCGCACGCGCGGGCGGCCTCGTCGCCCGCGCCCGCGACCGGTCGTCGCGAGCGCGCTAGCCACCCTATTCCTCTTCGAGGTGCGTTGAGAACCCGCCAGGGGGCGAGGTGCCAGGATGGGGCGGGTGAGAACGACCCACGGACGATTCGTCACCATCACCTCGCTGGATCAGCTGGACCGTCTGCTGGCCGCCGCCGCGCCCCGGCTCGCGGGCTGGCGGATCGTCGGGGTCGACCTGACCGAGCGGTCGGCGGCGCTGCGCGAGCACGACACGTCTCGCACGACGTTCGCCGGCTGCCGGTTCGCCGACGACGATGCCGCGCTCCATGCGTCGAGAGGCGCGCTCGTGCTGCCGGACGTCGCACGATCGCCGGTCGACGTGCACCGCGAGGCCCTGTACACGGCCGACGAGCTGATCGATGCGCACCCGTACGAGCACTCGCTCGACGCGCGCGCGTTCGCCTGGCTGCACCGCGCGGGCGGGCGGGATGACCTGCTCGCCCGCACCCTGCATGACGAGGGCATCGACCGCGCGCTGGAGCGGTGGGTGGAGGGTCGGCGCGTGGTCGGCGTGATGGGAGGGCACTCGCTCGAGCGCGGCGGCCCAGGATACGCCGACGCCGCCAGGCTCGGCCGCCTGCTGGCCGAGCCGCGCGCGGATCGGGGCCGCCTCACGGTCGCCACCGGAGGAGGCCCCGGCGCGATGGAGGCGGCGAGCCTCGGTGCGCGGCTCGCCGCGCGGCCGGCCGAGGAGCTCGACGCGGCGATCGCGCGTCTCGCGACGGCGCCGTCGTTCCGGCCATCGATCGACGCGTGGCTCGCCCCGGCCATCGAGATCCTGCGGACGACGCCCGACCCCGTGGACTCGCTCGGCGTCCCGACCTGGCACTACGGTCATGAGCCGCCGTCGGTCTTCCCGACGGCGATCGCGAAGTTCTTCCGGAACGCGCTGAGAGAGTCGGTCCTGCTGGAGGTCGCGAACGCGGGGATCGTCGTGCTGCCCGGCGCTGCCGGCACGGTGCAGGAGATCTTCCAGGACGCGTGCGAGAACTACTACGCCCAGCCCGGCGCGGTCGCGCCGATGGTGCTGGTGGGGCGCGAGCACTGGACGCGGACTCTGCCGGCATGGCCGCTGCTGCGTGCGCTCGCGCAGGGGAGAGCGATGGAGGAGCACGTGCACCTCGTCGACACGGTCGACGAGGCCGCCGCGATCGTCGCGTGAACAGCCGCGGCCCCGCGGGTCAGTCGCTGAGCCAGCGCGTGAGCTCCGCCGTCAGCGCGGTCGGAGCATCGAGAGGGATGAGGTGCCCCGCGCCCTCGATGATCGACACCGTGGCGTGCGGGATCGCCGCGCGCAGACGGTGTGCGCGGTCGACGGGGATCCAGGTGTCCTCGCTCCCCCAGACGATGCGGACCGGCTCGTCGATCGTGCCGTAGCACTCCTCGATCTCGTCGGTGTATCGCTCGTCGGCCTGGGCGATCTGGCGGTAGAACGCCGCCTGTCCCTCGTCGCCGAGCCACGGCTCGACGAGCATCCGCAGGTCGTCCTCCCGCAGACCGCGGTGGCTCGCGCCGCGGATGTACGCCTCGACCGCGCCGCGGTGGACGGCGCTCGGCAGCTGGGAGAACACGTCGGCGTGCTGCCGGACGAGCCGGAAGAACGGCGATCCCCATGGCGAGAGCGCGACGACGTCCACGAGGCACAGCGAGGCGTACCGCGCCCCGTGGAGGAGGCGTGCCCGAAGGGCCACGGCCCCGCCGATGTCGTGCGCGACGACGTGCGGTCGCTCCAGTGACCAGTGCTCCAGCAGGTGGGCGAACAGCTCCCCTTGCACGCCGAGATCGACCGCGTGATCGGCGTCCTTCGAGGAGGCGCCGTAACCCGGCATGTCCCAGAGATGCACCGTGAACCACGGCGCCAGCGCCTCGGCGGTCGGGCGCCACAGCGCCGAGGACCACGGCGTGCCGTGCGCGAGGACGAGCGGCGGACCCTGCCCGAACGACTCCCAGGCGACGCGCCTGCCCCTCCAGTGCAGCTCGCCGCTCCTCGCGATCATCGGAGGACCACCACCCGGCTCACCAGCGCCCGCAGGGGCGCCCGTCGGTGGGTGGGGCGCCGGCCGGCCTCGCACCAGGCGATCTGGGCATCGATGACGGCGACCGCCTCAGCCGGCGACATCGGCTCACCCCTCCAGCCGGGGAGCCGGTCGGCGTCTGCCCACGATCTCGGATCGGCGTGCGATTGCGGGATCCGGTCCGCGGCCACAGCGACGATGTGCCGCAGTGCCGCCCACTGCTCGGCCGTCGCGGGGGCGAACAGGGATTCGGCGACCGCGAAGCGCGTCAGAGTGCGCAGGTCGTCATCGACGAGCCGGGCCCAGAGACCGGCCTTCCTCGGGCCCCGCAGGTCGACGGCCGCGATCGCTGAATAGGGCACGGTTCCGCGCCGCATGCGGATCGTCTGCTCGGCCGGGGCGATGGTCAGCCGCGGCAGGAGAGACCGGGTCAGCGCGTACAGAAGCGCTATCGCGAGGCCGACGAGGGCGATCACCCACGGGGGCTGGCCGGAACCGAGCATCGCGAGCGCTGTGATCAGCGCGATCCCGCCCATGACGATCCAGAACCATGCGCCGAAACCGCGGTTGCAGCGTATGAGCGGGGCCAGGGCGAGGGACACCCGGCACAGTCTAGGTGAGCGGGCGAGACGGTCGTCTCGTCGCCGCGCCGATCACCACAGCGCACGCACGCGCAGGTCCCGTGCGAGGTGGTCGCGCTGCTCCAGGACGAGGCGCCGCAGCGCGCCGGGTGCATCGGCCTTCCGCGCGAGCCAGGCGTCCACGCGGCCCAGGTCATCGCCCTGGGGGAACAGGCCGCGGACCAGCCGGCGCGCGGTCTCGATGCTGCGCGTCGCCCACGCATCGCGGATTCTCGAGAAGTAGTCGTCGTCGAGGTCTCCGATGAGCGCGCGGGAGTCCCCCGCGGTCGCGCCGGCGATCGTCGCGGCGAGGTGATCGTTGGAGAGCGTCTCGTCCTCCCATGCCGACGCCCACGCCGCGCGGCGCACCGCGCGATCGGCCAGCGACGCCCGAGCGCGCACCCACCAGGTGCGGCCGGAGAGCGTGTCGTCGCGGCGCAGCTCGGCGTCGACCTCCTCCGCGCCGGCGTCCCCGGATGCGGCGAGCGCCGTCACGAGCGCCCAGCGCAGGTCGGGGTCCAGCGGGAGCCCGTCCGGCACGCCCTCGCCCGAGAGCAGGGCGCGGATGTCACCGGAGCGCACGTCGCACGTCCCCGCCGCGCGCGCGAGCGCCCGTGCCCAGGCGAGCTGCGCGTCGCCACCCGGCTCCGCGCCGCGAAGGCCGGACCACGTCGTCTCCAGCCAGGCGCGGCGCTCGTCCTCCCGCCGCTCGTCGGCGACGAAGTGCGCGACGGCGAAGGCCGCATCGTCGAGCGCCTGCGCGAGCAGGCCGACGTGCCGCTCGGCCGGGGCGTGGCGTCGCACGACGTCCAGGTACTGCGCCGGATCGAGCTCGCCGTCGCGCACCGCGTTCCACAGTGCCGACCACACGAGTCCGCGCGCCAGGTCGTCGCCGAGGCCGGACAGAGCCTGCTCCGCCGTCTCCGTCGATCGTTCGTCGAGGCGGATCTTCGCGTACGTCAGGTCGCCGTCGTTCGGCAGGAGGAGGTCGGCGGACCGCAGCGAACCGGCGAGCGGCTGCGCCAGCGGCGTCCGTTCCGCCGTGATGTCGAGCTCGCCGCGGGCCGCGCGCATGAGGGAATCACCCGTCAGCCGGTATGCGCCGACCGCGATCCGGTGCGGGCGCGCATCCGTCTGCGTCACCGCGACTTCGTCGCCGGACCGGTCGACGCCGATGG
>JBQDDT010000017.1:9881-26020 GCA_052092505.1 Microbacterium sp. | reverse complement strand
GGGCCTCGTCGGCGAGGATCCCAAGGGCATTCCGAACAACCTCATGCCGTTCGTCGCGCGCGTCGCAGTCGGCTCGCTTCCCGAGATCAGCGTGTTCGGAACGGACTACGACACCCCGGATGGGACGGGCCAGCGCGACTACATCCACGTCGTCGATCTCGCCGAGGGCCACGTCGCCGCGCTCGAGCGGGCCGAGCCGGGGCTCGCCGCGTACAACCTCGGCACGGGCAACCCGGTGAGCGTGCTCGAGCTGATCTCGTCGTTCGAGAAGGCCGTGGGGCGCGAGCTCCCCAAGGTGATGGCCCCCCGCCGTGCCGGGGACCTGGCCGCGACGTACTGCGATCCGTCGCTCGCCGAGTCGGCGCTCGGGTGGAAGGCGACCCGCACGATCGACGACATGACCCGTGACGTGTGGAACTGGCAGCAGCGCAACCCCTCCGGCTACGACGGCTGACCTCCTCTCCTTCCCCGGAACGACCCGTTCCGGTGCGGGAAACTGCTCCAGAACCCCGGTTCAAGAGCGTTTTCTCGCACCGGAGCGGGTCGTTCGGTTGCTGGGCGGGCGGACGGGGCGTAGTGTGGTCTGACCACAGGATGCCGGGAGTGTGCGTGACCGAGACGAAGGCGTGGCGCGTCGTGCTGGAGCACGTCGAGCGCCGGCTGCGCGAGGGCGAGCTCGGGCCGGGCGACCGTCTTCCGGGCGAGCGCGACCTCGCGGCGCGGCTGGGCGTCGGCCGCTCGAGCGTGCGCGAGGCGCTCCGGGTGCTCGAGGTCATGGGCGTGCTGAGCACGGCGACCGGGTCGGGCCCCCGATCCGGCGCGATCGTCACCACGTCGGCCGGCTCCGGCGTCGCGCAGGTGCTCGGCCTGCAGGCCGCCGCCCAGGCGTTCGCCTTCGACGACGTCGTCGCGACGCGCCTCGTCCTCGAGAGCGCGGTCGTGACCGATCTCGCCTCCGCCGAGCCGCGACTCGAGGCCGCCTCCGAGCTGCTCGACGCGATGGACGACGCGTCGCTGGAGGCGGACGAGTTCCTCGCGCTCGACGCCCGGTTCCACGCCGCGCTCGCCGAGGCGACGGGCAACGCGGTGATCGAGACGATCATGGCGGGACTGCGTGCGGCGATCGAGACGTACGTGCAGCACGGAGCGCACGCGATCGAGGACTGGCCGCGCACGCGCTCGCGCCTTCAGCGGGAGCACCGCGGGGTGCTCGACGCGATCGCCGAGCGCGATCCCGACGGCGCGCGCGCCCGGATCCACGACCACATCAGCGGGTACTACGACCAGACCCGCCCCGCGTGAGACGACAGGAGAGGACACGATGGTTCAGCGACAGATCCCGAAGCCGGCAGAGGTGATGGAGTTCCTGAAGATCAAGCTTCCGGAGTTCGGCAAGGAGGCCAGGCTCAGGAAGGCGTTCACGATCTACGACCTGCGCCGGATCGCCCAGCGCCGGACGCCGGCCGCGGCGTTCGACTACACGGACGGCGCCGCGGACCAGGAGCTGTCGATGACGCGGGCGCGCCAGGCGTTCGAGGACATCGAGTTCCACCCCGACATCCTCAAGCCGGCGCCGTACGTCGACACGACCACCGAGATCCTCGGCGGGACGTCGGCGCTGCCATTCGGCATCGCGCCGACCGGCTTCACGCGCCTCATGCAGACGGAGGGCGAGACGGCGGGCGCCGGCGCCGCGGGCGCCGCGGGGATCCCCTTCACGCTGTCGACCCTCGGGACGACCTCGATCGAGGACGTGAAGGAGGCCAATCCCCACGGCCGCAACTGGTTCCAGCTCTATGTCATGCGCGACCGCGAGATCTCGTACGGGCTGGTCAAGCGCGCCGCCGATGCGGGCTTCGACACGCTGCAGTTCACGGTCGACACCCCGATCGCGGGGAACCGGATGCGCGACGGGCGCAACGGCTTCTCGATCCCGCCGCAGCTCTCGCTGGGCACGATCGCCAACGCGATCCCTCGCCCGTGGTGGTGGATCGACTTCCTCACGACCCCGAAGCTCGAGTTCGCCTCGCTGTCCTCGACCGGGGGCACCGTCGGCGACCTGCTGAACTCGGCGATGGATCCGACGATCAGCTACGACGACCTCGCGACGATCCGCGAGATGTGGCCGGGCAAGATCGTGATCAAGGGCGTGCAGAACGTCCCCGACGCGGTGAAGCTCATCGACCACGGGGTCGACGGCATCATCCTCTCGAACCACGGCGGGCGCCAGCTCGACCGCGCGCCGATCCCGTTCCGCCTGCTGCCGCAGGTCGTCCGCGAGGTCGGGCGGGACGCGACCGTCATGGTCGACACCGGCATCATGAACGGGCAGGACATCGTGGCGTCGATGGCGCTGGGCGCGAAGTTCACGCTCATCGGCCGCGCCTACCTGTACGGGCTGATGGCGGGAGGACGCGAGGGCGTCGACCGCACGATCGAGATCCTCTCCAGCGAGATCCGGCGCACGATGGCCCTGCTGGGGGTGTCGTCGATCGAGGAGCTCGAGCCGCGCCACGTCACGCAGCTGACGCGCCTGGCTCCCGTGTCGCAGGACGCCTCGCCGGCGTTCGCCGACTGACCCGCGACCTCAGGCTCGGGGCGGGAGGGTCTCGAGGAGTGCGTCGAGCCGGTCGGCGGTGTCCTCCCAGCCGGTGACGGCGACGCACGCGACCTCGCCCATCTCGAGCACGGGGCGGTCGTTGCCGTCCGGGTCGAGGCGGTCGCCGTAGAAGAGCATGTCGCCGAGCGCGATCCCCGTCTGCTCGGACAGGCGGGTCATGCCGTATGCCTTGTCGATGCCCCGGCGCGTGATGTCGACGGAGGTCGATCCGCCGGATCGGACCTCGAGCTCCGGCAGGCGGGCGGCGACGGCGGCGCGGAGGGCGTTCTTCCTCTCGCCTGTCGGGTCCCAGGCGCGCTTGCGCTCGACGGGGGCGGCCTGGCCGAGCGCGGAGAAGGTGATCTGCGATCCGCGGTCCTCGAGGATGGGGCCCCATGTCCGCTCCTCCCAGAGGTCGAGGCGGCGGGCCTCCTCCTCGAGCGCCGTCATCGCCGCCCGCTTCTCGTCATCGGCGAGGTCGTGCGCGTAGACGGCGGTGAAGTCGCCGTCCGCGTGCCGGTAGTAGCGCGTCCCGCAGGTGGGGAGGAGGTGGATGTGCGCCAGCGCACCAGGGGAGTCGGGCAGGCGCTCGACCACCTGGGAGCGGAACTGCTCGATGCGCCCGCCGGAGATGATCGCGACCTCGACGCGCTCGGCGAGGCGGATCAGCTGCCGCCCGATCCGCGGATCGATGGGGGCCTTCGAGGGCGCGAGCGTCTCGTCGAGGTCGAAGGCGACGACGAGCGGGGCATGCGGGGTCACCCCGTCAGCCTAGGAGATCCCGCCTGCGCGCCGCCCGCACCCGCGGGAGGCGTCGAGACTCGCGAGTCTCGGTACCTCTCGCGAGCGGCCGTGAGCGAGGGGAGGGGCGACGATGACGGAGAATGGGGGGATGACCCTCCCGACCGCGCGACGACGCGTGCTGCTCGTGGACAACTACGACTCGTACACGGGCAACATCGCGCAGATCCTCTGGTCGGCGACGGGCGACGAGCCCGTGCTCGTGCAGAGCGACGAGGTGCGGCCAGCCGACCTCGGCGAGTTCACCCACATCGTGCTCGGTCCCGGCCCTGGCACGCCGCACGATCCGGCCGACGTCGGCCGAGGGCTCGAGGTGCTTCGGCACGCCAGCGTTCCCGTCTTCGGCGTGTGCTTCGGGTTCCAGGCGATGGCGGTCGCGCTGGGCGGCAGGGTCGAGCCGGCCCCGCACCCCGCGCACGGGCTCATCGAGCAGGTCACGCACGACGGGTCAGCGGCGTTCGCCGGAGTCCCCGCCACGTTCGACGCGGTCCGGTACCACTCGCTCGTCGTCGCCGAGCCGTCGCCGCTGGAGATCACGGCCCGCTCGCGCGACGGGCTCCCCATGGCCGGGCGGGCGCCGGAGTGCGGATGGTCAGGGGTGCAGTTCCATCCGGAGTCCATCGGGACGGGCCACGGGGCTCGCATGATCGAGACGTTCCTGGGGATCGGAGGCGCGGATGTCTGAGCGGCGGCGCGGGGCGTGGCACGCCTGGACCCGGCGCGTCCGCCGTCGCCCCGGCGATGACGCGGCGCTGTTCGAGCGGCTCTACGGCGGCCGTCCGACGGCCGTGTGGCTCGACAGCGCCCGCAGTGCCTACGGGTCGGGGCGCTGGTCGCTCCTGGGGGCGCCGGACGGGCCCCGAGACCACGTCGTCGAGGCCGAGGCGCCGGACGTCGTGCGGATCGACGGCATGCGCTGGCAGGGGACGCTGTGGGACGTGCTGGCGGATCGACTCGAGGCGCACCCCGTCGAGCCCCTGGGCGATCTGCCGTTCCTCGGCGGCTACGTGGGCTACGTCGGCTACGGGGCGAAGGCGATCGGGACACCCGCGAGCGGGGCGGACCCCGTCGCGCAGCTCGTGCATCTGAGCCGCTTCGTCCTGCTCGACCACGAGAGCGGCGAGCTGATCGCGGTGGCGGTCGGCGACGCCCACGACGAGGGCGAGGCGCGCAGCTGGCTCGACGACACCGTCGCGCTCGCCGATGCGGCAGGCGAACCCGTCGTCGCGCCCGCCGATGCGGCGGAGGGGGACCGGAGCGGATGGCCCGTGGCCGCCGCCTCCGTCTCCCGCGGCACGTACCTCGCCCACCTCGCCGAGGTGCGTGCCTGGCTGGAGGCCGGGGACTCCTACGAGGCCTGCTACACCTACACCCTCCGCGTGCCGTGCGTCGGTGACGCGTTCGGGGTGTACCGGCGGCTGCGGGCGGCGAACCCGGCGCCCAACGCGGCCTTCCTCCGCCTGCCGGGGAGGGAGATCCTCTCGTGCTCTCCGGAGCGGTTCCTCCGCGTGAGCACGGCCGGCTGGGCGGAGACCAAGCCGATCAAGGGCACGGCCAGGCGCGAGATCGATCCGGACGACGACGCCCGCGCCGCCTCCGATCTCGCGGCCGATCCGAAGACGCGCGCCGAGAACCTCATGATCGTCGACCTCCTGCGCAACGACCTCGGCCGGATCAGCCTGCCAGGCACCGTCGAAGTGCCGGAGCTCATGGCCGTCGAGTCGTACGAGACGGTCCATCAGCTCGTCACGACGGTCCGCTCGAAGCTGCGCGCCGTCGACGCCGCCGGCGTGCGCGCCGCGGAGGCGCTCTTCCCTCCCGGCTCGATGACGGGCGCCCCCAAGCGGCGCACGGTCGAGCTCCTCGACGCTCTCGAGTCGGAGGAGCGCGGGGTGTACTCCGGCGCCATCGGGTACTTCTCACGCACCGGAGCCGTCGACCTGTCCGTCGTGATCCGCACGGCGGTCGTCGCCGGAGGAGAGGCGACGATCGGCACGGGCGGGGCGATCACGATCGACAGCGATCCGGAGGCGGAGGCCGACGAGACGGTGGCGAAGAGCGACGCGCTCCTGCGCGCGTTCGGGTCCAGGCACCCCTTCGCCTGACGCCTGACGCCTGACGCCTGACGCCGGCACGGCGGACGAGAGAGCGGATCTGTCGGCAGGGCACACGGGTTGACAGCGGGCGCCTGTGGTGATCAAATGATAAATCGTTTAATCATTTCCTTCGGAAAGGGACGCTGCGTGCACGACAACGGGTACTTCGAGCCGCTGCCGCGGGTCCTCGCCTCGGACGACTTCGATCGCGGGATGTGCGGATGGCTCGATCTTCGGCCGAACTTCGTCGGGGAGGGCTTCCGTGAGCACTCCACGGACGTCGACCTGATCCACTGGGGCCCCACGATGCTCAGCTCGGCGACGTTCGCCTTCGGAGGCACGCACGGCTCGGCTCGCGGCACGTACTCGCTGAAGCTCTCCAGCAGAGCGGCGGCGGCGCCGGCGGACCAGCCGCCCGCACCGGGCTCGATGGGGCTCGCGATCAAGCGCCTCGCCGTTCCTCCCGGAACGAAGCGCATCCGCGTCGAGGCGCTCTTCGGCTACAAGGCCGAGCAGGATCGTCCCGGCCTGGGGGTGAACGACGTGAGGGCCTTCGGGATGTTCGTCGATCTCCAGGACGCAGAGCACCGCTACATGCCGGGCGTCCGCTATGTGAACGCCGTCGGCGGGGAAGCGGTTCGCCGATGGCAGTTCTACAGTCCGACCGACGCGACAGACAGCGAATGGAGCTACGGCGCCGACGGGTGGCACAAGGCCGGGATCGATCCGCAGTGGTTCGGCGCTCGAGCCGCCGACGGGTCGACGGCGGCGACGACCTGGTTCGACGGAGAGCAGCACCTGATCTACAACGAGTCCGACGACAAGATCAACTGGACGCCGCTGTCCCTCACCGTGGATGTCGCCGCCCGCCGCTACGAGGACTTCCGCGTCGGGAGCCGCGTGCTCTCGTTCCCGGACGGAGCGCATCCCACCCTCGCGCCGGCGTACGACGACATCGAAGGGCTGCTGAACCCCGTGTTCTTCGTCGAGGCGGACACGGACCGGCGCGTGTCGCTCTTCCTCGACTCCGTGGTGATCTCCGTCGAGACGGGAGAGCGACAGTGAAGAGCTTCTACACCGCAGTCGTCGAGCTCCGCCAGACGTTCGACGACGGCATCGAAACCCACCCGTACGAGTGCGGATGGGCGGATGAGGCGATCTTCTTCGTCGAGAACCACGATGCGGATCGCGGGACGGTCGTCGCCCTCCGCGCCCAGATCAGCCCGGACGGCGTCCGATGGCTCGACGAGGGCACTCGGATCACGATCGAGCGAAGCGGCTTTCTGCGCCTGCGGCATTTCGGTGGATTCATACGGCTCGTCGGCACGGCGCAGAGCACCGACGGGGCGCAGGCGTCCGTCACGGTCTCCGTGCGGCTTGCTCTCAAGGGATGATGAAGGAGAACGATGACGTTTCGAATCAGCAAGGCCACCGTCGGCGCCACCGTCGGGACGGCCCTCGAATGGTATGACTTCTCGCTCTACGCGACGGCGAGTGCGCTGGTCTTCCCCGCGGTCTTCTTCCCCACGAACGATCCGCTCACCGCGACGCTGTCCTCCTTCGCGACGTTCGCCGTCGGCTTCTTCGCGCGTCCGATCGGCGGGGTGATCATCGGCAATCTGGGAGATCGATACGGACGCCGGCAGATGCTCTTCCTCACGCTCCTCCTCATGGGGGTGGCGTCGACGCTGATCGGCCTGATCCCCGACGCGGCGACGATCGGCATGACCGCGCCGATCCTCCTCGTCGTGCTCCGCGTCTTCCAGGGGTTCGGGGCCGGCGGCGAGTACGCGGGGGCGACTCTTCTCGCCGCGGAGCATGCGAGTGACCGGAGGCGCGGACTGAACGCCGCGATCCCGGGCGCGGGCAACGCCGCGGGTGCGCTGCTGGCCACCGGGGTGCTCACCCTGCTCAACTCGGTGCTCTCGACGGAGGCCTTCCTCTCCTGGGGGTGGCGCGTCGCCTTCCTCCTGAGCATCGTCGTCTGCGCCGCGGGCATCGTCATCCGCCTGCGCGTCGACGAGACCCCCGAGTTCGCCGAATCGAAGAGACTCGAGAACGTCCCGCGGGTGGCGCTCGCCGAGCTCTTCCGCGTCGCCGGGCGTCGCGTGCCTCTCGCGATGCTCGCCAGCATCGGCCCGAACGTAGCCAGCTATCTCCCGTCCGTCTACGCCATCACGTACCTCGCGTCGAGTGTCGGGGCACCGGACTGGGTTGGGCTGACGGGGATCATGATCGGCAACTTCCTCAAGTTCGTCACCATTCCCGTGGCGGGGTGGCTCACGGACCGGATCGGTCGACGCCCCGTGTTCCTCGCCGGTGCGGTCGGCGCCGCCGCGCTCATCTACCCGTTCTTCTTCCTGCTGGACACGGGAACTCCCATCCTGATCTGGATCGCGCTCGTGCTCATCTTCACGTTCTGCAACGATGCGATGCTCGCGTCCCAGTCCGGATTCATGTCCGAGCTCTTCGACGTCCGGCACCGCTACACCGGTGTGACGTTCACCAGGGAGATCACCGGTGCGATCGTCGGCGGCACCCTGCCGTTCATCGCGACGTGGCTCACTTCGGCGGCGGGAGGTGCATCATGGCTGCTGGCCCTGTACTGCATGGTCCTCATGATCCTGGCGGCGATCGGGATGTACTTCCTCCCCGAGACCCGTCACCTCGAGACCCGGGCATCCGCGCAGACGATGTCGTCGTAGCGCTCCGGCGCCGATGCGGGTCCGCGCTCGTCGGTCGACCGGGCATAGTGGGAGGATGGGAACAGTGCGCGGCACGCGCCGACAGGGGACCGTCCGGCTGGCGGATGTCGCGCGCGAGGCACAGGTCTCGAACGCCCTCGCGTCGCGCGTGCTCAACGATGACGAGGGCGTTCGCGCGACCCCGGAGACGAAGGCGCGGATCGTGGCGACGGCGGAGCGGCTGGGCTACGTTCCGAATGCGGCGGCGAAGAGTCTCCGGGTCCAGCGGAACGGGCTTCTGGGGCTCGTGGTCCACGATCTCTCCAGCCCGATCCATCTCGAGCTCATGCGCGGCGCACGCGAGGAGGCGTCGGCGCGCGGAAGCTTTCTCGTGCTGGCCGATGTCCATGAGCTGCTCGATGACGACGACGCATTCCGGGTGCTGGTGAGAGGCAATCGTGTGGACGGGCTGGTCATCCAGGGGGGCCAGGGCGAGTTCGACGACCGGATCGCCGAGATCGCTCAGGCGCTCCCGGCCGTCGTCGTGAACGCGCCGGCGCCGACATCGTCGGCAGTGGTGTCGAGCGTCTATCCCGATGAGATCGCGGCGACGCGCCTGCTCACGGAGCATCTGCTCGCCCTCGGGCATCGTCGGGTCGGATTCGTCTCGGGTCCAGAGGCGTCCACGACGAGCCGCCTTCGCGAGGAAGGCGTCGTCGCGGCCCTCGCCGCCTCGGGGCTGAGCCTGCACGCGGCGGATCGCGTCCACGGCGACTGGTCCGCGGACGGAGGGCGCTCCGGGTTCGGGGAGCTCCTGAGTCGATGGAACGCGGACGGGTCCCGGCCGACGGCGCTGATCGCCGGGAACTCTCTCATCGGCGCCGGCGTCATCCGAGCGGCTGCCGACGCGGGCATCGCGGTGCCGGACGATCTGTCGGTTGCGGCGGTCCACGACATGTGGATCGCGGAGCACCTCGTTCCGTCACTGACGACGGTCGCCCTTCCGCTCCGCGAGATGGGCGCGCTGGCCGTTCGTCAGCTGCTCACGAGCGGCGAGGCGGGAGCGACGATCGTGGTGACCGATCCGCCGCCGGTGCTCCACGTTCGCGGATCCACGGACCGCCCGTCCTGAGCGCCCGTCCTACGCGAACAGCTTCAGCGCGTTGAGGAACGTCTGCAGGATCCCGTAGGCGAGCGGGACGCCGACGATGAGCCACGCCAGCCAGGCGGGGAAGTGCACGTCCCCGGCGACCTTCAGGTGCGGATCGGCGCCGGCGCCGGCGTTCGCCGCGCTCGGCACCTTCGCCGGATCGACGTGGTGGCGCCGGTGCACGGCACGGATGAGGGCGTTTCCGATCAGGCCGACCACGAGGATCGCGACCATCGTCAGCAGCGCCGGCTGGTAGGCCGCCGCGTGCAGCTCTCCTGGCTTTCCCTGCGTGTCGAGCACGCCGTTGATGATGAGCGGGCCCGCGACGCCCGCGGCCGACCACGCGGTCAGGAGCCTCCCGTGGATCGCGCCCACCTGGTACGTGCCGAACAGGTCGCGCAGGTACGCCGGCGCCGTGGCGAACCCGCCGCCGTAGAACGAGATGAGCAGGCCCGTGACGAGGATGAACAGCCAGACGGCCGATCCTCCGGTGAACGCGAGCAGCAGGAACAGCGCGATGCCCACGATGAGGAACACGTAGTAGACGTTCTTGCGCCCGATGTAGTCCGAGACGGTCGACCACCCGAAGCGGCCGGCCATGTTGCACAGGCTCAGCACGCCGACGAACCCGGCGGCGGCCGTGGCGCCGACGGCCATCGGGCTGTCGCGGAAGAAGTCCTGGATCATCGGGGCGGCCTGCTCGAGGATCCCGATCCCGGCCGTGACGTTGCAGAACAGCGCGATCCACAGCAGCCAGAACTGCGGCGTGCGGATGGCCTGGTTCGCCGACACGTGCGCGTCGGTGACGAGGGGCTTGCTCTTGACGGAGGACGCGTCGAACCCCTTCGGCGTCCATCCGGGAGCCGGCACGCGCACGATCCATGCACCGAACAGCATCACGATCAGGTAGACGACGCCGAGGGTGAGGAACAGGCCGGCGACCGCGCCGCCGGAGGCGACGCCTCCGCTGTCGACGAAGCCGGGGTCGTACAGCCCGAGCAGCCACGACGACAGCGGGCTGGCGATCATCGCGCCCCCGCCGAATCCCATGATCGCCATGCCCGTCGCGAGGCCGGGGCGGTCGGGGAACCACTTGATCAGCGTGGAGACGGGGGAGATGTAGCCGATCCCGAGACCGATGCCGCCGAGCACGCCGTAGCCGAGGTAGACGAGCCAGAGCTGCCCCGTCGAGATCCCGAGTGCACCGACGAAGAACCCGGCCGCCCAGAACAGGGCCGCCGCGATCATCGCCCGTCGAGACCCGTACCTGTCGACCCACGTGCCGAAGATCGCCGCCGACAGGCCGAGCATCACGATGGCGAGCGAGAAGATGACACCGATCGCGGTCAGGCTCGCGTCGAAGTGCTCGACGAGGGACGCCTTGTAGACGCTGGTGGCGTAGGCCTGGCCGATGCACAGGTGCACGGCGAGGGCGGCGGGAGGGATCAGCCACCGGTTGAACCCCGGCTTCGCGGTGATGCTCTGGAGAGCGCGCGAGCGCTCCGCGACGGTCACAGTCATGCGGCTCCTTCGTCGACATGGACCTGCTCGATGTCCGGGATCTTATTCCCCGATCCCACGCGGGCGCTACAGCGGATTCGAGAGGGCCACCTTCCCGGCGTTTCGCCAGGGGCCCGCGCGGGAGCCCGGCCGTCGCCGCTCGGAGGCATACGCTGGTCGGCATGGAGGACGAGACGCAGGTCAGGGAGGCGCTGCGCTCGTACGACCGCTACCTCCTCGAGTACCGCGCGCTCAAGGAGGCGCTGGAGGTCGAGATTCCGCTCCACCTCCGGCAGTGGGGCGTGCCCTACTTCCGCGTCGAGGCCCGCGTGAAGAGGCGCGGATCGTTCGAGGAGAAGGTCCGTCGGGACCCGTCGAAGCCGGTGCTCGACATGGTGGGCCTGCGGATCATGGCGTTCTTCCGAGGCGACCTCGCGCAGGTCGAGAAGATGACCAGGCGGCTGTTCGAGGTCGTCGAGGAGTCCTACATCGACAAGGGCGATCTCCTGGGAGACGAGAGCTTCGGGTACCGCAGTGTGCAGTTCGTCGGCCGGACGAGGCGGCCGGGCCCGTTCGAGGCGTTCGAGATGGGGATCCCCGTCGAGGTCCAGATCCGGACGATGCTCGAGCACGTGTGGGCGGAGGTCGAGCACGACTTCCGCTACAAGCCGCAGGCCGAGAGGCCGCTTCCGGAGATCAATCGGCGCTTCGCGCTGACCGCCGCGCTGCTCGAGCAGGCGGATCGCAATCTCGACGACATCCGGCGCGAGCTCGAGGACCGCTGAGCCCGGATCGGCCCTCGCCCGTGCGCGGCCGACCACCGCATGCGAATCTTGTCAGCGGCTCGGCGCGCGCACGACGCAGTCATTCCCGAGGCGCCGTCGGTCAGGACCAGCGCGGTTCCGGGGGTCGGCCGCGGCGAGGCCCGCGGATCGACTGCGTTGTGCGCGGTGGGGGCGGGAACGACGAAGGGGCCCGGAGCAGATGCTCCGGGCCCCTTCGCAGATGGTCGGGGTGACAGGATTTGAACCTGCGGCCTCCTCGTCCCGAACGAGGCGCGCTACCAAGCTGCGCCACACCCCGTTGCCGATCGCGCTGGTCGCGAACGCAACCCCGCCAGTCTAACCGATCCGGTGCCGTGCTTCGAACCGCACCGGCGCCGGATCAGGCGATGCGCGGCGCCAGCGTGACGAGCGAGGCCTCCGGCCGGCAGGCGAAGCGCACGGGCGCATAGATCGAGTGCCCGAGGCCGGCACTGACGTGCAGCGGGACGGTCCGCCCGCCGTGCTCCCAGCGCGACAGCCCGCGGGTCTGGCCGACGGGGAGGTCGCAGTTGGCCACGAGCGCGCCGACGAACGGCACGCGCACCTGGCCGCCGTGCGTGTGTCCGGCGAAGATCGCGTCCGCCCCGTCGTCGACGAAGGCGTCGAGCACGCGTCGATAGGGGGCGTGCGTCACGCCGAGGGTGAGCGGCGCATCCGGCGCGGCCTCGAGCGCGTTCCGCGTGGCCTCGAGGTCGTCAAGGTCGTGGTGCGGATCGTTCGTGCCGAACAGCCGGATCGCGGTGCCGGCCACGTCGAGCGTCGCTGCCGCGTTGTCCAGAGCATGCCAGCCGACCTCGTCGGTGAGGACCCGATCGAGCCCCTCCGTGTCGAGCGTGGCGGGCTTCGAGCGCCGCGTCGACGGCCCGGCGAGGTAGCGGAGCGGGTTGCGGGGTGTCGGCTCCCAGATGTCGTTCGAGCCGTGCACGAACACCCCGGGGATGCCGGCGAACGGCGCGAAGGCCGCGCGGACGGCGCCGAGCGCGTCGCGGTGCCCGAGGTTGTCGCCCGTGTTGATCACGAGGTCGGGACGCAGCGCGGCGAGCCGGGCGATCCACTCGCGCCTGGCCCGCTGCCACGGAGCGAGGTGCGGGTCGGACACGTGCAGGATGCGGATCGGCCGGCTCCCCGGCTCGAGGATGCGCACGACGTGGGTGCGCAGCGCGTACAGGTGCCGTTCGATCCCGATGCCCCACACGGCCGCCGCCGCGCCGACCGAGGCCGTCGCGGCGAGCGCCGTCATGGCGCCCCTGCGGGAGGCGGTCACCGGTCAGTCATCCTTGTCGTCGTCCTTGTCCTTGTCCTTGTCCTTGTCCTTGTCGTCGTCATCGTCGTCGCCGCCGCACGAGGCCGCCTTGTAGTTGATCGTGACCTTCGTGCCGGACGACACGACGGACCCGGCATCGGGCGAGGTGCTCGACGCCTCGCCGTCTCCCGCGCTCTTGCTCTTGCTGCACGAGCCGGTGGCGGCGCTGAGCCCGGCCGATTGGAGGTCGCCGCGCGCCTGGGCGAGGGACTTGCCGGAGACATCGGGCACCTCGACGCCCGCCCCGTTGCTCGGATAGATCGTCACGCGCGATCCGGCCGGCGCGCTTCCGCCGCCCGGGTCCTGCCGCTGGATCGTGCCCTCCGGCTGGGTGCCGTTGACGGTGTCCCCGACGCCCACGGAGAACCCGGCGTTCGTGAGGATGCTCTTGGCCTCCTCGATCGACTTGCCCGCCACGTTCGGCAGATCGGCCATGATGACGCGGGTCAGCTCCGAGTCCGGGTCGGGGAACGGGTCGCTGCCGAGCGTCGCGTTGGCCGCCGCCTGGGTGTCCCGCGCGAGCGAGTAGCGGATGTTCTGCAGGCCGTGCCCGAAGATGCTGCCCGTGCCGCTCGCGTTGCCGACCCACACCGCGGTCGCCGCGCGGGTCGAGGATTCGACGAGCATCGTCTGCAGGTCCTCGTGCGTACCGGTCTTGCCGATGAGCGGCGTGCCGTCTCCAGGGTTTCCCATCGAGCCCGTGCCGCCGCCGGCCATGACGCCCTCGAGCGCGTACGTGGCCGTGGCGGCGACCTCCGGCTCGATGACCTTGTCGCAGCTCGTGTCGGGGAGGGAGACCTCCTCGCCGTCCGTGTCGACGATCTTCCGGATCGCGCGCTGGTCGCACAGCACGCCGCCGTTGGCGACCGTGCCGAACGCCGAGGCGAGGTCGATCGGAGCGACGTTCTTGCCGCCGAGGACGTCGGCGGGGTTGTTGTTCTCCGTCACGGGGGTGTCGTCGCCGTAGGTGACGCCCATGCGATCGGCCACCCGGTTGATCTCGCAGATGTCCAGCTGCTCGGCCATCGCGATGAAGCCCGAGTTCAGCGACGCCTTTGTGAACGTCATCGGGGTGCCGGTGTAGCCGTTCGTGCCGCCGAAGTTTCCGGGGTTGTAGCTCACGCCCATGGAGCTGCCGTCGCACATGAAGCCGCTGAAGTCGCGTCTGACGCCGCTGATCGACTCGTTCACGGATCGCCCGTTCTCGAGCCAGTCGATCAGCGTGAACAGCTTGTACGTCGATCCGGCCGAGAAGCCGATCGCCCCGCCCCTGGCTCTGTCGCTGCCGTAGACGAGGCCCGTGTATCCGGGCGTCTTGGCCTGCTCGGCGCTCTGGGTGTACTTCGTGTTCTGCGCGATGGCGAGCACGTCGCCGTTTCGCGGATCGACGGAGACGACGGCGGCACCGAAGTTCATCCCGTCGATCGCCATCGGCGCGTTGTTCTTGACCGTCTCCTCTGCGGCGCGCTGGATGGCCGGGTTCATGGTCGTGTAGACCTTCAGCCCGCCGCGACGGAGCGTCTCGCGTCTGTCTTCGGCCGTCTCGCCGAAGGCCTTGTCGTTGAGGATGACCGAGGTGACGTACTCGCAGTAGTACGCGGCGCTGCCCGCCGTCTGACAGCCCTGCCGTGACGCCTTGATGTTCGGCTCGACCGGGGCCTCGTAGAACTCGTCGTGCTGGTCCTGCGTGATCTTGCCGTCGTCGAGCATGCGGTTGAGGACGTACTTCTGGCGCGACTTCGTGTACGCGTAGCCGTCTTCCTTGCTGTTGATCGCCTCGTCATCGCTGTTGACGCGCGTGCCGTTCGGCATGTCGATGCGCAGCAGGTTCGGGTTCTGGACGATGCCGGCCAGCACGGCCGCCTCACCCAGATCGAGCTTGCTCACCGTCTTGCCGAAGTAGCGCTGCGCGGCCGCCTCGACGCCGTACGTCTGGCCGCCGAAGTTCGCGATGTTGAGATAGCCGAGGAGGATCTCCTCCTTCGTGTACCGCTTCTCCATCGAGATCGCCAGGCGCATCTCGAGGAGCTTGCGCTGGTACCCCTCGGTCCCGCTGGAGTCGGTCGCCTCGAGGTAGCACTCGCGGAGGGCCTCCTCGTCCTCCGCTTCCCACTCGCACTCCTGGATCTGCACGTTCTTGACGTACTGCTGACTGATCGTCGACGCGCCCTGGGTCGATCCGCCCGCGGCGTTCGACAGGAGGGCGCGCGAGGTGCCGATCAGATCGACGCCGCCGTGGTCGTAGAAGCGCGGGTCCTCGCTGGAGAGCACCGCGTCGTAGATGACCTGCGGGACGTCGTCGTACTTCAGGGGGATGCGGTTCTGGTCGTAGAACGTCGCGAGCTCGCGGTTCTTCCCGTCCTCGTCCTTCGCGTAGAGCGTGGTCGGCAGCATCGGCTGGTCGACCTCGAGGTTGGACGGCAGGTTCTCGAACATCGTGATCGCGCCGGACGCGGTGTAGCCGCTGAGGGCGATGGCTGGCGTGACGGCTGCGGTGACGAGCAGTCCGGCGACCGCGCTGAGGCCGGCCAACCCGAGGATGCCGCCGACCACACCGCTGAACGTCCTCTTCGAGTGGGGCATAGGGTGATCGTAATGGCGTTCCCTGAGGAGTGTCTCCTTTGCCGAGGAGAGCCGGGGAAGCCGATTCACGACATCTCTCAGACGGGACGGGACGTGCCATGACCACGTGGGAATACCTCACGACGCCGCTGCTGATCCACAACACGGCGCAGATTCTGAACAACTGGGGCAAGCAGGGCTGGGAGCTCGTCCAGGTCGTCGCCGGGCCGGAGGGCGGGCTCGTCGCCTACCTCAAGCGCCCCGTCGTCGACGGCGGGACGGCCAACACCGGACTCGACGCGGCGGCGCAGGCCGCCAAGCAGTTCGAGGGGGAGCAGTGAGCGTCGCCGGTCGCCTCGCCGAGCTCGGCATCGAGCTGCCCGCCGTCGCCGCGCCCGTCGCCGCCTACGTCCCTGCGACGGTCGATGGGGGTCTCGTGTGGACGTCGGGGCAGCTCCCGTTCGTCTCCGGCGACCTGCCGGAGAGCGGCAAGGTCGGCGACGGCCACGGGCTCGTGCCCGCCGACGACGCCAAGGCGTTCGCCCGCACGTGCGCGCTGAACGCGCTGGCCGCGGCCGCCGACGCGGTCGGGGGAGTGGACAGGATCACCGGCGTGTTCA
>JBQDDT010000017.1:0-9871 GCA_052092505.1 Microbacterium sp. | reverse complement strand
CGCCTCCGATCCGTCCTTCACCGGTCAGCCGGGCGTCATCAACGGCGCCAGCGAGGTGCTCGGCGCGATCTTCGGCGAGGCGGGCGCGCACAGCCGCTCGGCCGTCGGCGTGAGCGTGCTGCCGCTCGACGCGCCCGTCGAGGTCGAGGTGGCCTTCCGCTTCGCGTGAGCTCGGACGACGACGGCCGGACCCCTCAGCGGGATCCGGCCGTCGTCGTCTCCGCGCCTGCCTAGCGCACCTGCGCGCTGATGACGCTCATGACCGCCGTGTCCGCGAGCGTCTGGGTGTCGCCGACCTCGCGGCCCTCCGCGACGTCGCGCAGCAGGCGCCGCATGATCTTGCCGGAGCGCGTCTTCGGCAGCTCCCCGACGATGTACACGTCGCGCGGGCGGGCGATCGGCCCGATCTGCTGCCCGACCCACTGGCGCAGGTCGTCGGCGAGGCCGGCGGCGCTGTGCTCGCGCAGGAAGCTCTCCTTGAGGATCACGAAGGCGACCACCGCCTGCCCCGTCGTCTCGTCGCTGGCGCCGACGACCGCGGCCTCGGCGGTCGCCGTGTGCGCCACGAGGGAGGACTCGATCTCCGCCGTGGACAGCCGGTGCCCCGAGACGTTCATCACGTCGTCCACGCGGCCGAGGAGCCAGATGTCGCCGTCCTCGTCGAGCCGGGCGCCGTCGCCGGCGAAGTAGTAGCCCTTGTCCTGGAACATCTTCCAGTACGTCTCGACGAAGCGGTCAGGGTCGCCCCAGATGCCGCGCAGCATGCTCGGCCACGGCTTCGTCACGACGAGCAGGCCGCCGTCGCCGTTTGCGACATCCTCGCCCTTGTCATCGACGACCGTGGCTGAGATGCCCGGCAGCGGCACCTGCGCCGAGCCGGGCTTCGCCGCCGTGACACCCGGCAGCGCCGAGACCATGATCGCGCCGGTCTCCGTCTGCCACCACGTGTCGACGATGGGGGTCGTGTCGGCTCCGATCACCTCGCGGTACCACATCCAGGCCTCGGGGTTGATCGGCTCCCCGACGGATCCGAGCACCCGCAGGCTCGACAGGTCGCGCGCCTGCGGGATCTGCCGTCCCTGCTTCATGAAGCCGCGGATCGCCGTGGGCGCCGTGTAGAAGATCGACACGGAGTACCTCTCGATGAGGTCCCACCAGCGGCCGGGCTCCGGGAACTCCGGCGTCCCCTCGTACAGCACCTGGGTGGCGCCGTTGGCGAGCGGGCCGTACACGGCGTAGGTGTGTCCGGTGATCCACCCGATGTCGGCCGAGCACCAGTACACGTCGTCCGCGGGGCGGAGGTCGAACACGTTGCGGTGCGTGAAGGCGGCCTGCGTGAGATAGCCGCCAGCGGTGTGCAGGATGCCCTTCGGGTTCCCCGTCGTGCCCGACGTGTACAGGATGAACAGCGGGCTCTCCGCGGGGAACGCCTTCGCCTCGTGCTCGGCCGAGGCCTGCGGGACGAGGTCGTGGTACCAGAGGTCGCGGCCGTCGACCCAGTCGATCTCGTTCTCGCCGCGGCGCACGACGAGCACGTGCTCGACGGTGGCCTGCTCTCCTCGCCCGTCGCGGTCGGCGAGGGCCTGGTCGACGGCGGGCTTGAGCGAGGCGACCTTGCCCTTGCGCCATCCGCCGTCTGCCGTGATGACGAGGCGCGCGCCGGCGTCGTCGATCCGTGCCCGCAGGCTGTCGGCGCTGAAGCCGCCGAACACGACGGAGTGGATCGCGCCGACGCGGACGACCGCGAGCATCGCGGCGACGGCCTCGGGGATCATCGGCATGTAGATCGCGACGCGGTCGCCCTCGCCGATGCCGAGGTCGGCGAGCACGTTGGCGAGGCGCTTGACCTCGTCGGTCAGCTCCGCGTAGGTGATGGTGCGGGTGTCGCCCGGCTCGCCCTCGAAGTGGTAGGCGACCCGGTCGCCGCTGCCCGTCTCCACGTGACGGTCGAGGCAGTTGTAGGCGACGTTGAGCTCCCCGTCGGCGAACCAGCGCGCGAACGGCGGGTTCGACCAGTCGAGGGTCTCGGTGAACGGCTTCTCCCACGTCACGAGCCTGCGGGCCTGATCGGCCCAGAACTCCTCGGGGCTCGCCTTCGCCTTCTCGTACAGGTCCGGCTGGGCGACGGCGTTCGCGGCGAAGTCCTCGCTCGGCGGGAAGACGCGGTTCTCGTCGATGAGGTGATCGATCTGACTGCTCATGCAGCGCGCTCCTTTGCGGCTCGTGCGTTCTGAGATCCGTGCGGACGACGGGCTCGTCAGAAGCGTACTCGCCGTCCCGTGGCGGCGTGAGGGGATGCGTGTCGGCGGGGTCGCGGCGCACGGCGGTCTCCACAGGCGGCGTGTCGTGCGGACCGGGCGGATCGGGCTGTGGATACGGGAGGGTTCGCGCGGAGCGGTTCCTAGCGTCGATGGCATGACCGAGCCGTTCATCGTCCAGCCCCGTTCCGTGGCGGGCGCGGCAGCGCCCCCGACGGAGGCTGACGCGGGGCGCACGGCCCCGGCGCGGCCGCCGATCGGTGAGGACGTGTTCGGTCCGCTCGCTCCCTTCCTCGCAGAGGAGGGCATCACCGACGCGTTCGTGAACGGGGCGGGCGGCCTGTTCGTCGACCGCGGTGCCGGCTCGGAGCGCGTGGCCTCGTGGCGCGCGTCGGAGCGGGAGGTGCGCGATCTCGCGGTGCGGCTGATCGCGGCCGGAGGGCGTCACATCGACGACGCGACCCCCTGCGTCGACGTGCGCCTGGCCGGCGGGGTCCGAGTGCACGCCGTGCTCCCGCCCGTCGCGACCGGCGGGACGGCGCTGTCGGTGCGCGTGCCGACCCTCAGCGGTGCCGACCTGGACGACCTGGCGGGGGGAGGGGCGCTCACGCCCGCGCAGCACGCGTGGCTCATCGACGTGGTGCGCTCCCGGCAGAACGTGCTCGTCACGGGCGCGACGGGCTCGGGGAAGACGACGCTGCTCGGCGCCCTGCTCGCGCACGTCCCTCCGTCGGAGCGGATCGTCACGATCGAGGACGTGGCCGAGCTGCGGGTGCCGCATCCGCACCACGTCGCACTGGAGGCGAGGCAGCCGAACCTCGAGGGCGCGGGAGAGGTGGGGCTCGCCCGGCTCGTGCGCGAGTCGCTGCGCATGCGGCCCGACCGGATCGTCGTCGGCGAGTGCCGTGGCGAGGAGGTGCGGGAGCTGCTCACGGCGCTGAACACCGGCCACGACGGCGGGGCCGGCACGCTCCACGCGAGCGGCCTGGTCGACGTCCCGGCGCGGCTGGAGGCGCTGGGCGCACTCGCCGGGCTCGACGACCACGCGGTGGCCAGGCAGGTGACGAGCGCGATCGCCTGGGTCCTGCACCTCGAACGCGACGGCACGGGCGCCAGGCGCCTCGCGAGCGTCGGGCGATTCGGCGACCGGGGCGGGCGCCTCGGGATCGAGGAGTCCAGGCCATGGGGATGAGGACCAGCGCCGGCCAGACGACGCACGCCGGCTCCGGCGGGACGCGCGCGATCGCCGCCGGCGTCCTCCGGCTCTCCGTGCTCCTCAGCGCGGGTGCCGTCCCCGAGGTCGCGTGGCGGCACCTCGCCGAGACGGACGATCCGGCGGCGGGGCGGATCGCCGAGCGCATCTCGTCCGGAGCGCCCGTCGCGGAGGCGATCGAGCAGGAGGCCCGCGCGGAGCGGCCGGTCGGCCGGTGGGCGGGCCGTCGCCGCGACGAACGGCGCGACCGGGCGGGAGCGTGGCGTGACGTCGCGGCGGCGTGGGAGATCGCCTCAACCGTCGGCGCGCCCCTCGCCGAGGCCCTGCGGGGGATGGCGACGGCGCTCCGTGACGCGCAGGAGACACTCGACGACGTCAGGGTCGCGATGGCCGAGCCCACGCACACGGCTCGGCTCATGAGCGCGCTGCCGCTCATCGGGATCGTGATCGCGCTCGCCCTGGGCTTCGACGTCGTCGGGGTGTTCACCGGGTCGGCCGGCGGGGCGGCGTGCCTCGTCGCTGGCGTCGGCATGATCCTCGGCGGCCGGCTCTGGGCTGCGCGCCTCATTCGCGCCGCACGACCCGCTCCGGGAACGCCAGGGCTCGAGGCCGAGCTCATGGCCATCGCGCTCGGCGGCGGGGTGTCGCTGGAGCGGGCGCGCCGGCTCGTGGCCGAGACGAGAGCGGCGGATGCCGCGCCGACCGCGAGACGGAGAGCGAGGAAGGCGCCCCCGTCGGGGGACGGCGAAGTGGAGCGCGTGCTCGAGCTCTCGCGGCGGGCCGGTATGCCCGCGATCGAGCTGCTGCGCGCCACGGCCGTCCAGCAGCGGCACGAGGTGCGCACCGACGGGCGGGTGAGGGCCGCGAGGCTCGGCACGCGGCTGCTCGTCCCGCTCGGCGCCTGCACGCTTCCCGCCTTTCTCTGCCTCGGCGTGATGCCGATGCTCCTCGCCGTGCTCCAGAGCGCGTCGCTTCCCGACCTGTGACGCCCTCGCGCACCCGACCACGGCCTCCCGCACGGGGAGGCCGCACCACAAGAAGGAGAACACCATGAACACAGCACTCGAGCTCCTCCGCGACGAAGAGGGCGCATCCACGGCCGAGTACGCGATCGTGACGCTCGCGGCGGTGGCCTTCGCCGGTCTGCTCGTCGCGGTGCTCAGATCGGGAGCGGTCAAGGGACTGCTCACCGACATCATCGAGCGGGCGCTGAGCACCGCATGACGCGCGCGGCCCACGCTCGACCCGTCCCGCCCGGCGATGCGCGCCGGGACGGGGAGCGCGGCTCGGTCACGGCGGAGCTCGCGCTGGCGATCCCTGCCGTCGTGGTCGTCGTCGCGCTCGCGGTCGGCGCGCTGTCGTTCGCCTCGGCGCAGGTGCGCCTGCAGGACGCGGCGGCCGACGCGGCTCGGCTCATCGCGCGCGGGGAGGACGGGGCGAGGGCGGCCGGTGTCGTCGCCGCCGCGGTGTCCGGGGCGACGCACGGGGTCTCGCACGAGGGAGAGACGGTGTGCATCACGGCCCGAGCGCGCGTGACGGCTGGACCGCTCGACGTCCCCCTCGAGGCGCGCAGCTGCGCACTGGCAGGAGGCCTGTGATGGGAGGGACGATCCTCGCCGTCGGCGTGGTCGGGGCCGCGGCCGTCCTCTCCCTCGGCCTCGCGGCCGTCGGAGGCGCGGCGGCCGAGAGCCAGCGGGCGGCCGGCATCGCCGACGCCGCGGCGCTCGCCGCAGCCGACGCGGCCACCGGCGCCGTCCCCGGCGATCCCTGCGCCCTGGCCGCCGGCGTGGCATCGGCCCAGGGGGCCGAGCTCGCCTCGTGCGCGCTCGATGACCTCGTCGCGACCGTCGCGGTGGCCACGCGCTACGCTGGCCTCCCCGTGCCCGCCGTCGCGCGGGCGGGGCCGCCGTGATCGGCGGTGAACCCCTCGCTCGGGAATGCGCGCAGCACGAGCGCGCGTTCTGACAGGAGGCGGTGTGTATGGTTACCTGCGAAGAAAGGACGCCCCTTGGCAGCAGGCGCAGGGAAGAAGCTCGTCATCGTCGAGTCGCCGACGAAGATGAAGTCGATCCAGAACTATCTCGGCGATGAGTACGAGGTGCTCAGCTCCGTCGGCCACATCCGCGATCTCGCGAACAAGAAGGACATTCCCGAGAAGGATCGGGCCGCATACGGCAAGTACTCGATCGACGTCGACAACGGCTTCGAGCCCTACTACGTGGTCAGCGACCGGAAGACGAAGACCGTCTCCGAGCTCAAGCGCGCGCTGAAGGGGGCGAGCGAGCTCCTGCTCGCGACGGATGAGGACCGCGAGGGCGAGGCCATCGCGTGGCACCTGCTCGAGACGCTCAAGCCGAAGGTCCCCGTCAAGCGCATGGTGTTCCACGAGATCACCGAGGATGCCATCAGGGCCGCGATCGACAACACGCGCGAGCTCGACCTCTCGCTCGTCGACGCGCAGGAGACGCGGCGCGTCCTCGACCGCCTCTACGGCTGGGACGTCTCGCCCGTGCTCTGGCGCAAGGTCGGCAGCGGCCGCGAGGGGCAGACGCTCAGCGCGGGCCGCGTGCAGTCGGCCGCGATGCGGATGGTCGTCGACCGCGAGCGCGAGCGGATGGCGTTCGTCTCCGCCGACTACTGGGGCATCGACGCGAAGGCGTCGCGCTCCGACGACGCCTTCCGCGTCCGACTCGTCCGCCTGGATGACGCCCCGGTCGCGGTCGGCCGCGACTTCGACGAGGACGGCAAGCTCAAGCGCGCGGTCGTCGTCCTCGACGAGGCCGCCGCGACGAAGCTCGCCACGGCCCTCGAGTCCGCCGACGCCGCCGTCACGAGCGTCGAGGCGAAGCCGGGCACCCGACGCCCGTACGCGCCGTTCACGACGTCGACGCTGCAGCAGGAGGCCGGCCGCAAGCTCGGCATGACGGCGAAGACGGCGATGTCGGTCGCGCAGAGCCTGTACGAGCGCGGATACATCACCTATATGCGCACGGACTCGACCAACCTGTCCTCGCAGGCCGTGCAGGCCGCCAGGCAGCAGGCGACGCAGCTGTACGGCGACAAGGCCGTCCCGCTCAAGCCGCGCATGTACGCGTCGAAGAGCCGCAACGCGCAGGAGGCGCACGAGGCGATCCGCCCGTCTGGCGACCACTTCCGGCGGCCGAGCGAGCTGGGAAGCGACCTGGGCCGCGACGAGAAGCGGATGTACGACCTCATCTGGAAGCGCACGGTCGCCAGCCAGATGGCCGACGCGAAGTTCGAGACCACGACGATCACGCTCGAGACGACCGTCGACGGGCAGAAGGCCGAGCTCACCGCGTCGGGCACCGTCTACACGTTCAAGGGCTTCCTCGAGGCGTACGAGGAGGGCCGCGACGAGTCCCGCCGAGACGCGGACAAGGGCGATGACCAGTCGCTTCCGCAGGTCGCCGTCGGAGACGATGTCGTGCTCGGCGAGCCGGAGGCGAAGGGGCACCAGACGAGCCCGAAGCCCCGTTACACCGAGGCCAGCCTGGTGAAGGTGCTCGAGGAGCGCGGCATCGGCCGCCCATCGACGTTCGCGAGCATCATCGGCGTGATCCTCGATCGGGGATACGTCGTCAAGCGCGGCCAGGCGCTCGTGCCGACGTGGCTCGCGTTCAGCGTCACGCGCCTGCTCGAGCAGCACTTCACGGAGCTCGTCGACTACGACTTCACGGCCGATCTCGAGAACGATCTCGACGCGATCGCCCGCGGGGAGCAGAAGCGGCCGGAGTGGCTGAGGTCCTTCTACTTCGGCGGCGAGGGGCACCCCGGCCTGCGCAACATCGTCGACGACCTCGGCGACATCGACGCGCGCGCCATCAACGCGACGCGGATCACCGATACGGCGACGCTCCGGTTCGGCCGGTACGGTCCGTATCTCGAGGTCGCCGACCCCGACCAGCCCGACGCCAAGCCGCGCATCGTCAACGTCCCAGACGAGCTGGCTCCCGATGAGCTCACCCCCGAGAAGGCGCAGGAGCTCATCGACGCCCCGGTCGCGGGCAACCGCGTGCTCGGGACGAACCCGGCAACCGGCAAGACGGTGGTCGTGAAGGACGGCCGGTTCGGCCCCTACCTCCAGGAGGAGGAGCCGGTCGACCCCGACGCGGTCGACGAGGCCACGGGCGAGGTCGTGGACGACAAGCCGAAGAAGAAGACGGCCAAGAAGGACGAGCCGAAGCCGCGCCGGGCGTCCCTGTTCAAGTCGATGTCGCCCGAGACGATCGACCTCGACACCGCGATCAGCCTGCTCGACCTGCCCCGCACGGTCGGTGAGGACCCCGAGAGCGGGGAGCCCATCACAGCACAGAACGGCCGGTACGGGCCGTACCTCAAGAAGGGGACCGACTCGCGCTCCCTCCAGACCGAGGACCAGATCTTCTCCGTCACCCTCGATGAGGCCCTCGAGCTGTACAAGCAGCCGAAGTACGGCGCCCGCAGGGCCGCCAGCGCCCTGAAGGAGTTCGAGGCGGACCCGGTCAGCGGCAAGCCGCTCAAGGTCCGCGACGGTCGGTTCGGCCCGTACGTCACCGACGGCGAGACGAATGCGACGATCCCGCGAGGCGAGTCGGTCGACGACATCACCTTCGAGCGCGCGGTCGAGCTCATCGCGGAGAAGCGGGCGAAGGGCCCCGCGAAGAAGAAGACGACCGCCCGTCGCACGACCACCCGCAAGAAGACGACCAAGAAGAGCTCGTGACCCGCGGCCTCTGGATCACCCTGGAGGGGGGAGACGGCGCGGGAAAGACCACGCAGGCCGCGCTCCTCGCCGAGTGGTTCGAGGCGCACGGTCGCGACGTCGTCCGCACGAGGGAGCCGGGAGGCACCGCCGTGGGGCGGCGCATCCGCGAGATCGTGCTGCACCATCGCGCTGGCGACGACGAGGCGGACCTCGGCCCCCGCGCGGAGGCGCTGCTGTTCGCCGCGGATCGAGCGCATCACATCGACGCGCTCGTCGGGCCGGCTCTCGATGCCGGCTCCGTGGTGATCCAGGACCGGTACCTCGATTCGTCGGTCGCCTACCAGGGGGCGGGACGCGTGCTCGACCCCGACGAGGTGCGGCGCCTGTCGCTGTGGGCCACGGACGGCGCTCTGCCCGACCTCACGATCCTCCTCGACCTCGACGCCGCGTCGTCCCGTGCGCGCCTGGACGCCGAGGAGAAGCCGTTCGATCGGATGGAGGCGGAGCGCGACGACTTCCACACGCGCGTCAGGGCGGCGTTCCTGGACCTCGCGGTCGCCGAGCCTGAGCGCTTTCTCGTGGTCGACGCGCGACGGTCGCCTGAGGAGATCGCCGCGGCGATCCAGCAGAGGGTCGCGGCGCTCGACGGCTGAGCGACGCGTCGTGTCGTGGGCGGCGGTTAGGCTGATTCCATGACGACCGTCGCCGCCCCCGAGCTGCCGTGGGGTGACGTCTGGGGGCAGGACGAGGCGGTCGCCGAGCTGATGCGGGCGAGCGAGGACGACGCCTCCCGCGCGCACGCCTGGCTCATCACGGGCCCGCCTGGATCGGGCCGCTCCACCCTCGCGCACGCCTTCGCGGCGTCCCTGATCGCCGAGGGGAGCGACGACGTCGCCACGATGCGGCAGGTCCTCGCCGGCACCCATCCCGACCTCACCGCGCTGCGCACCGAGGGCGTGATCATCACGATCAAGCAGGCGCGCGAGCTCGTCGAGCGGTCGTACTTCTCGCCGTCGCACGGGCGCTTCCGCGTCATCGTGATGGAGGACGCCGATCGGATGGTCGAGCGGACGTCGAACGTGCTCCTCAAGGCGCTCGAGGAGCCGCCGGAGAACACGATCTGGGTCCTCTGCGCGCCGAGCGAGGCCGACCTGCTCCCGACGATCCGCTCCCGCGTGCGCACGGTCAGGCTGCGCGAGCCGGAGATCGACGACGTCGCCAGGCTCATCGTCTCGCGCACCGGTGCCGATCAGGGCGTGGCGGAGCAGGCGGCGCGGCACGCTCAGCGCCACATCGGGATGGCGCAGCGGCTCGCGACCGACGAGGCGGCGCGCGAGCGTCGCGACGAGAGCCTGCGCTCCGTGCTCGCGGCCCGCACGATCGGCGACGTCGTCGGGGTCGCCGGTCGCATCGTGCAGACGGCGACCGACGACGCGAAGGCGCTCACGGCTGAGCGCGACGAGGCGGAGCGGGCATCCCTCCTGCGCACGGTCGGCATCCCGGAGGGGTCGCGTGTGCCTCCCGCCGTGCGCGCGCAGCTGACGGCGCTCGAGGACGAGCAGAAGCGCAGGGCGACGCGGAGCCTGCGCGACGGCCTCGACCGCGTGCTCACCGACATGCAGTCCCTCTACCGCGACGTCGTGCTGCTGCAGCACGGGCGCGAGCGGGGGATCATCAACGTCGAGATGATCGACG
>JBQDDT010000016.1:0-26306 GCA_052092505.1 Microbacterium sp. | reverse complement strand
ACGGCCGCCCCGGCGGCGCCCGTCGCCGAGCCGAGCGCCCCGGCCGCCGACGACCCGCCGTCGGCCGGCGCGCCCGCCTCGTCGACCGAGCCGGAGGAGGCCCCGCCGCACTCGGGGGGCGAGCGGCCCGCCGAGGCCGCGCCGGCCGCAGAGCCGGAGGAGGCCGCCCCACTCACGCTCGACCGACTGAGCGCGGCCTGGTCCGACGTCACCACGCGGCTGACGTCCTCCTCAGCCGAGAGCGCGGCCGTCGTCTCGCGCGCCCGCGTCGCCGAGGTGCAGTCGGGCGACGTGCTGCTGATGTCGTTCCCGAGCGCGCAGGACATGGGCGCCTTCAAGGGAGCGCCCGCCGACGACCTGCGCACCGCGATCCACGAGGTACTCGGCGTGCGGGTCCGCTACCGCGCCCGTGTCGATCCGCCGGCCCCGGCCGACGACGCGCCCCCGCCGGACGACGACCCCGAGCCGGGGTCCTACGCCGACGCATACGCTCGACCGGCCGACGCGGCGCCACGCGAGGCGAGCGCGCCCGCGTCCGTGACCGGCTGGTCGGTCGCGGCGATCCCCGCCATGCCGGGGTCGGGCGAGACGCCGGGCGCGGCCCCCGTCGCCGCGCCGGGCGGCTACGCGCCGCCGGCGCCGCCGGAGCCCGAGCCGGTCGCTCCCGAGCCGCCGGCCGAGGAGCCGGCGACCCCAGAGCCGTCGAGGCCGTCCGTCCAGCGCCGGCAGGTCAACGTCCCCGACGGCGTCGAGCGCCGCGGCGAGGCCGTCGTGCGGCAGATCCTCGGCGCCACCTTCCTGCACGAAGAACCCCACGAGCAGCCCACGCGGTTCGCCTGATCCAGTGAGGCACACATGTACGACGGCATCGTCCAGGAGCTGATCGACGAGCTCGGTCGCCTCCCTGGCGTCGGCCCGAAGTCGGCGCAGCGCATCGCGTTCCACATCCTCCAGACGCCGAGCTTCGACGTCTCGCGACTGTCGGAGCTGCTGCGCGAAGTGCGCGAGCGCGTGCGCTTCTGCGACATCTGCGGGAACGTCTCCGAGGAGGAGCGCTGCTCGATCTGCCGCGACCCCCGGCGCAGCCAGGAGCTGATCTGCGTCGTCGAGGACGCGAAGGACGTCTCCGTCATCGAGCGCACCCGTGAGTTCCGCGGCCTCTACCACGTGCTCGGCGGAGCCATCAGCCCGATCGCCGGCGTCGGACCGGACGACCTGCGCATCCCGCAGCTCATGCAGCGCCTCGCCGACGGCACCGTCACCGAGGTCATCCTCGCGACCAACCCCAACCTCGAGGGCGAGGCCACCGCGAGCTACCTCAGCCGGCTCCTCACCTCGATGGAGATCACGGTCTCGCGCCTCGCCTCCGGCCTCCCCGTCGGCGGCGACCTCGAGTATGCCGACGAGGTAACCCTCGGCCGCGCCTTCGAAGGCCGGCGTCGGCTCTGATCCGCACTGGGACGCATACCTCGCTGCGTTCTCATCGGTCGACGTACTCAGTACGTCTCCCTCTTCGGCCTTGCGATGCATACGCCCCAGCACGGATCGAGATCCGCACCGGGACGCATACCTCGCGGCGTTCTCATCGGTCTGGGGGCCGTATAGCGAGTGATTCAGAATTTTCCGGGAGAGGGTCCGGCCCATACGATGGGTCATCGGGTGCGAGAGCCGCATCCGCGACCCCGGAGTGATACGTGGCCCTGATCGTCCAGAAGTTCGGCGGATCGAGTGTGTCGGACGCCGAGAGCATCAAGCGCGTCGCGAAGCGCATCGTGGACACGCGCAGGGCAGGGCACGACGTGGTGGTCGCCGTCAGCGCCATGGGCGACACGACCGACGAGCTCCTCGACCTCGCGAACGCGGTCGCCCCGCTCCCGGCCCCGCGCGAGCTCGACATGCTGCTCTCCAGCGGCGAGCGGATCTCGATGGCGCTGCTGGCCATGGCGATCCACTCGATGGGACTCGAGGCGCGCTCCTTCACCGGCAGCCAGGCCGGGATGATCACGACGGCCGATCACGGCTCGGCCCGGATCGTCGACGTCACGCCCGTGCGCCTGCGCGAGGCGCTCGACGACGGCGCGATCGTCATCGTCGCCGGATTCCAGGGGTTCAACCGGGACACCCGAGACATCACGACGCTCGGGCGCGGCGGATCGGACACGACGGCCGTGGCGCTGGCCGCGGCGCTCGACGCCGACGTCTGCGAGATCTACAGCGACGTCGACGGGATCTTCACCGCCGACCCGCGCTACGTCCCGTTGGCGCGCAAGCTCCACGCGGTCCGCTCCGAGGAGATGCTCGAGCTGGCCGCGAACGGCGCGAAGGTGCTCTACATCCGGGCCGTCGAGTATGCGCGCCGCCACAACGTGCTGATCCACGCGCGTTCCACCTTCACATCGAACGAGGGCACGTACGTCCTCGGCGAGGGGATGACCGATCCCCGGGCAGCAAGAGGAGAAGACATGTCGGATGAGGGCATCGGCAACGAGGAGTCCGTCGTCACGGGCGTCGCCACCGACCGCAGCCAGGCCAAGATCACCGTGATCGGCGTCCCCGACGTCCCCGGCTCGGCGGCGGAGATCTTCGCCCTCGTGGCGAACATGGGCGTCAACATCGACATGATCGTCCAGAACGTGCAGTCCGCGTCGGCCGGTCGCACCGACATCTCGTTCACGCTCCCTCGCCCCGACGCGAGCGAGGTCGTTCGCCGCCTCACGGGCGACCGCGAGCACCTCGGATTCGAGAACCTCGTCTACGACGACCAGATCGGCAAGCTCTCGGTCGTCGGCGCGGGCATGCGCACCACCTCCGGCGTCTCGCAGACGCTGTTCGAGGCGCTGCGCACCGCGAGCATCAACATCGCGATGATCTCCACCAGCGAGATCCGCATCTCGGTCATCGTCGCCGCCGAGGACCTCGACGAGGCCGCCCGCGCCGTCCACACGGCGTACGGCCTGGACGGCGAGGTCGAGGCGACGGTCTACGCGGGCACCGGGCGCTGAGGGCGCGGCGCCGGGGCCGCACCACGCGATGCCGCCCCGCGCCGCGGGCCCTGGGAGGATGGACCCATGGCTGAACGCTCCGCGCGGGCCCCGGCCGGATCGGTCTGGACGGCGCCCGGCATGCGGCCGCTCCTCGTGGCGACCGCGCTCGGTTTCGCCGGCTACTCGGCGCTGATGCCCGTCGCGCCCCTCTGGGCGCGACAGATCGGGGCCGACGAGGGTGGCGCCGGCCTCGTCAACGCGGTGCTGATGCTCGCGACCGTGGTGTTCCAGACCACGGTGCCCTGGGCGCTGCGCACCCTCGGCTGGCGGGTCACGCTCGGCGCCGGCCTGGTGCTGCTGGGGGCGCCGTCGGCGTTCTTCGCTCTGGCGACGACCCTCCCCGCCGTGCTCGCGCTGTCCGCCGTGCGGGGTGCGGGGTTCGCCGTGCTCACGGTCTGCGGTGCGAGCGCCGTCGCCCACCTGGTCGCGCCGACGCATCGCGGCAGGGCCATCGGGGCCTACGGCCTCGCGATCGCGGTCCCGCAGGTGCTGCTGATCCCGACGGCGGCGCTCGCGGCGGAGTCGGTCGGCTTCGCTGTCGTGTTCGCCGCGGGTGTCCTGCCCGTCGTGGCGGTGCCGTTCGCGATCGTCCTCGGGCGGCGGATCGACCGGCACCCGCCGGATGACGACGGGGACGACGCCGCGGCCGGTCTTCCCGGGGCTTCGGCCGTGCTGGCGCTCGCGGCGCCCGCGTTCGTGCTCCTCGCCGTGACGACCCCCGGTGGCGCCCTGATCTCGTTCGCGCCCCAGTTCCCGTACGCCGGTGCGATCGCCACGGCCGGGCTGCTCGCCCTGACGGGCGTCGCGGCATTCACGCGCTGGCTCGCGGGAGGTCTCTCCGATCGGTTCGGCCCGCACCGGTTCGTCTGGCCGCTGCTCCTGATCTGCGCCGCCGGCCTCTGCGTCGTGGCAGGCTCGGTCACCGGAGGGGCGCCCGTCGCGCTCATCGCCGGGATGCTCCTCGTCGGCGTCGCGTACGGCGCACTGCAGAATCTCACGCTGGTCGTGGCCTTCTCGGTCGTGCCGAGCCGGATGCGGGACACGGCCAGCACGGTCTGGAACATCGGGTTCGACACCGGCACCGGCCTCGGCTCCCTCGTCGTCGGGTTCATCGCCGCCGGCACGGGCTTCCCTACGGCGTTCCTCGTCACGGCGGCCCTCGCCGTCGTGGCCGCCGTGTTCACCGGCGTCCGCTACGCCCGTGCGCTCGCGCGGGCCCGCCGCGCCCCCGGCGTATAGCGCGTCCGGTCCGTGTCGCGAGCGGCGCCGCACGGCGCCGCCCGCACCGCTCCTGCACAGGCGGTGCCCAGTCAGGTCGAGGAAACTATACCGACCAGTCGGTATAGTTTTGGAGTGACCATGACACCCGCCCGGAGGTACTTCAGCCTGGCCGTCCTCGCCGGAGCGGTCCTGCTGCTCGCGATCGACGCGACCGTGCTCTACCTCGCCGTGCCCGCACTGTCGCGCGACCTCGACCCGACGGCCGCCCAGGTGCTGTGGATCGGCGACATCTATTCGTTCGCGATCGCGGGGCTGCTCGTCACGATGGGGAACGTCGCCGACCGGGTCGGCCGCAAGCGACTGCTGCTCATCGGCGCGACCGCCTTCGGACTCGCGTCGATCGTCGCCGCGTTCGCGCCGACGGCGGAGGTGCTGATCGTCGCACGGCTGCTCCTCGGTGTCGCGGGCTCGACGCTGATGCCCTCCACGCTCTCCCTCATCCGCAACATCTTCACGGATCCGGCCGAGCGCACCCGCGCGATCGCGATCTGGTCGGTCGCGGCCGCCGCGGGCCTGGCGCTCGGTCCGCTGCTCGGGGGCGTGCTGCTGGAGAGCTTCTGGTGGGGGAGCGTGTTCCTCATCAACGTGCCGGTGATGCTCGCCGTGATCGCGGTCGGCGCCTGGGTGCTGCCGGAATCGCGCAGCCGTGTGCCGCGGCCGATCGACCTCCTCTCGAGCCTGCTGTCGGTGCTCGCGATCGTGCCGATCGTCTACGCGATCAAGCAGCTGGCGGGAGGCGGGTTCGGCCCCGACGGCGCGGTCGCGATCGTCGTGGGCGCCGCGGCGGGCATTGCCTTCGTGCGGCGCCAGAAGCGGCTGCCGTCGCCGCTGATCGACGTCGCGCTCTTCCGGATCCCGTCGTTCAGCGGGGCGGTCGCGATCAACTTCATCTCGGTGTTCGCGATGAGCGGCGCGCTGTTCTTCTTCTCGCAGTACCTGCAGCTCGCCCGCGGGCTCGGTCCGCTGGAGGCCGGGCTCGCGCAGCTGCCGGCGGCGGCCGCCGCGATGCTCGCGGTCTTCGCCGTCGGGTTCCTGCTCCGGCGGCTCGGCCGTGGGAGGGCGATCGCCCTCGCCCTCACGATCGGCGCCGCAGGCCTCGCCCTCGTCGGACTCCTCGAGAGCACCGAGCACCTGGCCTGGGTGCTCGCGGCGCTCGTGCCGCTGGGCCTCGGCGTCGGCGTCTCGGAGACGCTCAGCGTCGACGCCGTGGTCTCGGCCGTCCCCGCGGAGAAGTCCGGCGCCGCGTCGTCGATCTCCGAGACGGCCTACGAGCTGGGGACGGCGATGGGCATCGCTCTGCTCGGGTCCGTCCTGACCGCGGTCTACCGCGTCGCCCTGCCGGCCGACGCACCCGAGGCTGCGCGCGACTCGCTCGCGGCGGCATCGGCGGCGCTCGACGCGTCCTCGCCGGCGCTCGAGGAGGCGCGCGAGGCGTTCGTCACCGCGATGCAGACGACGACCGGGATCGCCGCCGCGGTGATGCTGGCCGGCGCTGTGGTCGCGTTCCTCCTCGTGCCGAGCGAGCGCAGAGCGCCGGCGGATAGTGTGGCCTGATCGGGGAGGGCAGATGGGTCGAGTAGCGGGCCGGGACGCCGACGACACGCGGCGGATCATCCTCGATGCGGCGACCGAGCTGTTCGCCCGCCGGGGGGTCGGCGTCTCGCTGGCCGAGATCGCCGAGACCGCCGGCGTCTCGAAGGGCGGCCTCGTCTACCACTTCGCGAGCAAGGACGATCTGGTGCGCGCCGGAGCGCTCCACCTGTTCGAGCGCTTCCGCCAGGCCGTGCACAACGAGGCGGATGCCGAGTCGGAGGGCACGCCGGGACGCCTGGCGCGCGGGTACATCCGGGCGAGCTTCGCCGAGGCGGGCGGCCAGGACATCCGCGATCTGATCTCCGTCTCGGCCCAGCTGATGGCCGATCCCGAGGTGCGCGAGCTCTCGGACGCCGACGGTCGTCGCTGGCGCGAGGAGCTGTCGGCGGACGGCCTCGCGCCCGAGGTCATCCGGATCATCGTCGCGGCCACCGACGGCGTGAGCAGTGCGCCGCTGTGGGGCTCTGTGCTCGACGCCGACGACCAGCGCGCGCTCGAGGCGGAGCTGATCGCGATGACCCGCCGGTAGAATCGACGCAATCGCAGGTGCGTCTGCGCCGCGATCCGCAACCCCGAGGACGTCTCATGGCACGAATCGCAGAATCCGGAGTCTCGCTCGCCGTCGTCGGCGCCACAGGTCAGGTCGGCGGCAAGATGCTGGAGATCCTCGCGCAGCGGGGCTTCCCGATCCGCGAGCTGCGCCTGTTCGCCTCGTCGCGCTCCGCGGGCAAGGAGATCGCCTACGGCGGCGTCGCGGTCACGGTCGAGGACATCGAGTCCACCGACCTGGAGGGCATCGACATCGCCCTGTTCTCGGCCGGCGGCGGCCCCTCGAAGGAGCACGCCCCGCGCTTCGCCGCCGCTGGTGCGACGGTCGTCGACAACTCGAGCGCGTGGCGGATGGACCCCGATGTCCCGCTCGTCGTCAGCGAGGTCAACCCGCACGCGATCGGCGAGGCGCGCAAGGGCATCATCGCGAACCCGAACTGCACGACGATGGCCGCGATGCCGGTGCTGAAGGCGCTGCACGCCGAGGCGGGCCTCGAGCGGCTCATCGTCTCGACCTACCAGGCCGTCTCCGGCTCGGGGCTCGGCGGCGTCGAGGAGCTCCTCTCGCAGGCGCAGGCCGCCATCGCGCAGGGCACGGCGGGCGACCTGACGCACGACGGCTCGGCGGTCGACTTCCCTGCCCCGGAGAAGTACGTCGCCCCCATCGCGTTCGACGTCGTCTCGCTCGCCGGCAGCATCGTCGACGACGGCTCGAACGAGACCGACGAGGAGAAGAAGCTCCGCAACGAGAGCCGCAAGATCCTCGATCTGCCGGAGCTGCGCGTGTCGGGCACGTGCGTGCGCGTGCCCGTGTTCACCGGGCACTCGCTGAGCATCAACGCCGAGTTCCGCGACCAGATCACCCCGGAGCGGGCCCGCGAAGTGCTCGCGGATGCGCCGGGCGTCGCGCTCGAGGAGGTCCCGACCCCGCTGGGTGCCGCCGGGCAGGACCCGAGCTTCGTCGGCCGGATCCGCCAGGACGAGTCGGCACCGGACGGCCGCGGGCTCGCGCTGTTCATCTCGAACGACAACCTCCGCAAGGGCGCGGCGCTCAACACGATCCAGATCGCCGAGCTCGTCGCCCAGGCGCAGCCCGTCGCGGTCTGACGGATCGCCCGCGTCCTCACCTCCAGCGAAGAATGCGCATTCTTCCGTCTGCCGGCCGTTTAGGCGGCCGCAGGCGGGAGATCTAGGATGATCTGGTGAGCGAATCGTTTGACGTCGTGCTGATCGGCGGCGGAGTCATGTCCGCGACGCTCGGCACGCTGCTGAAGGAACTGCAGCCCGACTGGAACATCGTCGCCTTCGAACGGCTCGGCGATGTGGCGCAGGAGAGCTCCGACGCGTGGAACAACGCCGGCACCGGCCATTCCGCGCTGTGCGAGCTCAACTACATGCCGGATCCGAACGATCCGACCAAGGCCGTCGGGATCAACGAGCAGTTCCAGGTCAGCAGGCAGCTGTGGGTCTCGCTCATCGAGCGCGGCATCCTCTCGGCGCCGGAGACGTTCATCAACTCCACGCCGCACATGACCTTCGTGCAGGGCGAGGAGGACGTCGCGTACCTCCGACAGCGCTACGAGACGCTCAAGGAGCAGCCGCTGTTCTCCGGCATCGAGTACAGCGAGGACTCGCGGGTCATCAACCAGTGGGCGCCCCTGCTCATGCGCCGGCGCCGCAAGGGCGAGCCGTTCGCCGCGACGCGCGTGCCGTCCGGTACCGACGTCGACTTCGGCGCCGTGACGCGCCAGCTCTTCGGGCACCTCGAGGACAGCGGCGTCAGCATGATGCGCAACACCGAGGTGCGTCGTCTGAAGCGCCGCTCCGACGGCACGTGGGACGTCCACTTCCGCCAGCTCACGGGGAAGACGCCGGGCATCGTGAACGCGCGGTTCGTCTTCGTCGGCGCCGGCGGCTGGGCGATCAAGCTCCTGCAGTCCGCGAAGATCCCGGAGATCCGCGGGTACGGCGTGTTCCCGATCGGCGGACAGTTCCTGAAGACCTCGGATCCTCGGCTCGTCGACAAGCACCGCGCGAAGGTCTACTCGCAGGCCGCGGTCGGTGCTCCGCCGATGTCCGTTCCGCACCTGGACGCGCGGATGGTCGACGGCACGGGCTCGCTCATGTTCGGCCCGTTCGCGACCTTCAGTCCGAAGTTCCTCAAGAACGGGCGCTGGACCGACATCATCAGCCAGGTCCGCTTCCGCAACATCGGGTCGATGCTGAAGGTCGCCGTGACGAACCTCTCGCTCGTGAGGTATCTCGTCAGCGAGCTCCTCAAGAGCCGGTCGGACAAGATCGAGAGCCTGCGGGAGTTCATGCCGAGCGCCGAGAGCGCCGACTGGGAGCTCATCCAGGCCGGTCAGCGCGCGCAGGTGATGAAGGGCGGCAAGCTCCAGTTCGGCACCGAGGTCGTCGCCGCGGAGGACGGCTCGCTCGCCGGCCTGCTCGGCGCCTCGCCCGGCGCCTCGACGGCGGTGCCGATCATGTTCGGCCTGCTCGAGCGCTGCTTCCCCGAGCAGTTCGCGCAGTGGCGGCCCCGGCTCCAGGAGCTCGTCCCCACGCTGGGCGAGGGGCTGAACGGGACCCCGGAGCTCGCGGACTCGACGATGACCGCCACGGCGGACCGCCTCGGCATCCTCCGCTGACCCTCCCTCGCGAGATGCACCGAATCTCGCGAGATGCATCGAAACTCGGGTGCATCCCGGGGGCCTCCGTGCATCTCGCGGATGAGCCCCGGGCTCAGGAGAGGTCGCGGAAGCGGGGGAGCGGCTGCGTCTCGATCTGAGCGTGCTCCGCGATCTGGCGACGCTCCAGCAGCGGGAACGCGATCCGGAACGTCGCGCCGCCGCCCGGGGTCTCCGACACGCTCACCGAGCCGTGGTGCGCCTCCACGATCGACGCGACGATCGCGAGCCCGAGCCCGCTGCCGCCCGTCTCCCTCGCACGTGAGGTGTCGGCACGCCAGAAGCGCTCGAAGATCTGCCCGCGGATGGCCTCCGGCACGCCCTCGCCGTGGTCGATGACGCTGATCCAGCCCATCTCGCGCTCCGCATCGATGCCGACCTCGAGCTCGATGGGGGTCCCCGCCGGGCTGTAGCGCCTGGCGTTGCCGATCAGGTTCGCGACGACCTGACGCACCTTGTGCTCCTCGCCGAGCACGATGGGCGGCAGGCCGGCGTACGCGTCGTGCGCCGGGTCCTCCCGGCCGATCGTCGGCACCGGGCGGGTCTCGGCCGTGCGCTGCTCGTCGTCCTCCGGCGTGGTCTCGCGCCGTCGGCGCAGGATGCTGATCGCGGAGGTCGTGGCGCGCTCCAGCGCCGACGTGGCCGTCCCACGCCTCCGGCGCCCCGGCGCCGCGGACGGGGGGAGTGCCGGCTCCTCGTCGGCGTGCGGTGGGGCGTCGTCGAATCCGTCGAGCGTGCGGTCGACGACGGTGACGCGCCGATCCTTGTCGGCCGCCCGCGTGTCCATCGCGGCGTCGCCGGCGATCCGCCGCAGGTCGATCGGGACGATGTCGAGCTCGCGACGCTCGTCGAGACGGGCGAGCGCCAGGAGGTCCTCGACGAGGGCGCCCATCCGGATCGCCTCCTTCTCGATGCGCTCCATCGTCCGGTCGAGGTCCTCCGGCGTCTTGATCGCGCCCATCCGGTACAGCTCCGCGTACCCGCGCACGCTCACGAGCGGCGTGCGCAGCTCGTGGCTGGCGTCGCCGATGAAGCGCCGCATCTGGCGGACCGTCGAGTCGCGCTGGGCGATCGAGTGATCGACGCGGTCGAGCATCGTGTTGATCGCGACCTTCAGGCGGCCGATCTCGGTGCTCGGCTCGATGTCGGTCATCCGCTGGCGGAAGTCGCCGTTCGCGATCGCCATCGCGGTCGTCTCCACCTGGCCGAAGCGTCGGAAGGTGAGCGTGACGACCCAGCGCGTGATGAAGGCGCCGGCCACGATCGTCATGATCGAGACGAAGGTGAACACGACGAAGTAGGTCCGGACGACGCCGAGCGTCTCGGTCTCGGAGATCGCGACGACCTGGCTGTAGAGCGCGTGGGTGTCCTGCGGCTCGACGACCGCGACGGAGGTGCGGAACGTCGACCCGGATTCGGACTCGAGGCCGAAGACGCGCGATTCCATCGCCTTCGCGCGATCGGGCGTGAGCTCGTCGGGGAACGCGGGCGCGTCGGAGTCGTCGCCGATGCCGCCGGAGGAGCCGATGAACTCGCCGTCCGGCCCGTACAGCGCGACGAAGTAGTTCGTGCGCAGCTCCTCGTCGCTGGGCGTGACCTCGACCGAGCCCTCCTCGTCCTCGGAGACCTCCAGCAGGCGCTTCGCGACGTCCTCCGTCTGGACGAGCTGGCGCACGGTCTCGTCGACGTTGGTCAGCAGCGCCGAGTACAGGACGAACGAGGTCCCGACGCCCGCGACGAACAGGCCGATCGCGATCATCGCGACGGTGACGCCCGTGACCTTCGCGCGCAGGCTGATCCGCCGCCACCACGTGGTGACCGCGTCGGTCCTGGCGGCCACAGGAAGCCCCTCGCGTTACGCGGTCTTGTCGACCTTGAGCATGTACCCGAAGCCGCGCTTGGTCTGGATCAGCGGCTCGGACGCCTGCGGGTCGATCTTGCGGCGCAGGTACGAGATGTAGCTCTCGACGATGCCGGCGTCGCCGTTGAAGTCGTACTCCCATACGTGGTCGAGGATCTGCGCCTTCGACAGCACGCGGTTCGGGTTGAGCATGAGGTAGCGCAGCAGCTTGAACTCGGTGGGGCTGAGCTCGATCTGGGCGTCGCCGACGAACACGTCGTGCGTGTCCTGGTCCATCGTCAGCTCGCCGGCACGGATGACCTGCTCCTCCTCCTCGCTCTGCATCGTGCGGCGCAGGATCGCCTGGATGCGCGCGACGATCTCGTCGAGGCTGAACGGCTTGGTCACGTAGTCGTCGCCGCCCGCGTTGAGGCCCTTGATCTTGTCCTCGGTCTCGTCCTTCGCCGTGAGGAAGAGGATCGGGGCGGTGTAGCCGGCGTCGCGCAGCCGCTTGGTGACGCTGAACCCATTCATGTCGGGCAGCATCACGTCGAGGACGATGAGGTCGGGCTCCTCCTCGAGGACGGCCGAGATGGTCTGCGCGCCGTTGATCACGGTGCGGACCTGGTAGCCGGCGAACTGCAGGCTCTGAGACAGCAGGTCGCGGATGTTCGGCTCATCGTCGACGACCAGGATTCTGGGTGCGCTCATGGCCCCATTATGTCGCCGACTCCGATGATCCTGCTGGAAATCGCCCTCTTACGGGGGATTTCCTCTACGCGCGAACGCGCGGGCACGGTCGGATTCCGGCTCGGGGCCGGGTCTCACGTCGCGCCACGCCGCCCGACGGGGGAGCTGAGTGCATCGATCGTGACCGGATCGGCGAGGAGCGGGGCGAAGGCGAGCTCGGCCGGCGCGAGCAGCATCAGCCGTGACCGCATGCGTGCCCTCTCCAGGCGCACGGAACGGCCGTCGGCGCCCAGGGGATCGACCCGGACGGCGTCGGTGAGGCGCTCCCGGCTCGTCGCGAGGAGGACGCCGAGGTAGCCGGCGAGGACGACGGTGTCCGGCGCGAACGCGTTGACGAAGTTCGTCAGGGTCGGGGAGAGGACGCCGACCTGTCGCTCCAGCTCAGCGGTCACGGCGGGATCGCGCGTGACGCCGAGCTCGATGTCGAGCTCGTCCTCGTCGAGCCCCCGGCGGCCGAGGAGCTCCAGCACGCGGCGGGGGTTGACCTCCGTCTCGAGGCAGCCCCGCCTGCCGCACGTGCAGCGCCTGCCGTTCGGCACGACGACGGTGTGGCCGAGCTCGCCGGCGAACCCCGAGGTCCCCCGCAGGAGCGTCCCGTCGAAGATCAGACCGCCCCCGATCCCGCTGAGCGCGCCGCTGAGGTAGAGCATGTTGTCGGAGTCGCGACCGACGCCGAAGCGCGACTCCGCCATGGCGCCGATGCTCGCATCGTTCCCCGCTGCGACGCGGATGCCGAGCGCGTGCGAGAGCCGCGCCGCGATCGCCTCGCGCTTCCACCCGAGAGGGGAGGCGAACAGGACGGTCCCGCTCTCGTCGACGAGCCCGGGGATCGCGAGGCCCGCACCGACGAGGCGGAAGTGCCGGTCGATGTCGGCCCTCATCGCGTCGACGAGGGACGAGGCGATCTGGACGAATCGGCGAGGGTTCGGCGGGCTCGCGAGGTCGTGGCGACGCCGAGAATGGACGGCGCCGCCGAGTCCGACGAGCGCGACCGAGATCGCGTCGGGCTCGGCACGCAGGCTGAGGGCGACGACGGCGTCGTCCGGGGCGATCCCGAGCGACGGGCGTCCGACCCGCCCCGTGTGCGGGGGCTCGCTCTCGCGGACGAGGCCGAGCTCGAGCAACTCACCAGCGAGCGCCGTCACCGTGGAGCGGTTGAGCCCGGTCAGGTCGCCGACCCGCGATCGCGTCAGCGTCCCCTCGACGTGCACGAGCCGCAGCAGCGTCGAGAGATTGCGTCGCCGGACGGCCTCGTTCGTCGTGTGCGGCCCCGTCGTCCGCGGTGCGGCGTTCTCGCGCGCATCGGTGCCGTCGCTCATGCGCCGATCCCGCCCCTCACGGCTCCTCCATCATGTGTCGCATGAGCACGTCCTGCGTCGCATCCGCGCGGGCGACCTCGGCCGTGATCCTTCCGTGCGCGAGCGTGTAGATGCGATCGGAGAGCCCGATCACCTCCTGCAGCTCCGAGGAGATGACGATCACGGCCTTGCCCTGGGCGGCGAGCTCGTTGATGATCCCATAGATCTCGTACTTCGCCCCGACGTCGATGCCGCGCGTCGGCTCGTCCAGGATCAGCACGTCGGGGCCGGCGAACATCCACTTCGCCAGCACGACCTTCTGCTGGTTTCCACCCGAGAGGTTGCCGGTGACAGCCGAGACGTCGGGCGCCTTGATATTCATCTTGTAGCGGTACGCGTCGGCGACCTTGTGCTCGCGGAAGCGGTCGACGATCCCCAGCCTCGCGAGCCTCGACAGGGCGGCCAGCGAGACGTTCGCCTGGATGTCGCCGATGAGGTTGAGCCCGTACTGCTTGCGATCCTCCGTGGCGTACGCGATGCCGTGTCGGATCGCGCGCTCCACGGTGCTCACATCGATCACGACGCCGCGCTTGTACGCCGTCCCGGTGACCGCCGAGCCGTACGAGCGGCCGAAGATGCTCAGCGCGAGCTCCGTGCGCCCGGCGCCCATCAGCCCGGCGAGGCCCACGATCTCGCCCTCGCGCACGTGCAGGTAGGCGCCGTCGATCGCGATCCGCTCCGGGTCGCTCGGATGACGCACCGTCCAGTTCTCGATGCGCAGCAGCTCCTCCCCGATGACGGGGTCACGCTGGGGGAAGAGCGCGTCGAGTTCCCGCCCGACCATCGCCCGGATGATCCGTCCCTCGTCGGTGTCGGGGTCGTCCCGGCGCATCGTCTCGATCGTGGTCCCGTCGCGGAGAACGGTGATCCGGTCGGCGATCTGGAGGACCTCGCGGAGCTTGTGCGAGATCACGATGCAGGTGATCCCCTGCGCGCGCAGCTGGTCGATCAGCTCGAGGAGCCGATGCGAGTCCGCGTCGTTGAGGGCCGCCGTCGGCTCGTCGAGGATCAGGATGCGCACGTCCTTGGCGAGGGCCTTGGCGATCTCGATGAGCTGCTGCTTGCCGATGCTGAGATCGGCGACGGTCGCCGTGGGGTTCTCCTCGAGGCCGACGCGGGCCATGAGCTCCATCGCCCGCGTGGTCGTCGCCGACCAGTCGATGAGCCCGCGACGGGTGATCTCGTTGCCGAGGTGGATGTTCTCGGCCACGGAGAGGGAGGGGACGAGCGCGAGCTCCTGATGGATGATCGCGATGCCCTCGGCCTCGCTGTCGCTGACCGAGCGGAACGCGACCTCGCGCCCGTCGATGCGGATCCCTCCGTCGAACTCGCCGGCGGCGTGCACCCCGCCGAGGATCTTCATGAGCGTGGACTTCCCGGCGCCGTTCTCCCCGCAGATCGCGTGGACCTCTCCCGGCAGCACCTCGATCGAGACGTCGGAGAGCGCGGTGAGGCCGGGGAACCGCTTCGTGATTCCCGACATCTGGAGGATGGGATCGGCCATCGGTCTCGAGTGGCGTTCCTCTCTGAATCGCGTCGTGATCTGCGCTTTCGAAGCCGTTCCGGGGTCTCCGCTGGCGCGCCGAGACACCGTCGGACCGGCCGCGGCATTCGCCACGTTATGTTACGTGAACGTAATTTGTCCATAGCCTCATCAATATGTAACGTGTCGTCAGCGGTGCGGCCCGACGAGCTCTCACGAAGAGGTGCGAGAGCAGGGTCGCCGACCTTTTCCGAATGCGCTCCCGCGCACGGTGGGAGCGCTCCCTTTCAACGGAGAGAGACACGGCAATGAAGCGAACAGTTCTGCGGACGGTGTGTGTGGCGGGCGCCCTCGCGCTCGGGGTCGGCCTCGCCGGCTGCGCCGGAGGAGAGTCGGGCGGCGGCGACGGCGACGCGCCCGCCGAGGACATCATGGTGGGCGTGGCGATGCCGACGGAGACGTCGGAGCGCTGGATCGCCGACGGCGAGGCCGTCGAGTCGCAGCTGACGGAGGCCGGGTACGAGGTCGACCTGCAGTTCGCGAACGACGACATCCCGCGCCAGCAGCAGCAGATCGACCAGATGATCACGAACGGCGCCGACATCCTCATCGTCGCGTCGATCGACGGCACGGCGCTCGCCACGCAGCTCGAGAACGCGGCGGCGAAGGGGATCCCCGTCATCGCGTACGACCGGCTGATCAACGGCACGGAGGACGTCGACTTCTACGTCACGTTCGACAACTACACCGTCGGCGTGCAGCAGGCGCAGTCGCTGCTGCGCGGCCTCGGCTACCTCGACGAGAACAACGAGGACACGGGCTCGAAGGAGGAGAAGGTCGTGGAGCTGTTCGCGGGTTCGCCCGACGACAACAACACGGGGTTCTTCTACGAGGGCGCCATGGACACGCTGCAGCCGTACCTCGACGACGGCCGCCTGACGGTGCCGTCCGGGCAGACCGACATGGACACGATCTCGACGCTGCGCTGGGATCAGGCGACGGCGCAGAAGCGCATGGAGGACCTCCTCACGAGCACGTACGACGGCGGATCGAAGCCGCTCGACGGCGTCCTCGCCCCGTACGACGGTCTCTCGCGCGGCATCATCACGGCGCTCAACAACGCCGGCTACGGTTCGACGATCGAGGAGGGCCTGCCCGTCGTCAGCGGCCAGGACGCCGAGATCGCGTCCGTGAAGATGATCGCGGACGACGTCCAGTACGCGACGATCTTCAAGGACACGCGAAAGCTCGCGACGCAGGCCGTCGAGGCGGCATCCGCCTACGCGGAGGGCGAGGAGCCCGAGGCGAACGACACCGAGACGTACGACAACGGCGTCAAGGTCGTCCCGTCGTTCCTGCTCGAGTCCGACATCGTCGTGGCCGACAACATCCAGGAGCTGCTCGTCGACTCGGAGTACTGGACCGAGGAGGAGATCGAGAAGGGCGTCGCGGACTGACCGCACCCCGTCAGTCGGGCTCCCGCCGGGCCGCGTCCTCCGCGGTCCGGCGGGCCTGCCCGCTCGGTCTCACCAACGGCGAAACGAACGACAGGAGCAGCGATGTCTGACGCGATCCTCGAGATGCGCAACATCACCAAGAACTTCCCCGGCGTCAAAGTGCTCAAGGACGTCGACATCACGGTCCGGCGCGGCGAGATCCATGCGATCTGCGGCGAGAACGGCGCGGGCAAATCCACCCTCATGAAGGTCCTCTCCGGGGTGTATCCCCACGGGTCCTTCGACGGCGAGATCGTCTTCGACGGCTCACCGCAGCAGTTCGGCGCGATCAAGGACTCCGAGCGCGCCGGGATCGTCATCATCCACCAGGAGCTCGCGCTGGTGCCGACCCTCTCGATCGCGGAGAACATCTTCCTCGGCAACGAGATCACGGCCAGAGGGCTCATCGACTGGCATCAGGCGAACGCGCAGGCCGGCATCCTCCTCGAGCGCGTCGGTCTGCGAGAGAACCCCACGACCCCGGTCGGACAGCTCGGGGTGGGCAAGCAGCAGCTCATCGAGATCGCGAAGGCGCTCACGAAGGACGTCAAGCTGCTGATCCTCGACGAGCCGACGGCGGCGCTCAACGACACGGACTCCGAGCACCTGCTCGGGCTCCTTCGGGATCTGCGATCGCAGGGCATCACCTGCATCATCATCAGCCACAAGCTGGGGGAGATCGTCGACATCGCCGATTCGACGACCATCATCCGCGACGGCCAGACGATCGAGACGATCGACATGAGCGGCGCGAACGCCACGCAGAACCACATCATCCGCGCGATGGTGGGGCGCTCGCTCGACAACCGGTTCCCCGACCGCACTCCCGACATCGGCGAGGAGATCTTCCGCATCGAGAACTGGCGGGTCATGCATCCGACGCAGGCGGGGCGCGTCCTCGTCGACGACGCGTCGATCTCGGTGCGCGCGGGAGAGATCGTCGGGATCGCCGGGCTGATGGGCGCCGGGCGCACGGAGTTCATGATGAGCGTCTTCGGGCGCAGCTACGGTCGCGACGCGTCGGGGAAGGTGCTCCTGCGCGGCAGCGAGATCTCGACGCGCACGGTGAAGGAGGCGATCGCGAACAAGATCGCGTACGTCTCGGAGGACCGCAAGCAGTACGGGCTCAACCTCATCAGCGACATCAAGACCAACGTCTCCTCGTCCGCTCTCGGCAAGCTCTCGACGGCGTCGATCTTCGTCAACAGCAACGAGGAGATCAGGGTCGCCGAGGAGTATCGGCGCAACCTCAACATCAAGTCGCCGACCGTCGCGCAGCTCGTGGGGAACCTCTCCGGGGGAAATCAGCAGAAGGTCGTGCTGTCCAAGTGGCTGTACACGGATCCCGACGTGCTGATCCTCGACGAGCCGACGCGGGGCATCGACGTCGGAGCCAAGTACGAGATCTACGAGATCATCGGCGCGCTCGCGGCGGCCGGCAAGGCGATCATCGTGGTCTCGAGCGAGCTGCCGGAGCTGCTCGGCATCTCCGACCGCATCTACGCGCTCGCCTACGGGCGCATCACGGGCCAGCTCCCCGCCGCCGAGGCGACGCAGGAGAGGCTCATGGAGCTCATGACAATCGAGAACACGTCTCAGAAGGAGGCCGCGGCATGAACAACGTGCTGACGGAGATCAGTGGCCTGGTCAGGCACAACCTGCGCACGTCGGGGATCTACATCGCGTTCGTGGCGATCATCGTGCTGTTCACGGGGCTGACGGGCGGGACGCTCCTCAGCCCGGAGAACGTGACGAACATCGTGCTGCAGAACGCGCACATCCTCATCATGGCGCTCGGGATGATCCTCGTGATCGTCGGCGGCCACATCGATCTGTCGGTCGGATCCGTCCTCGCGTTCGCGTCGGCCGTGTCGGCAGTGCTCGTGATCCGGATGGGGATGCCGTGGTGGGTCGGCGTCATCGCGGCCATCATCACCGGCATCGTCGTGGGCGTCTGGCAGGGATTCTGGGTCGCGTTCGTCGGGATCCCCGCGTTCATCGTCACGCTCGCCGGCATGCTGCTCTTCCGCGGCCTGACCTGGCTCGTGCTCGACAACGTGTCGCTGTCGCCGTTCCCCCGCGAGTATCGCGAGGTGGCGAGCGGGTTCTTCGATCCCGTGTTCGGAGAGATCACGATCGGGGAGGGGTCTGGCCTGAAGGCCGTGCCCCAGACCGTCGACGTGTTCACCCTCGTCATCGGCGTGCTCGCGGTCGTCGGCCTCGTGGTCAGCTCGTGGCGGAACCGTCGCACGCGCATCGGCTACAACCAGCAGGTCGAGTCGTTCACGCTGTTCATCACCAAGCTCGTGGCCGTCTCCGCCGTCGTGCTCGCCTTCGCCTGGGCCCTCGCGTACAACCGAGGGTTCCCGATCGTGCTGATCACGGTCGCGGTGCTGATCCTCGTGTACCAGGTCGTCACGAACCGGACGGTGTTCGGGCGTCACGTGTACTCGGTCGGCGGGAACCTGGCGGCCGCTCGTCTGTCCGGCGTCAACGTCCGCAGCGTCAACTTCTGGATCTTCGTCAACATGGGCTTCCTCACGGGGATCGCGGCCGCGGTGTTCTCGGCACGCTCCAACGGGGCGCAGCCGGGGATGGGCAACATGTTCGAGCTCGACGTCATCGCGGCGTGCTTCATCGGCGGCGCGTCCACGATGGGCGGCGTCGGTCGTGTCGGCGGAGCGCTGGTCGGAGGCCTCGTGATGGCGGTGATGACCAACGGCATGCAGCTGATGGGCGTTCCGCAGTCGAGCCAGCAGATCGTGAAGGGGATCGTGCTGCTGCTCGCGGTCGCCTTCGACATCTACAACAAGCGCCGCGCCGGCACGGCGCGCTGAGAGGCGCCGGCGCCGGAGAGGGCCCGGTCGCGGATCATCCGAACGGATCGATCCGCGACCGGGCCCTTCGTCTGCCGACGGCCGCGATGACGGGGCGCACGCGATCGGCGAAGCTGTCAGGCGGCCTGCGCGACGTCGTCCGTGTCGAGGATCGTGTAGCTGTAGCCCTGCTCGGCGAGGAAGCGCTGGCGGTTCTGGGCGAAGTCCTGGTCGACGGTGTCGCGCGCGATCAGCGTGTAGAAGCTCGCCGTCTGGCCGTCCTTCTTCGGGCGCAGGAGCCGGCCGAGGCGCTGCGCCTCCTCCTGGCGCGAGCCGAAGGATCCCGACACCTGGATCGCCACGGATGCGTCGGGCAGATCGACGGAGAAGTTCGCGACCTTCGAGACGACGAGGACCGGCAGCGCCCCCTCGCGGAACGCGCCGAAGAGCCGCTCGCGCTCGTCGACGGGCGTGGACCCGGTGATCTGCGGGGCGTCGAGCTGATCGCTCAGCTCCTGCAGCTGATCGAGATACTGACCGATCACGAGCACCTGCTCGCCGGAGTGCTGGGCGATGATCCGGCGCACGACGTCGATCTTGGCCGGGGCGCTCGCCGCCAGTCGGTAGCGCTCGTCGTCGGCGCTCGCCGCGTACTCGAGCCGGTCGTCCTCGGGCAGGTCGACGCGCACCTCGTAGCACGCCGCCGGGGCGATGAAGCCCTGCGCCTCGATCTCCTTCCACGGCGCATCGAAGCGCTTCGGGCCGATGAGGCTGAACACGTCGCCCTCGCGGCCGTCCTCGCGCACGAGGGTCGCCGTCAGCCCCAGGCGGCGACGGGCCTGCAGGTCCGCCGTCAGCTTGAACACGGGGGCGGGGAGGAGGTGCACCTCGTCGTAGACGATGAGGCCCCAGTCGAGCGCGTCGAGCACGTCGAGGTGCGCGTACTGGCCCTTCCGCTTGGACGTGAGGATCTGGTACGTCGCGATCGTGACGGGACGGATCTCCTTCACCTGGCCCGAGTACTCGCCGATCTCCTCCTCTGTGAGGCTCGTACGGTTGAGCAGCTCGTCGCGCCACTGCCGGGCCGAGACGGCGTTGGTCACGAGGATCAGCGTCGTGGTCCCGGTCGCTGCCATCGCGCCGGCGCCCACGAGCGTCTTCCCCGCGCCGCATGGCAGGACCACGACGCCGGAGCCGTCGGCCTGGAACGTGTCGATCGCCTGCTGCTGGTACGGCCGCAGCGACCAGTCCCGCTCGTCCAGGAGGATCTCGTGAGGCGTTCCCGGCCGGTAGCCGGCGAGGTCGTCGGCGGGCCACCCGATCTTCAGCAGCTCCTGCTTGATCTGCCCGCGTGCCCACTGCTCCACGGCGAACGCGTCGTCCCCGCGGGGGGCGACGAGCAGGGGCGTGATCCGCTTGTTGCGTGACACCTCGGCCAGGACCGCCCGGTCGGTGGAGCGGAGGACGAGCTCGCCCTCGTCATCGCGCTCGATCGTGAGGCGCCCGTACCGGCCGACGGTCTCGCGGATGTCGGTCGAGACCGACGGAGGGACGGGGAAGCGGCTCCACCGGTCGAGGGTCGCGAGCATGTCGTCGGCCGTGTGCGCGTTCCACAGGCCGAGCCGACTCACGCGGTACGTGTGGATGTGCTCGGGGGCGCGCTCCAGCTCGGCGAACACGGCGAGCTCGTGCCGTGCCGCCTCCGCATCAGGGTGCGCGACCTCGAGCAGGACCGTGCGGTCGCTCTGGACGATGAGGGGGCCGTCAGACATAGCTGACCAGTTTACGCCTCAGACCCGGCGGGTGGCTGGGTTCGAACGGACGGGGAGCGTGCGCTCGTCGTCGCCGCGCCGGTCGGGCCCCCCGCCGATCCCGCCTGCGCGGCGTGACCGCGATGCGCGAACTCGTCTGCTCAGCATTCCGTGATTACTGGCATACTGGTATGAGCGCGTTGCCCGTCGACAGAGTCTTCGGACAGCGCGTATGTCTGTGTGCTGATGAAGGAGACATCTCATGGGGTCATTCGACAGGCCGGTGCGCTACGCGGCAGGGGCGATCGTGGCTGGCCTGCTCGTGGCGCTCGCGCCGTCCGCGGCGTCGGCCGCGGTCGCGGAGTACGACGAGACGGCGGAGTACGTCTTCGACGACGGTGTGAAGACGGGGGCTGCGGCAGACACCGCCGCGGACACGGCTGTCTTCACGCGGACGTACGGGTCCTCGGTCGAGGTGGTCACGCTCGACGCGGGCGGCTCCCCGATCAGCACGCAGACGCTCGTCGCGGAGGAGCCGGGGAACAGCTTCGGCATCGATGTGGCCCTCGACGAGGACGCATCGACGCTGTACGTGTCGCAGTCGCGCCTCGGACAGGTGCACGTGTACGAGCGGGACACGGCGGGGATGTGGCAGAAGGAGGTCACGCTGCACGCTCCGGAGGAGCTCCCCGACCGCGTCGGAGCCTACGGAGCCAACATCGGCGAGGCGATCGACGTCTCCGGCGGGAGACTCGTGGTCGGAGTGGCGAACGCGCGCGTCGACAACAAGAGCAACGCCGGCTTCGCCTTCCTCGTCGACGTCGAGCAGGACGCGTGGACCGCGCTGATCCCGGAGGACCCGATCGCGAACTCGATCACGGGTCAGCAGGTCGCGATCTCGGGAGGCCGCGTGGCGCTCGGCGCTCCGCAGGTGCGGAATGGGCAGCAGGAGCGCATCGGCGGCGTCTACGTCTGGGATGTGGCGGATGACGGGCCCGTGGATGAGCCGCTGTTCACCAGCCAGCCGGCCGGCGACCCGAGCGTCTGCCTGCAGACGAGCGGGAGCGGGCCGGCGTTCGGCATCGCGCTGGCCTTCACCGCCGACGGCCTCGCCGTCGGGTCGCCGCTGGAGATCGACTACGCCGGCGATGATCCGGACGACCCCGTGATGGGGTGCTCGAACGAAGCGGTCGCCGCGGGGAACACGACGCAGGGCGCGGTCTACCTCTTCGACGACCAGCTCGAGCAGGCCGGCCCGAAGATCGTCTCGCCCCTCGGCATGTACGCCTTCGGTCAGTCGGTCGCCGTCCACGACGATGTCCTCGTCACCCGCGCGTTCGAGACCGGCTATGTCGGTCACGCATTCGTCTATGACCTGGCGTCCGTCGATCGCGAGGGGACGGGCGACGAGTACGGGCGCCAGCGTCCGGAGCCTGCGCAGGACCTCGTCCCCGCGAACGCGACGCCGCGCTTCGGGGAGAGCACCTGGGGCAGGGGGCTCGCCGCGGGGCCGCAGCAGATCGTCGTGGGGACGGACACGACACCCGGTGCCGCGCATGTGTTCGGAGCCGTGACGCCGCTCGCGCTGGCCACGGGGGATCTCGCCGTGACCTACGGCGAGGCGACGACGTGGAGCGCCGAGGTCGTCTCCGGGGACCTCCCCGAGGGCGCCGCCGTGCGCTTCTCGGTCGACGGCGAGGTCGTCGGCGAGCAGGGCGTCGTCGACGCAGAGGCGAGCATCGCACTCGCGGCGGCAGGACACGACGCCGGGGAGCACGAGCTCTCCGCGGAGCTCGTCGATGCCGAGGGCGAGTCGCTCGCCGCGCCGGCGATCGCCGAGCTGAGCGTGTCGCGTGCGACGACAGAGACGACGGCCGAGGTCGACACGGAAGCGCGCAGCGTGCGTGCCAGGGTGACGGCCGAGTTCGGGACGGTTCCCGCGGGTCAGGTGGAGATCCTGCGCGACGGTGCGACCGTCGACGCCGTCCCGCTCGACGCGGCAGGGGAGGCGACGTGGAACGCGCCGAGCGAGGCCGCTGATGAGACGACCTACGTCGTCCGCTATGCCGGCGAGCGCAACCACGCGCCGTCCGAGATCGACGTCACGGTGCCCGCCGTGCCGTCCGGCGGCTCGGACGACGGATCGGACGACGACGGGGCGCCGGAGGGCGGCGGGGGCGATGGCACGGACGCGCCCGCCACGGATCAGGACGACGACGCGACCGGCGTCGACGGCTCGGGCACGGATCCGAACGAGCCAGCCGAGGAGCTGAAGGACGGCTCGGATGATCGGGCGGTCGTCGCGGGACCGTCTGCCGACGACGCCGACGGCGACCTCGCGGTGACCGGAGCGGATCCGACCGTGCCGCTCGTTCTCGGCATCGTGGCGCTTCTCGCCGGCGGCGCGATCGTCACCGCGACCATCGGGATGCGCCGAGCGCGGATGACCTCAGCCAGGTGAGTCGCGGTCTGGGTCCGGAGCCGCTGACGCGAGCCCCGGGCCCCGACGACGGCGACGAGGGCCGCCTCAGGCCCGGCGGACGGCCGTGATCGAGCGGACGGGGAGCGTGCGCTCGACGTCGGCACCGCGGTCGAGTCCGCGCAGGCGCCCTCCGCCGATCCCGCTGGCCTCGATCGTGAGCTCTCGTGATGAGCCGTCCGGCATCGCCACCGCGACGACGAGCGCGGCCTTCTCGCGCACGGCCGCCTCGAGGGACCGCTCGAGCCAGGCGGCGTCGGCGTCCTGGCTCTCCGAGTCGCGCAGCCGTGCGATGAGGCCCGCGTACCGGTGCGGCTCGCGAGCCTCGGATGACGCGATCCGGTAGCGATCGAGCGCGACCTGCCGGCCGTCGTCGTCGATCGGGACGGCGGGATAGCGCTCGTCGACCAGCGCCCAGTACACCGCACGGCGGTCGGCGCGGGTGCGCAGGAGGGCGCCGTCCGGCACGAGCCCGAGCGCGCGCAGGGACTGGTCGACCGCGATCGTCCGGATCAGATGATGGTCGCGGCTGGAGACGACGGTGTGGCCGGAATCCGGATCCTGCGACACCCGGACGAGTCCGTGGCGCGCCGCCGACCGGTCGACGAGGTACGACAGCGGCTGCGGCACGCCCGTCAGCGACAGCGACTCGAGGAACTCCCGGATCGTCTCTGCCGTCTCGCCGCTCGACAGCGCGGCAGACAGCGATCCCTCCGTGAACCGGTACGACGACGCCTGCGCGTGGGACTCGCGGACCGCCATCCGCCGCAGCCGCACGTCCAGCGGCGGCGCGAGCGGCCCGGGGGAGATGGCTGTCAGGTCGTTCTGGAGGAACACCTGATCGACCTCGGCCGGCAGGAGCGCGAGCAGCTCGGCGGGGTCGCAGTCGTCTCCCCGCCTCAGCCCGGACGCCCACGGCGGCTCGCCGTCGTCGGCGATGAGCCCCACGAGGCGGAAGCGCTCCGTCCAGCGCGCGGCGAGCGCCGGCCCGCCGGGATCGAGCGGATGCGCGTCGGGCCAGAGCGAGGGGTCGATCCAGCCGATCGCGTCATCCGCCGGACGGAATCCGGACGGAAGCGCCTCGCGCAGCCGTGTCACCGCGCGCGCCCAGCGGTCCGGCGTGGCGGCGGTGACCCAGTCGACGCCGTCGTCGGTGACGAGCCAGCGGCGGTCCTCGGCGCGCACGAGTCCGCTCGCCGCTGCCGTGGCGATGAGGGTGTCGGCGACTTCGGGATCCGTCGCGAGCCCCTCCTGCACGACGCGCCGGCGCTCGTTCGCACCGAGCCTCTCGTCGACTCGCGAGAGCGGGGTGCGGAGGGCGTCGATCAGCAGGTCGGCCATCGCGGACAGGTTCGTGAAGGCCTGCTCCGCCGCGTGGGCGCTGGCCGCCGGGCTCGCCTCGTCCGGCGGTACGTCGGGGACGGGAGCGATGTCATCGGGGATCGCCGCCGCGACGGTCGCGTAGGGGCGGCCTGCGGCGTCGGTGAGGCCCAGCATCGGTCCCGCGGATCCGGTGGCGAGCGCGTGCAGCGTGCGCCGCGGGAGCCGCGACACGGCCGCCGCGACCGAGACGGGGGCGAGGAGCGCCTCGGCCGCGTCGAACCAGTCGTGCCACGCGGCGTTCGCGGGCACCGAGCGCTCCGCGAGGATTCGAGCGACCTCACCGTCGTCGGCGCGCGTGAGGAGCTCCGCGAGCGAGCGGATCCGGTCTTCCACGCTGTCGGTCACTGGTCGGAGCGCTTCGCGGCGCGCCCCTTTCTCACCATCGTCATGATGATCAGCGTCAGCATCAGGAGGAACCCGACGGGCAGGCCGATCATGGGCACCCACGACACGATCGGCCACAGTCCCGTGCCGAACTGCTCGCCGGTGACGCCCGCGGCGTTCGCGATGAGGATCACGAAGAAGCACGCCACCGACACGATGACGGTCCCGAGCGACATGAACGTCAGGATCCGGTCGATCGCGCGGACCGGCGGCTGCGGCGCGGGCTGCTGGGTGCTCATCCCTCCAAGGATACGCCGCGCTCCCGGATGGGTAGGCTGGGGTGCAGGGCGCACGTCGCCCGTTCATCCGTTCGTCTTCTTCCCGCGAGGTGTCCCATGCCCACCGGCAAGGTCAGGTTCTACGACGAGGACAAGGGCTTCGGCTTCATCACCTCGGAGGACGGCCAGGACGTGTTCCTGCACGCTTCGGCGCTCCCGGCCGACGCCGATGCGCCGCGCTCCGGAGCGCGCGTCGAGTTCGGGATGGCGGATGGCCGGAAGGGCCCGCAGGCGCTGTCGGTGCGCTTTCTCGACTCGTCGCCCAGCCGGGCCAAGGCGGCGCGCAAGAGCGCGGCCGACATGGCCGTGATCGTCGAGGACGTCGTGAAGCTGCTCGACGGCGTGGGCGAGGACCTGCGCCGCGGCCACTACCCGTCGAATGCGCACGCGCGCAAGACCGCCGCCGTGCTCCGCAAGGTGGCAGAGGAGCTGGATGTCTGACGCGACCGACGACCGGACCGTCCAGGAGCAGGACGCGGAGCTCTCCGGGGCATCCGCGGAGCCGCCCGTCGTGGAGACGCCGGAGGAGCTCCCCGACCCGGACGCGCGCCTGCTGGAGGCGCACGACCTCGCGCTCGCCGCACTCCACGAGGTCACGTCGCCCGACTCGATCGGCCGGCCGGCCGCCCACCGCGTCGAGGCGGACGGCGTCGTCTCCCTGAGGTTCGAGACGACCCTGCTGGGGTACCCGGGGTGGTACTGGACGGTGTCGCTCGCGGTCGTCGAGGAGGCCGAGCCGACGGTGCTCGAGGTCGAGCTCCTGCCGGGCGACGACGCGCTGCTCGCCCCCGACTGGGTGCCGTGGTCGGTGCGACTGAAGGAGTATCAGGCGCAGCAGGCCGCTGCGGCGGAAGCCGCGCGCGCCGCGGAGGCCGAGAAGCGGGCGGATGCCGAGGGCGACGACCCCGATGAGCCGGAGGATGACAGCGACGACTCGGGCGATCAGGACGAGTCGTACGACGACGAATACGACTCCGACGACTTCTCGGAGGACGGCTCCCCGATCCTCCACTCGGGAGACGTGGACGGCGTCGACATCGACGAGCTCGACGCTGATGGGGATGACGACGATCAGGGCGATGACGAGACCGACGACGACGGTCAGGACGACGACCAGGGCGACGACGACGCCAG
>JBQDDT010000015.1:22498-26410 GCA_052092505.1 Microbacterium sp. | reverse complement strand
TCCTGGCTGTCCTCGATCCGCACCAGGGCCGCGTCCTCGTCCCGGATGCCCAGGAGGCGGGCTCCGGCGTCGGCGACGCGCGACGCCGCCGAGCCGGCGCGGAACACCTCGGTGACGCCGTCGACGGCGAGCACGGCGTCCTCGATGTCTCCGGCCAGGCGCTGGTCGTGCGAGATGGTCACGAGTCCTCCTTCGTCGGGTCGGCGAGCTGATGGATGTCGCGCACGGTGATGTCGATCGCGGCGACGACCAGGTCGGTGTGCGCCGCGAGTATGGCGGCGATCTCCTCCCTGATCCCCGCGACGGCGTCGGGGATGCGTGCGCCGTAGGCGACGCTGACGTCGACGCGGACGGGGATCGGCATGCCGGGCAGTGTGACGTCGCCGTCCAGCCGGCACCGGCCGACGAGCACGCCGGGCACCGCGTCCTCCGCGGCGCGGATCAGCCCGCGGACGGCGCCCTCGGTGATGCCCAGATCGGCGTCGTGCTCCTCCGGTGCGAGGGGGATCCGGCGCCCGGCTCGCGCGTCAGATGTGATCCCCGCGAGGATGCCGCGCACCCACCCCTCGTCCGGCTCGGGCTCCGCCGCCTCGTCGGCGGCGACGAGATCCGTGGTGAATCCGCGCAGCCGCTGCAGCGCGTCGAGCGCGATCCGGCATCCCGCCGACGCCTCGATCGCGGGGTCGGGCGGCGTGCGTCCGGCGTCGAGATAATCGGAGAGCTCCTCGATGGTGTGCCCGTCGAGATCCTCGGGCTCGAGGCCCAGCCCGTCGAGTGCGGGTCCGTCGTGTTCTGTCATCGCCACTGCTCCATCCGGATGAGGATGTCCTTCCGCGCGCGTGCGAGATTCCCTCGCACGGTCGAGACGGGAAGGTCCAGCTCCCTGGACATCTCCTCGTAGCTGCATCCGCCGAGTTCGCGCAGCACCCAGCACTCGCGCTGCGCGGACGGCAAGCGCCGCAGCGCCTCGTTGAGCGCCTCGACCCCGGCGCGCGCCTCGACCTGCCGCGGCGGCGCGCTCCGATCCGGCGCCGGAGGGTCGATGTCGGCGAGCGCGACCTGCGGGCGGGCCTGGCGCAGGCGGTCGATGGCCTTGCGACCGGTGATCCGCATGAGCCAGCTCTTCACCCTCGCCGGCTCCTCGAGCGTCGGCAGCTGCTCCCACGCCGTGATGAAGGCGTCCTGCACCACGTCGTCGACGTCGGCCGTGCCGGAGAGGACCCTGCGGGCGTACGCGCGCATCATCGGCGTGTACCGGCGCACCAGCACGGCGAACGCTCCGGTGTCGCCGTCAGCGGCCCGGTCGGCGACGATCCGATCGTCCGCCGCGTCCAGGGCCCTGCCGAAGCGATCACCGGCCACCGGTCGTCCCCTCCGCTCGAAGGCGGCCCTCCCTCGAGGGTCGGCAGGCGGCGCACCATGGCCGTCCGCTCGCCGATCCTCTCACCTTCTCAGCTCACCCGCGACTGGTCGGCGGACAGGCGCGAGCGCACGCCGGAGTGGATCGACACGTACGTCGGCGTCTCGCGGCCCGTGAGGTGGGCCAGATTGTCGACGAGTCGCGTCACCGCGTCGGCCACGTCCGCCGGCGACGTGTTCTGCCGGGGCGTGACGCGCACGTGCAGGACGTCGGATCCCCTGACTCTCCGCGCGCTCACCCGTGCGGAGAGGGTGTCGGCGCGCGCGGCGAGCGAGTGCGTGAGCGCGTCCGAGGCGAACCCGTTGCGGATCGTCACGGGGCCCTGGGCGCCGTCGGCGGACTCCTCGCGGACGACGATGCCGCTGCGCCCGCCGCCGAGTCGCGAGCAGACGACGAAGGCGAACACGACGATGAGGAGAAGCACCGCGAGGACGGCGACGACGAACCAGCTCGCGGTCGTCGCCTCGGAGACGCGGGTCGCGGCGTCGAGCTCGACCATCCCGTCGGTCGCGATCGTCAGGCCCCTCGTCCACAGCTCTCCGGCGAGCGGCCAGACCGCGGCCGTCACGCCGGCGGCGCCGGCCACGAAGAGCACGAGCCCCACGATGAGCAGGACGATGCGGTTCACCGCGCGATTGGTGGCGTTCACAGGTCTCCTCCGTCCGTTCCCCGCGGCTGCACGCGCACGTGCACGCGGATGGTCGGCGTCGTGCGGTACGAGGCGAGCTCCGCCTCGGCGGCGGATCGGATCTCGTCCCGATCCACCTCCCTGCCTGGCTCGGGGCGCACGGTCACGTCGGCGCTGCGGTGGCCGACCCCCACCACGACCCCGTCCCTCGGGAGGTCGATCTCGCGGCGCAGGCGCTCGGCGACAGCCGAGGCGATGACGCCGTTGTCGGCGACGACCGCGTGCGACGAGACGTCGAGCCGATGCTTCGAGCGCCGACCGGGGGCCACGGCGAGCCACAGGAGGACGAGCCCGACCACGCCCACCGCGGCCGAGCCAGCGACGACCGAGGCCTGCGGCTCGAGCGAGGGAAGCTCCCGCAGCCAGAGGAGAGTGGGCCCGGGTGCGACCAGCAGCGGCGCGAGCCCGAGCAGGTGGAGCACGATCTCGATCCCGGCGTACACGGCCGCCGCGGCGACCACGATGAGGACGATCACGGCCCAGACCGTGCGGGGCGAGTGCGTCTCGCGACGCGTCACCCGCTTCAGCACCGACGAGGACATCTACGTCACCCTCTTCCGTTCGGGGATGACCGCCCCCGTCACCGTGACCGACACGCGACGGACCTCACGGCCCGTCAGGCGCGAGAGCTCCTCGGCGAGGACGGACTGCGCCTCGCGCACTCGCTCCACGATCGGCCGCTCGGCCCGCACGGCCTCCGTGTCGTCCAGATCGGGGATCGGCAGCGCCGTCGCGACGCGCACGGCGAGCCCGCCAGCCCAGTCGGCGACCTGGACGTCCACGGACGAGCGGGGCACGCCCATGGCGATCGCCGATGCCTGCCTCGCGACCTTCTCGACGACGCGCTCGCGCACCCGGATCGCGCCGCGGGCGGTCGCGGCGCGGTCGACGGTCGCGGTGCTCATGATGAGGTGCGCCGGCCCGTGAACACCCCGGCGAGGGCGCGCAGGTCGAGCTCACCGGAGGCGACCCGTCCGACGAGCGCGCCGATGCCCATGAGGAGCGCCACGAGGAGGAACCCCCAGAACCCGAACAGGAGCGCGGCGAACGCCAGCACCGATCCGACCAGCGCGCCGGTCACCGCCGGGCTCATGAGACGCGGGACTCGGAGTCGTCGTCATCGCTGTCGTCGCCCGGCAGGTGCACATCGTTCACGTCCACGTTCACCTCCACGACCTGCAGGCCGACGAGGCTGGTGATCGCCTCGGTCACCGCCTGGCGCACGTTCCCCGCGACCTCCTGGAGGGGGGCGGGGTAGTCGACGACGATCGTGAGGTCGGCCGCGGCCTGGGTCTCCCCGACCTCGACCCTCACGCCCTGGGTGAGGTCCGTCGCGTTCACGACGTCGCGGAGCGCGCCGAGCGCGCGAGCGCCGCCGCCTCCGAGCGCGTGCACGCCGGAGACCTCGCGCGCCGCGATGCCGGCGACCTTCGCGACGACCGACTCGGCGATCGTCGTGCGGCCAGCGGACTCGCCGCTCGTGGTCTGGCGGGGCGTCGCGCTCGCGCGGTCGACGCGGGACGGCGTCGGCTGGGGCGCCTGCGCGCGCTGCGATCCGGCCTCGATGCCGGCAGCCGTGTTCTTCTCATCGGTCATCAGAACTACCTCCAGAATCAGCGGCGCGGCTCAGCGGCCGCCCCGTCTCCTCGAGCGAAGAGGATCGCTCTGCCCATGAGACGGATCACGGCGGCCGGATGTCACAGATCCGTCGTCGGCGTGTCGCGTCGGGGCGGCCGTGCGCGTGCGCCGCCCCCCCCGCGCCCCGCCCCCCGCCGCAGCGCCCCGCCCCCCAGCCCGCGCCACA
>JBQDDT010000015.1:0-22488 GCA_052092505.1 Microbacterium sp. | reverse complement strand
GTGGTGGTGTTTTTGGTTGGTGGGGGGGGGGGGGGGGGGGGGGCCGGCGGGGCGGGCCCCCCCCCCCCCCCCCCCCCGGCCGGTCGCGTCAGCGCCGGCCCGCCTTGCGCGCGAACAGCCAGGCGCCCCACGCGATCGCGACGGCGAGGATTCCCGCGCACCACGCGACGGCCCACAGGGGCGAGAGCCCGGTGCCCGTCCCCATGAGGGCGCCGCGGATGGACTCGATCACCGGCGTGGCCGGCTGCGTCTCGGCGATCGGCCGCAACCAGCCCGGCATCGTGTCGAGCGGCACGAATCCGCTCGACAGATACGGCAGGAAGAGCAGGATGAATCCGTACCCCGACGCCGCCTCGGCCGACCCGGCGGCGAGGCCGATCGCCGCGAACAGATAGGTGATCGCGAGGATCCAGAGCGTGACGACGCCGAGGGCGGTGAGCCAGCCGATCGCGTCGGCCCCCGGACGGAAGCCGATCGCGAGCGCCACGACGATCACGACGGCCGTGGCGAGGAGGTTCCGGACGACGCTCGCGACGACGTGGCCGGTCAGCACCGCCCCCGCCCTCAGCGGCATCGTCCTGAACCGCTCGATGATCCCGCGTCTCATGTCGTTCGCTACGAAGGTGGCGGTCGTCGCCGCGCCGAACCCGGTGCAGGTGAGGATCGTGCCGGGCACGACGTAGTCGACGTACGCGCCGGACGAGTCGATCGCCCCGCCGAAGACGTAGGTGAACACGAGCATGAGCATGACGGGAAGGAGGACGGACATCAGCAGCGACTCCGCGTCGCGGAACGAGTGCCTCAGCGACCGTCCGATGAACACGGCCTCGGCGCGGAGGCCTCCGAGGCGCGGCCGGGCGGTGGGGGCGGTGGTGACGGTCATCGGGCGCGCTTCTTCGCTGTCGTGGTGTCCGAGGCCCCCGAGGTGAGGGCGAGGAACACGTCGTCGAGAGACGGGGTGTGCAGGGACACGGCGCCGTCGACGTCGTCGAGCTCGGCCACCGCGTCCCGCAGCCCGGTGAGCGTGCCGTCCGTGCCGACGCGACCGACGAGCTCGCCGTCGTCCCCTCGGACGTCGAGGCTGGAGCCGCCGATGCGCTCCTTGAGGGACGATGCGGTTCCCTCGGCGACGATCCGGCCGTCGAAGAGGACCGCGATGCGGTCAGCGAGCTGGTCGGCCTCCTCGAGGTACTGGGTGGTGAGGAAGACGGTGGTCCCGCTCGCGGCGAGCGACGTGATCGTCTCCCACAGGTCGCGTCGGCTGCGGGTGTCGAGCCCCGTCGTCGGCTCGTCGAGGAAGAGGATCTGCGGCTGTGCGACGAAGCTCAGCGCGAGGTCGAGCCTGCGGCGCATGCCGCCGGAGAAGGTCGCGACGCGACGGTCGGCCGCGGTCCGGAGCGAGAACCGATCGAGGAGAGCGTCGGCTTGCCGGCGCGCCTCGCGCCGGGACAGGCCGGACAGTCGGGCGAACATCACGAGGTTCTCTCGCGCGCTCAGCGCATCGTCGACGGCTGCGGACTGGCCCGTGAGCGCGATCCGTCCGCGCACGGCGTCCGGCTCGCGGTGCACGTCGCACCCGGCGACGGCGGCGGTGCCGGCATCGGGGGCGACGAGGGTCGTGAGGATGCCGATCGCGGTCGTCTTGCCCGCGCCGTTCGGGCCGAGGAGGGCGAAGATCTCGCCGGGCGCGACGCGGAGGTCGACGCCGTCGAGGACGGTGTGCGCGCCGAAGGCCTTCCTCAGGCCCCGCGCGTCGATGGCTGCGGTCATGCGGTCTCCTCCGATGTGATGTATATGATGTAAACTGTTTATGACCGTAACACACAGTTTTCGGCGTACACAATGAGTAGGATGAGCGGATGACCGACACCGAGCTGCCAGAGCTGCCGCGGGGCATCGCGCTCGCCTGGGGCGTCGCGGCGGATCCGCAGCGCGGACCGAAGCGCGAGATGAGTGTCGAGCGCATCGTGGAGACCGCCGTCGCGCTGGCGGACGCCGAGGGCATCGGCGCGGTCTCGATGGCCGCGGTCGCCAAGCGTCTCGGGTTCACGCCGATGTCGCTGTACCGCTACGTGACGGCGAAGGACGACCTCCTTCTGCTCATGCAGGAGGAGGCGACGGGCATCCCGAGCGGAGCGCATCGAGAGACGGAGGGGTGGCGGGAGACCCTGCTGGTCCTCTTCCGCGAGCAGGTCGACGTGTTCCTCCGGCATCCCTGGCTCCTGTCGCTGCCCATCAGCGGATCCCCCATCACCCCGAACAGCTCCCGATGGGTGGAGGCGGGTCTGGCGGCGCTCGAGGGGACGGCTCTCGAGGCGGAGGAGCGTCTCGCGGTCGTGCTCGCGGTGTCCGGGAGCGCGCGATGGAAAGGCATGGTGTTCGCCGGCTACAGCGAGGAGGAGCGACGCAGCGGGCGTTCCGGCGAGGAGATCACCGCGCGGGAGAACGCGCTGTTCGACGCCGTGATCACGGGCGAGGAGTACCCGCAGCTGCGGGCGGCCATCGATGCAGGGGTCTTCCTCTCGGAGAGCGACCCGTTCCGCTTCGGCGTCGAGCGCCTGCTCGACGGGGTCGAGGCCTATCTCAGCGGGCGGGGCGAGCGGGGCGCGACGGCGCTCGTCGCGCCCCACGCATCGCCGGACGACGCCGACGTCGCCGACGTCGCCGACGACAAGCGCTACCGTCAGGCGGCGAAGGCGGCGCTCGATGCGGAGAAGGCGGTGCTGCAGGCGGAGAAGGCGCTGCGTCAGGCGCAGAAGGCGCGAAGGCAGGCGCTGGCCGAGGCCCGCGAGCGGGCGAAGTAGGAGGGCGGCGCGCGGTTCGCCGATCCGTGTCTCCGCGATTCCGTGCGCTCTCACGCTGGTCACTCGGGTTTACACGCGCCATATCCAGCCTCTAGAGTGAAGGGTCATACCCGGGGGAGGAACTGAACACCATGGCCGAACTGCCCGACGTGCGCTTTCTCACGGTCGCCGAGGTCGCCGACATCATGCGCGTCTCGAAGATGACCGTGTACCGGCTCGTCCACTCAGGCGACCTGCCGGCGGTGCGCTTCGGCCGCAGCTACCGGGTTCCCGAGACGGCGGTCACCGCCGCCCTCCAGCAGCCGATCGACGACGACGTCGCCGACGCGGGCTGACCACCAGCCGAGAGGCGCCCGGCGCGCATGCGCTAGGATCGACCGAGGCACTTTTCTGCCGTGCCCGTTCCCGGACGTCGGCACCTGGTCGGTGCCGGGCATCCAACCCCTAGACATAGCGAGGTTCCCGTGGGTTCTGTCATCAAGAAGCGCCGTAAGCGCATGGCGAAGAAGAAGCACCGCAAGCTCCTGCGGAAGACGCGTCACCAGCGCCGCAACAAGAAGTAGGCGCACCCCGGCCGATCACGGCCCGTCCAATCGCGCCGGCTCCGTTCGCGGAGCCGGCGTTTTTGGTGTGCGCCACCGGGAAGAACGGCGCCGTCCTGCGGGTTGAGGATGCCGTGAGCACGCTCGAGAGCATCGTGATCGGCGCCGGCCAGGCCGGCCTGTCGTCCTCGTACCACCTGCGCAGGCTCGGCGTCGAGCACGTCGTCCTCGATGCGGACGATGAGCCGGGCGGCGCATGGCGGCACCGCTGGGATGCGCTGACGATGAACGACGTGCACGGCGTCGCCGAGCTCCCCGGGGAGCGTCCTCCCGCGCGCGATGCGGAGCGGGCGAACGTCGCCGTGCCGCGCGTCTTCGCCGCGTACGAGCGCGCGCACGCGCTCCCGGTGATCCGGCCCGTCCGCGTCGACGACGTCACGGACGACGACGGCGTCCTCGTCGTCAGGGCGGGGGAGCGCCGATGGCGTGCGCGGACGCTCGTGAACGCGACGGGGACGTGGACGCGGCCGTTCGTCCCCCGGTATCCGGGCGCGGCGTCCTTCGGGGGCGAGCAGCTGCACACGGTCGACTACCCCGGCCCTGAGCACTTCAGAGGCCGACGGGTGCTCGTCGTCGGCGGCGGGGCCTCCGCCGTGCAGTTCCTCGGCGCGCTGGCACCGCTCACGGACGTCGTCTGGGTCACGCGGAGCGAGCCCGTCTGGCGCACGGACGACTTCACGCCCGAGGCGGGTGCCGCGGCGGTGGCGCTCGTCGAGCGGCGCGTGGCGCAGGGCCTGCCGCCGGAGAGCGTCGTGAGCGTGACGGGGCTGGTGCTCCGTCCGCAGGAGCGCAGGGCGGCCGAGCTGGGGGCCTACGATCGGCGCCTGCCGATGTTCTCCCGGATCGAGCAGGAGGGCGTGCGCTGGGCCGACGGCTCCTTCGAGCCCGTCGACGTCATCCTGTGGGCGACGGGGTTCCGTCCGGCGATCGGGCATCTCGCCCCTCTCGGGCTGCGCAGCCCGCACGGCGGGATCCGGCTCGACCGCGACGGGCGGGGGACGACGGCGGTCGCGGATCCGCGCATCCAGCTCGTCGGCTACGGGCCGTCGGCCAGCACGATCGGCGCCAACCGCGCGGGCCGCACGGCCGCACGCGGGGTCCGCCGCAGCCTCGGCGCCGCCGTGCGTGAGGCCGCGTAGGCCGCGTCTCAGGCCGTGCGGAGGATGCGCGCTGTGGTGCGCGCGCAGAAGCGCAGCGACTCGACGGGGATGCGCTCGTCGGCTGCGTGGAAGTTGCCGTACACGTCGAAGTCGTCCGGCACCCGCAGCGGCACGAAGCCGTAGCCGCGCACGCCCAGCCGGGAGAAGTGCTTGTTGTCGGTCGACGCCGGCAGCAGATACGGGACGACCACGCCGTCCGGATCCTCCTCGGCGATCGCCCGCTCGATCGTGCCGACGAAGGGAGAGTCGACGGGCGCGTCGATCGGGCGCAGCCAGAGGTCCCAGTGAGCCTCGACGTCCTCGCCGGCGAGCCGCGCGATGTCCTCGCGCAGCTCCTCCTCGTGACCGGGGATCATCCGCACGTCGATCTTCGCCTGCGCGACGGCGGGGATGATGTTCGGCTTCTGCCCGGCCCGCAGCACGGTGGGGGCGGCGGTATGGCGGGCCGAGGCCTGGATCACCCGGCCGACGAGCCCGACGGCGTCGAGCTCGGAGTCGAGCCCGTCGTCGGTGAAGTCCGTGCCGTGCGCCTCGCCGAACGCCGCGAGGAAGCGCTCGAGCGCCGGTGTGCGCACGACGGGGAAGCGGTGCTCGCCGATCCGCGCGACCGCGCCGGCCAGACGCGTGACCGGGTCGTCGGGGCGCGGGCGCGAGGCGTGCCCCGCGTCGCCGCGCGCCGTCAGGGTGACGCCGCCGATCCCCTTCTCCGCCGTGGCGATCAGGTACGCGCGGCGGCCCGCCGCGAGCGGCACGGAGAAGCCGCCCACCTCGCTGATCGCGTCGCCGGCGCCCGCGAAGAGGTCGGGGCGGTTCTCGACGAGCCAGGCGGCGCCCCACGTGCCGCCGGCCTCCTCGTCGGCCAGGAAGGCGAAGACGAGGTCGCGGCGCGGCACGACGCCGGCGCGGGCGAACTCCCGGGCGACGGCGAGGATCACCCCGGCGAAGTTCTTCATATCGACGGCGCCTCGGCCGTAGAGGAGGCCGTCGTGGATCTCGGCGCCGAACGGCGGATGCGTCCAGTCATCGGCCTGGACGGGCACGACGTCGAGATGGGCGTGCACGATCAGCGCCTCGGCGTCGGGGTCGCTTCCCGCGATGCGCGCGACGACGCTGCCACGACCGGGCACGGGCTCCACGAGCTCGCTGTCGATGCCGACCTCGGCGAGCCTCGACTGCACGTAGCGCGCCGCTCGCGTCTCGCCGTCCCCGATCGTCGACGCCTCCCCGGTGTTGACGCTGTCGATCCGGATCAGGTCGCGGATGAGCTCGATGGCATCGTCCTCGAGGGGCGTGGTCATGCCCCCACGATAGGCGAGCGCCCGTGCCGCGTTACGGTGCGTTACCGCCGATGCGGGAGACGGTCGACCCTCGTGCTTCACTCGCTCCATGACCAAGACCCGAGCACCCCGCAGATACCTCACCGCGATCGGCGCGCTGGCGGCAGGCGCCCTCACGCTGTCGATGGCGGCGTGCTCGGGCGGAGGCGGCGACGAGGCCAGCGACACGATCGTCATCGGCGCGGACGACGCGACCGAGGAGCACTGGAGCATCCTCACGGACAAGCTGGCGGAGGAGGGCATCACCCTCGAGGTGCAGAACATCACCGACGGCGTCCAGCTGAATCAGGGCGTGCAGGACGGCGAGCTCGACGTCAACCTCTTCCAGCACCTCATCTTCCTCGCCGACTTCAACGTGAACAGCGGCGGTGACCTCGTGCCCGTCGGCGCCACGGCCGTCTACCCGCTCGCGCTCTACTCGGAGGAGTACTCGGACGTGGAGGACATCCCCGAGGGCGCGACCGTCGCGGTGCCGGACAACCCGACCAACCTCTCGCGGGCGCTGCTGAACCTCCAGTCGGCGGGGCTCCTCACGCTCGCCGACGGCGGGGACGCGTACTCCACGCCGGCCGATGTCGAGGACACCTCGATCGAGCTGCTCCCCGTCGACTCGAACCAGACCGTCACGGCGCTGCAGGACGGATCGGCCCAGGCCGCCGTCGTCAACAACACGCAGGCGCAGAAGGGCGGCCTCGGCGACGACCGCATCCTCTACAAGGAGGACCTCGACGACCCGTCGCTCGACCCGTACATCAACGTGTTCGCGGTCAAGGAGGAGGACAAGGACGACCCGCGCTGGGAGAAGCTCGTCGAGGCGTACCACTCGCCAGAGGTCGAGGAGTCCGTCGCGGAGCTGAACCAGGACAACCTGCAGTTCAAGGCCGACTACACCACCGACCAGCTCGAGGAGATCCTCACGGGCCTCGAGGACAAGCTCAGCGCGGAGAAGTGAGCGAGCGCCCCGCCACGATGACCGACCCCATCATCGCCTTCGACCAGGTCTCCAAGGCGTTCCCCGGAACGCGCAGGGGCGCTGAGGTGCGCGCCCTGGAGAGCGTGGACCTCGAGGTCGAGAAGGGGTCGATCATCGGCGTGATCGGCTACTCCGGCGCGGGCAAGTCGACGCTCGTCCGCCTGATCAACGGCCTCGAGAAGCCCACGGCCGGAACGGTCAGCGTCCTCGGCGTCGACGTCGGGAGCGCGTCGGAGGGGCGGCTTCGCGGACTGCGGGGGCGGATCGGGATGATCTTCCAGCAGTTCAATCTCTTCCACTCGCGCACGGTGCGCGGCAACGTCGCGTACCCGCTGAAGGTCGCCGGCTGGAAGAAGCCCGACATCGCCGCGCGGGTGACGGAGCTGCTCGACTTCGTCGGGATCGGCGACAAGGCCGACCGCTTCCCGCGCGCCCTGTCCGGCGGTCAGAAGCAGCGCGTGGGAATCGCCCGCGCGATCGCCGCCAACCCGGAGCTGCTGCTCGCCGACGAGGCGACCAGTGCGCTCGACCCCCAGACCACGGGCGAGGTGCTCGCGCTGCTGAAGGAGATCAACCGCCGGCTCGGGATCACGATCGTCGTCATCACCCACCAGATCTCCGTCGTGCACGAGCTGTGCGACCAGGTCGTCGTGATGGACGGGGGACGGGTCGTCGACTCCGGGGACACGTACCGCGTCTTCGCCCACCCGCGCGCCGCGCTCACGGAGCGCTTCGTCTCGGCCGTGACGCAGGGGACGCCGTCGGGCGACACGCTCGACGCGCTCGTCGCCGGGGGAGGGCGGATCGTCGGAGTCGACGTGAACGAGTTCACGACGGAGGACATCGCGGCCGTCTTCGAGCGACACGGTGCCCGCCACACCGTCGTCTTCGGCGGGGTGACCGACATCAGGGGGCGCCAGCTCGGGACGCTCACCTACCGCGTCGACGCGGACGACGCCGCCGTGGAGCGCATCGTCTCCGAGCTGCGCGAGCACACGAGGGCCGACGTGCTCCGCGGCGCCAGGGAGGACGCGGCATGATCGTCCGTCAGGCGGCGGACTGGGACACGCTCACCCCCGTCCTGCTCGACTCGATCGTCGAGACCCTCCACATGGTGGCGGTCGCGCTCGTCATCGGGGGCGTCGCGGGGATGCTGATCGGGGCCGTGCTGTACGCGACTCGGCCGGGGAACCTCTTCTCGAACCGCGTCGTGTTCAACGTGCTGAACGTCGTGATCAACATCGTCCGGCCGATCCCGTTCATCATCTTCCTCACCGCCGTCGGGCCCGTGACGAAGGCGATCGCGGGGACGACGCTCGGCACCGAGGCCGCGATCGTGCCGATGACGATCATGGCGTCGGTCGTGATCGGGCGCGTGGTCGAGCAGAACCTCGTCGCCGTCGACCCCGGCGTGGTCGAGGCGGCGCTCGCGATCGGCGCGAAGCGGCTCTCCGTGCTCTTCGGCGTCGTGATCCCCGAGGCGCTCGCGCCGCTCATCCTCGGCTACACGTTCATGTTCATCGCGGTCGTCGACATGTCGGCGATGGCGGGCTACATCGGCGGCGGCGGGCTCGGCAACTTCGCGATCATCTACGGCTACCAGCAGTTCACGCCGGAGGTGACGTGGGTCACGGTCGCGGTGATCGTCGTGATCGTCCAGCTCGGGCAGCTGCTCGGCAACTGGCTGGCCCAGCGGATCCTGCGGCGGTAGGGCGCCCCGCGCTCAGGGGGCCGTCACGGCATGCCGGGGGGCGCGTCCCTCACGGACGTCGAGAACCGCCTCGCGCACGCTCGCCGAGACGGCGTCGGTGAACTCGTCGGTCCAGCACAGGGAGTGCGGGGCGAGGATCACGCCGTCGAGCTCCGTGAGCGGGTGGTCGGCCGGCAGCGGCTCCTCGGCGAAGACGTCCAGTCCGGCACCGGCGATCCGTCCAGCGCCGAGTGCCTCGACGAGCGCCTCCTCGTCGATCACGCTGCCGCGGGCCACGTTGACGAGGAAGCTCGTGGGGCGAAGGAGCGAGAGCTCCCGCTCGCCGATGAGGTGGCGCGTGCCGTCGTTCGCGGCGACGGCCACGACGACGTAGTCGGAGACGGCGAGCAGCTCGTCGAGCGGGAGCATCCGCACGCCCAGCCGCTCGGCGTCGTCCGGCCGTGGCGTGCGGTTCCAGGCGACGACGTCGATCCCGAGCGCGCCGGCGAGACGCGCGGTCTCCTGGCCGATGCCGCCGAAGCCGACGATGCCGACGGTCCGGCCCGTCACGCCGCGTCCCCGCCAGCGCGCGCGCTCGTTCCAGCGCCCCGATCGGACGAGGCCGTCCTTGATGCGCAGGTTGTGCGCGAGGGCGAGGATCAGCGTGAGCGCGGCCTCCGCGACGGGGCGTCGGACGGCGTCCGGCGTGTTCGTGACGGTGATCCCCGCCGCCTCGCAGGCCACGGTGTCGACCGAGTCGAAGCCGGCGCCGAAGCGGGCGACGTGCCGGAGGCGCCCTCCCTGCGGGATCGACGCGGCGTCGAAGCGTTCGGCGCCGAGGATGAGCACGGCGTCGCAGTCGCCGACGTCCTCGGCGTCGACGCGGCGCTTTTCTGCGGGGAGCGCGCGCCATTCGACGCCGGGGAGCCGATCGAGTCCGATGTCGCCGAACGTGGTGGTTCCGTCCGGCGCGACGTCGGCTCCGGTGACCGCGAGGCGGTAGGGCATCGTGCTCCTCTCAGAGGGGGGCGTGATCTGGCCGCTCACCGGCGCCGGGCGCGCCGATGACGTCGCGGAGGACGCCGACGACGGCCTCGGCGGCCGCAGAGAGCGGATGGTGGTCGGGGGTCGCGAGCGAGAGGCTCAGCGTGAGGGTCGGCTCGACGATCCGCCTCAGCACGAACTCGTCGGCGGGGAAGGTCGCCTCGGCCGCCGTGCGGGGGAGCACCGTCGCCCCCAGTCCGAGCCGGACCGCGTCGGCGAGCGGCTGCGTGTGGTCCATCTCGATGACGATCTCCGGCTCGATGCCCGCGTGCTGGAACGCCTGCTTGAGCTGCCGTCGCAGCGTGTGCGTGCGGCTCGGGAGGATGAAGGGCACGTTCGCGAGGTCGGCGACCGGCACGTCCTCCCCGTCGCCGGCGAGCGCGGAGCCCGCTGGTGCGACGAGGACGAGCTGCTCCGACGCGAAGCGCTCGAAGCGGACCCCCTTGACGACGCCGGGGTCGTAGATGAGGGCGGCGTCGACCTGCCCCATCACGATCGCCTGGCTGTGCACGACCGTGAGGCTCTCGACGATGCGCATGACGATCCGCGGGTACTCGGTGCGGATGCGCTGGAGGATGGGGACGACCATGCTCGAGGCGAAGCTGTACGCGGCGAGCCCGATCGTGACCGTGCCGGCCGGGTTGCCCGCCTCGCTCGCGATCTCGTCGCGCGCCGACTCCTCGAGGCGGATCATCCCCTGCGCGTACCGGTAGAGGGAGCGGCCGGCGGCCGTCGGGACGACGCCCTTGCGGCTGCGCACGAGGAACTGCTGGCCGAACTCGCTCTCGAGCGCCGACATGTGCTGGCTCAGCGCCGGCTGCGCGATGTGGAGGATCTCCGCGGCACGGGTGATCGTGCCGCAGTCCACGATCGCGACGTAGTACGCGAGTCGGCGAGTGTCCATGTTGGAAACCGATCGTACTCGGGAATCCATAAGCGCGAACGATGTCTCCATCCGGACTGCGTATTGGTCAGCGGCGCGCGACGGCGTTTAGCTGGATCGGAAGAAGACGCCGATGGGAAGGGGCGACGATGACGACGGTCGATCTGCTGGCGGATCTCGGCGAGGGCTTCGGCGCGTACACGATGGGCGACGACGACGCCCTGCTGGAGATCGTCACCTCGGCGAACGTGGCCTGCGGCTTCCACGCGGGCGATCCGAGGGTGATGGAGCGCACGGTCGCCGAGTGCGTCCGCCGCGGCGTCGGCATCGGCGCGCACCCGAGCTTCCCCGACCTCGTCGGATTCGGGCGGCGCGCGATGGACCTGACGGCGGACGAGGTGCGCACGGACGTGCTCTACCAGCTCGGCGCGCTCTCGGCGTTCGCCCGCAGGCACGGCGCCAGCGTGACCCACCTCTGCCCGCACGGCCGGCTCGGCAACCTGGTGATCGTTCGCCAGGACTACGCCGAGGCCGTCGCCGACGCCGTCGCGTCGTTCGATCCGTCGATCGTGCTCGTCACCCAGGCCGGCGCCGTCGTCGACGCGGCGACCGAACGGGGCCTCCCGCTCGCGATGGTGGCGGCGATCGACCGCAGCTTCGAGCCGGACGGCACGCTCACGCCGCGCTCCGAGCCCGGCGCCGTCCTCGACGACGTGGACGAGATCGTCGCGCGCGCCGTGCGCATGGTGACCGACGGCGAGGTCGACGTCCGCGGCGGAGGGACGATCCCGATCGTCGTCGACTCGGTGCTCCTCCACGGCGACGGCCCGCACGCCATCGACGTGGCCAGGCGGGTGCGCACCGCGCTGACGGACGCCGGGGTCGAGCTGCGCCCGCTGCACCGCGCGCGCGGTCTGCCGGCCTGACCGTGCGCTCCGACATCCTCCCGTGCGGCGAGGGCGCGCTGCGCGTGGTGTTCGCCGACGCCGGTGATGAGGAGCTCTGGAACGCCGCCCACCGCGTCGCGCGCCGGATCACGCCCGCCCTCGCCGACGGCGTGCACGGCGCCGTCCCCACCTACGACTCGATCCTCGTCGAATTCGACGCCGCCAGGCAGAGCCGGCGCTCGGTCGCCCCCCTCGTGCGCATGCTCGTCGACGAGACGCTCGCGGAGCCCGGCGAGGCCGAGGGCGCGCGGCGCTTCGTCCTGCCCGTCGTCTACGGGGGAGAGCGGGGCCCCGACCTGGGGTTCGTCGCCGAGCACCTCGGGATCGGCGAGGACGACGTCGTCGCGCTGCACACCGCCGAGGACCGCGTCGTGCGCTGCCTCGGCGGGCCTGCGGCCTCGTGCATGATCGACGGGCCGCGGTTCTCCCGCCCGATCCCGCGGCTCCCCGATCCGCGCATCGAGGTGCCGGCGAACGCCGTGTCGGTGGCGGGCCGCCAGGGCGTGGTCGGACCGGTCCGCGCGCCGAGCGGATGGCGCCTCATCGGCGTGAGCCCCGTCGAGCTCATGGACCGCACCTCCGCGCGCCTCGTGCCCTACCGCCCAGGCGACACGGTGCGCTTCCGCGCGATCGACGAGGCGGAGTGGGACGACTACGCCGGGGTGCGGATGGCGGAGCTCGCGGAATGATCGAGATCCTGGAGGCCCGCTTCGCCGCCGTGACGGACCTGGGGCGCTTCGACGGGCCTCCCGTCGGACTCTCTGTGAACGGCGCGCTCGACCAGCTCTCCGCGCGGGTCGCGAACATCCTCGTCGGCAACGCCGAGGCGGCTCCCCTCATCGAGGCCACGGCCAGCGCCGTCGAGCTCGTCGCCGACGTGCCCCTCCTCGTCGCCGTGATGGGGCCGGGCGCGGTCCTCTCCGTCGACGGCGCGGTGGCCCCCGCGTCGACGCCCGTGAGCGTCGGGCAGGGCCGGCGGGTCCGCGTGGAGCCGGGGCAGGAGGGGATCCGCGCCTACCTCGCGATCCGCGGCGGGATCGAGGCGCCCGTCCTCTTCGGCAGCTGCGCGCCGGACTCGATGATCGGCTTCGGCCTGCGGCTCGCCCCCGGCGCCGTCCTGCGCGAGCGCACGCCGACGGAGCCGCTGCGCAACCCGCACCTCGGCGGTGCGCTCTTCCGCTTCTTCCCTCCGTCGACGGCCGCGGGGCCGGAGGCCGTGATCGATGTGACGGACGGCCCGGACGAGGCGGAGTTCGCCGGCACCGTCGACCGGCTCTTCGCCGAGCCGTTCGTCGTCGGCCCCCGCAGCAACCACGTCGGACTGCGACTGTCGGGGCGCCCGCCGCAGCGGTCGTCGACGGCGGAGGTGCTCTCGCGCGGCGTCCCCGTCGGGGCCGTGGAGGTCCCCTCCGATCGCGAGCTCCTGCTCCTGCACCGCGGGCGCGGGGTGACGGCGGGCTACCCCGTGCTGGCCGTGCTCACCGGCACCGCGCTCGATCGCATGGCGCAGGCCAGGCCGGGCGACGCGGTCCGCTTCCGCCTCGTCGACCTGGACGACGCGGAGGCGACCTCGCTCGATCGGCACCTCGCCGTCCGCCGCTTCCGCGAGCGCTGCTGGAACGCGCTCGCGGAGAACGGCGTCGAGGACCTCGGGATCGGCTCGGTCCCCCTCGGCGCCGCAACGACCACCCCATGAGAACGAAGGAGACCAGATCACCATGATCCACGTCCGCACCACCGTCGACCGTCCGTCCGCCGACCTCGTCGAGGGGCTCGGCCAGTATTCGTCCGCGACGATCCACGAGGCCCAGGGCCGCCGCGGCGCCCTCTCGCACCGGATCAAGCCCGTCGACCCCGCGATGGAGTTCTGCGGCCCGGCGACCACGGTCCAGGCCGCGCCGCGCGACAACCTCATGGCGCAGGTGGGCATCTCCTACGCTCAGCCGGGCGACGTCGTCCTCGTCGCGGCCGGCGAGGTCGAGCAGGCCGGCTCCTTCGGCGACGTCCTCGCCACCGCGGCGCAGTCGAAGGGCCTCGCCGCGTTCGTGACCGACTCCGGCGTGCGCGACAGCGCCGACCTGAAGCAGATCGGCTTCCCCGTCTTCTCCGGGTCGGTGTGCATCGAGGGCACCGTGAAGGAGACGCTCGGCGCGGTCAACCATCCGCTCGTCGTCGGCGGCCAGCTCGTCGAGCCCGGCGACGTCGTCAAGGGCGACGCCGACGGCGTCGTCGTGGTCCGCAGGGACGAGATCGCCGAGGTGATCGAGCTGTGCCGGCAGCGGGAGGAGAACGAGGACGCGATGAGGAAGCGCCACCGCGCGCAGGAGGGCAGCGTCATCGAGCTGCACGGCCTCACGGAGAAGCTGGCGGCGAAGGGGCTCGTCGTCGAGGGGGAGGGCGGTGCCGCATGAGCGCCGCCTCGCGCAGGGCGCGGGTCGCCGCGTCGCTCGCTCGGAGCGAGGCCGATGTCCTGGTCGCGACGTCGCCCGCGGCGATCGCGTACCTCGCCGACGTGGACGTCCGCGGGTACGGCGCCGCCGCCTCGGCGGTGCTCGCGCCTGACGGGGACATCGCGCTCGTCGTGTCCGCGCCCGATGCGCCCTCCGATGCTCCGGACGACGTCCGGATCGCGACGTGGGCGCCGGGGCCCGACGCAGCGGTCGAGCGCGCGGCCAGGCTCGGGGAGAGCCTCTCGGGCGCCCGGCGCGGCCTCGTCGAGACCGGAAGGGACCCCGCCCGCCTCGCGGCCGTCGCCCAGACCGCGCCCGACGTGTCGTGGGAGGCGGGCGACGCCGTGCTCGATGCCGCGTGGGCGACCAGGGACGACGACGAGCTCCGGCGCCTGCGGGCGGCCGCGAACCTCGCCGACATCGGCTACACGGCCGTCGTCGACCGCCTGACCCCGGACCTGCGGGTGCTCGAGCTCGTCCGCAACGTCGACCGCTCGCTGCGGTCGGCGGGAGGCGGCGGGTTCTGGAGCCCGCACGAGGACGACGCCGGCCTCACGGCGGACGTCCACTACCCCCGCTCCGACATCCTGGCGCTCCTCGGGCGCCGCCCGGAGACCGGCGTGCTCGAGCGGGCCGCGCCGCTGCCCTTCGCGCTCTACCCGCTCAGCGAGGGATACGCGGGAGCCGCTGGCACGACGGCGGTGCTGTCCCCGCCGTCGGCCGAGCTGCGCTCGCGCGCCGAGCTCCTCTCCGACGCGGTCCAGGCGGCGATCGACGCGATCCGGCCCGGCGCGTCCGCCGGCGACGTGCACGCCGCTTTCGCCTCGGTCGCGCGCCGCGCGTCGGAGGAGGCGGCGTCCCAGACCGTCGGCTACGGGATCGGGACGGGGATCGCCCGTCCGCTCCTCGTCGCCGGATCGCGGGACGAGATCGCGCCGTCGACGGCCGTGTCCGTCCGCGCGTCGCTCGCCGGCGACGACGGGGAGCCGCCGGTCGCCTACCAGACCACCGTCCTCGTCACCGCGTCAGGCGCCGAGGTTCTGAACATCGTTCCGCTGCGGCTCATCGAGCTCTGCTGACAGGGAGGCATCATGATGACACCCGTCGATCCCGCATCCACGCCGAGGACGACCCTGTGGGGAGGGGCGGAGATGCCCCTCGTGGGGTTCGGCACCCATCCGCTGCGGGGCGAGGAGGCCACGTCCGCGATCCTCGAGGCGCTCGATGCGGGCTACCGCAGCGTCGACACGGCGGCCAGGTACCGCAACGAGGACGCCGTCGGCGAGGCCCTCCGGCGCACGAGCGTCCCCCGGGAGGACGTCTTCCTGACGACGAAGCTCCCCGCCGACTCCGTCGGCCACGAGCAGGAGGTCCTGGAGGGGAGCCTCGAGCGGCTCGGCGTCGACCACGTCGACCTGTGGCTCATCCACTGGCCGCCGGGCGGAAGCGCCGGCGTGACGGCGTGGGGGGAGATGATCCGCCTCCGCGAACGCGGGCTCGTCCGGGCGATCGGCGTGAGCAACTACCGGATCGGGCTGTTCGACGTGCTGCGGGAGGAGACGGGGGTGTTCCCCGAGGTGGCGCAGCTGCAGTGGAGCCCCGTGCACTTCAGCGGACGGTACCTGCAGGCGGCGACCGACCGCGGCATCGTCGTCGGCGCCCACAGTCCGTTCCGCAGCGCCCGTCTCGACGATCCGGTCCTCGGTCGCATCGCCCTCGCGCACGGCGTCTCCGTGACGAGGGTCATCGTCCGCTGGAACGTGCAGCACGGCGTCGCGGTCGTCCCGAAGTCGGCGCACCGCGAGCGCATGGTCGACAACCTCGACATCGGGGGCTTCGCGCTGTGCGACGACGAGATGGCCGCCATCGACTCGCTGAGCGAGCTCGAGTAGGCGGCTCCGGCGTTCCGTATGCCGTCATAGCGAACGCGGATGCCGAAGCCGATGACGCCGTCGCGGCGGCTCCCTAGCGTGGGAGCCACCGCGACGGCGACGAAGCAGCCGGGGAACCGGCCACACGGAAGCGAGGAAGCACTGTCATGTCCGAACCCGCGATCGCACGACGCGTCCGACGCATCAAGGAGTCCCCGAGCGGCATCGCCGCCGAGCGCGTCCGCGCCCTGCGCGAGGCCGGGGAGCGCATCCTCTCCCTCACCGTCGGCGAGCCAGATTTCGACACCCCGGAGCACGTGAAGCAGGCGGCGATCGACGCACTCGCCGCCGGTGACACCAAGTACACCTCGGTGAACGGGACGCCGGCGCTGCGCACGGCGATCCTCGAGCGGATCGCCAGGCACACGGGCGCCACCTACGGCGTCGACGAGCTCGTCGTCGGCGTCGGAGGCAAGCAGGTGCTCTTCCTCGCGCTCATGGCGACTCTCGATGCCGGCGACGAGGTGATCATCCCCGCGCCCTACTGGGTGTCGTACCCCGACATGGTCCTCGCCAACGAGGGGGAGCCGGTCGTCGTCCCCACGACGGCGGATGACGGCTTCAAGCTCACGCCGGAACTGCTCCGCGGGGCGATCACGGACCGCACGCGCTGGGTCGTGCTCAACACCCCGAGCAACCCGACGGGTGCCGTCTACACACGGGACGAGCTCGTCGCTCTCGCCGACGTGCTCGACGAGTTCCCGCACGTCGGTGTGCTCACCGACGAGATCTACGACGAGATCCTCTACACCGACGCCAAGGCGGTCTCGCTCGTCGAGGCGGCGCCGCGCCTGCGCGATCGCGTCTTCCTCGTCAACGGCGTCTCGAAGACGTACGCGATGACCGGATGGCGGATCGGCTACGGGGTCGGCCCGTCCTCGCTCGCGACCGCGATCAACACGCTCGTCTCGCAGATCTCCTCGTGCCCCGCGTCGGTCAGCCAGGCAGCCGCGGCGGCCGCGCTCTCCGGCGACCAGAGCTTCGTCGCCGAGTCCGTGGCGGTCTATCGGCGCCGTCGCGACCTCGCGCTGGCCGGCCTCGCGGCGGTTCCCGGGCTCACCCCGATCGAGCCGGACGGGGCGTTCTACGTCTTCGTCGACTGCTCAGGGCTCATCGGGGCGACGACCCCGGACGGCGAGGTCCTCCGGGACGACCAGGACGTGACGATGCACCTCCTCGACGTCGCCAAGGTCGCCGTCGTGCAGGGATCGGCGTACGGGCTCTCGCCGTACTTCCGGATCTCCTTCGCGACAGACGACGCGATCATCTCCGAGGCGATCGAGAGCATCGCCACCGCCGTCGCCGCGCTGATACCGGCGGCCCGCGAGGGGGTCACGGCATGACGGGCGACACCGCCTTCATCACGGGGGCCGCCTCCGAGCGCGGCATCGGAAGGGCGCTCGCGCACCGGCTCGCCGCGGCGGGATGGAACGTCGGTCTCCTCGACCTCGACGACGACGCCCTGGCCGGTCTCGCCGACGAGCTCGCCGAGACCCACGGGGTCCGCGCGGCGCATGCCGCAGTCGACGTCTCGGACGAGAGCGCGGTCGAGCGGGCCGTCTCGGCCCTGGAGGAGGCGCTGCCTCCCGCGACCGCGCTGGCCAACATCGCGGGCATCAGCTCGCCCGTGCCGTTCCTCGAGCTGGACCTCGCGACCTGGGAGCGGGTGCTCCGGATCAACGCGACCGGCACGTTCCTCATGACCCGCCGCGTGGCGCGCGGGATGGCCGAGCGCGGCTACGGCCGCATCGCGAACCTCAGCTCCACGGCCGCACAGAACGGCGGCGGCACGTACAGCAAGTCGTCGTACGCCGCGTCGAAGGGAGCCGTCGAGTCGTTCAGCAGGGCCGTCGCGCTCGAGCTCGCGCCGAGCGGGGTCACGGTCAACGTCGTCGCGCCGGCCACGATCGACACCGACATCATGGGCGGACGGATCACGGACGAGCGCAAGCCCGCCTTCCTCGCGCAGCTGCCGATCGGGCGCATCGGGACGACCGACGAGGTCGCCGCGCTCATCGAGTTCCTCCTGGGGCGGGACGCCGGCTACATCACCGGAGCCACGTACAACATCAACGGGGGGATCCGCATTGGCTGATCCGCAGGCGGCCCCCGAGCGCCCGAGCCTCCAGGTGGCCGGCGACCTGCGCCCCGCGTACGCGGCGCAGGAGTGGCCGATCGCCGCGGCGATGCTGCAGTTCCCCGGGGTCGACGCCGACGGCCGGCCCGTCACCGACCTCGACGCCGAGCGGTGGCGCGAGCTGCTGCGGCCGGTCGTCGATGCGGGCTTCCGCGACCTCGAGGTGCCGAGCTCGTGGATCCGCCTCGGCGATCTCGCCCCTGCGAGGCTGAGGGAGTTCGGCGAGACGGTCGCCACCCTCGGGCTCCGGGTGCCCGGCGTCTCCGTCGTGCGCGAGAGCGTCGTCCACCCGGAGCGGGGCGAGGCGAATCTCGCGTTCTCGCACCGCACGATCGACGCGGCCGCCGAGCTGGGCGTGCCGATCGTCTGCCTCGGCCTCCACGACGCGCTGCTGCCGGAGCAGCGGAGGGCGCAGTGGTTCTGGAGCGTGCAGGGCACGCGGATCCTCGACCGCGAGAGCCGCGCGGTCGCCGTCGCCCGGTACGCGGAGCTCGCCTCCCATGCCGCGTCCGTCGGAGTCGAGATCTCGCTCGAGCTGTACGAGGACACGCACCTCGGGACCGCCGACGGTGCGGTCGACTTCCTCGACGACGTCGGCAGCGACGCGGCCGGCCTCAATCCCGACATCGGCAACCTCATCCGCCGGCACGGGGCGATCGAGCCGTGGGAGCTCATCGTGGCGCGCACGCTGCCCCGATCGAACTACTGGCACGTCAAGAACTACGCCAGGCTCGAGGATCCGGCCACGGGCACGGTGCTGACGCACCCGACCTCGCTCGAGCTGGGGATCGTGAACTATCGCGACGCCGTCCGCTACGCGATCGCCCACGGGTTCACCGGGGCGTTCGTCGCGGAGCACTACGGCGGCGACGGACTGAGCGCGGGGGCGACGAACGCCGCCTACCTGCGCCGCATCCTCCCCTGACGGGAGCCGGCCCCTCCGGGGCCACCACCACCACTTCGACGACGGAGACGAAGGAGACGACATGGCTGAGACGACCACGCACGCCGGGGCGCAGGCAGCGCCGCCGAGGAAGAGGGAGACGAGGTCGGTCTTCGCCGGGCTCTCCGGGATCTTCGTCGAGCTGTACGACAACGCGATCTACGGGTTCCTCGCCGGCACGCTCGCCGTGGTGTTCTTCCCGTCGGACGATCCGGCGATGGGGCTCCTCCTGACGCTCGTGGCCTTCGGCATCCCGTTCTTCATCCGGCCGCTCGGCGCCGCGGTCGGCGGGTACTGGGGCGACCGGATCGGGCGCAAGAAGGTGCTGATCCTCCTCGTCACCTCGATGAGCGTCGCGACCGGGCTCATCGGGATGCTGCCGAGCACGGAGACGATCGGCATCGCGGCGCCCGTCATCCTCGTGCTGCTCCGCTTCGTCCAGGGCTTCTCCATGGGCGCGGAGACGGGAAACGCGAACTCGTACCTCGCCGAGACGGCCTCGGAGGGCCGGCGCGGGCAGACCGTGAGCTACGCCAACGCCGCGACGTTCGTCGCCATGATGAGCGGGACGCTGCTCGCCGCAGGGCTCACGGCCGCACTCGGGACGGAGGGGATGATCGCCTGGGGGTGGCGCATCCCGTTCCTCGTCGCCCTGCCGATGGGTCTGATCGCCCTGTGGATCCGCGTCGGCGCCCGCGAGTCCAAGGAGTTCGACAAGGTCAAGACCGGCAACCTCATCGTGCGCAACCCGCTGCGCGAGGCGTTCGTCAGCAGGGTGGGGCGCCGCGGGATGCTGCTGACGATCATCCTGCCCCTGTTCAACAGCTCCGGCTACTTCGTGCTGTTCATCTACATGCCGAGCTTCATGTCCGGAACGCTCGGGTTCAGCTCGATCGACGGCCTCCTCGTGACGGGCGCCGCCCTGCTCGTCGGGGCGCCGGCGTCGATCCTCGCCGGCCGCCTCTCCGACCGCTTCGGGCGCCGTCCGCTCCTCGCCGGCTCGTCGTTCCTCATGGTGATCGCCGGGTTCCCCTGCTACTGGCTCCTCACGCACGGGAGCATGGCGGCCGCGCTCACCGGCACGGTCATCATGGCGCTGATCTTCAGCGGCACGTTCGGCGTCATCCAGGCTGCGATGACGGAGCTGTTCCCCACGCGCTTCCGGACCGCGGCGTACGGGTTCGGGTACAACATCGGCACGGCGATCTTCGGCGGCGCGGCCCCGGCGCTCATCTCCTGGCTGATCACGCTCACGGGCAGCATCTGGGTGCCGGCGATCTACCTCATCGTCACCTCCCTCGCGGCGGGCGTGACGGCGCTGCGCATCAAGGAGACGGCCTTCGATCCGCTGCCGATCTGAGCGCGGACTGGGAGAGGCGGGCCGCGTGCGGCGGGCGGGCATCGGCGTGGGCCACAATGGAGGCATGCAGGAGATCACGGTCGACCAGCTCGCCGCACGCGAGGGCACGCCCCTCATCGACGTCCGCGAGGAGGACGAGTTCGCCGCGGGACGCGTGCCGGGAGCGATCAACATCCCGATGTCGCAGCTGGCGCAGCGGATGGGCGAGCTGCCGGCGGAGTTCGACGTGATCTGCCACCTCGGCGGCCGCTCCGCCCAGGTCGCGCAGGCGCTCGAGCCGCACGGCTACGAGGCGACGAACGTCTCCGGTGGCACCGATGCGTGGATCGCCGCCGGCTACGAGGTGGAGCGGTGACCGCGCTCACGCTCATCGCCAAACCGGACTGCCACCTCTGCGACGTCGCGCGCGAGGTCGTCGATCAGACCATCGCCGAGCTGCCGGAGGACGTCTCGGCGCGCATCGAGGTCACCGAGCGGTCGATCCTCGACGACGCCGGTCTGCACGAGACCTGGTGGGAGAGGATCCCCGTCGTCCTGATCGACGGGGATCTCCACGCGCACTGGCGCGTCTCGCCCGGGCGGCTGCGCGACGCGCTCGCCGCGGCCGCTGGCGGTTCCGACGCAGACGACCGCGCGGCCGACCAGGCCCGCTCCGCCGATCCGAGGAGAGTCCCATGATCCGTCACGTCGCGATGTTCACCGTCGTCGAAGAGCGCCAGGCCGACAAGGACGCGCTGATCGCCGAGGCCGCGGTGCGGCTGGCGCCGCTCGTGGGCGTCGTGCCGGGACTGCGCTCGATCGCGGTCCACGCCGACGAGCTCGGCGGCACCAACTACGACTTCGCCGTGGTGGCCGAGATGGACGATCTCGAGGCCGTGAAGGTCTACGCGACGCACCCCGACCACGTCGCGGCCGCCGAGTTCATCGGCACCTTCCGGGGCGAGCGCGCGGTCGTCGACTACGCCGTCTGACCCCCCTCACCCGCGAGATGCACCGAAACTCGCGAGATGCATCGAAACTCGGGGCCAACTCGTGGGTTCGCGTGCCTCTCGCGAGAGGGTGACGTCCCGCTCTGTCGCATGTCCGGGGCGCGCCCTACTCTGTCCCCATGAGCGATCCCGCGCAGGACCAGCCCGACGCGACGCGCGTTCCTCCGGTCGAGGGCGCGGAGTCGGTCGAGGGCACCGATCAGGGAGTCGGCATCGACCCGGCCGATGCGCCGGAGCCGCCCCCTGGCGGCATGCGGACCTTCCTGCACGTGCTCGTCAACACGGCGTTCGCCAACGTCACGACGAGCTTCCTCTGGTTCGCCCTCACCTTCTGGGTGTACCTCGAGACGCGATCGGTGATGGCGACGGGCGTGATCGGCGGCGCCTACATGCTGCTCGTGGCGCTGTTCAGCATGCTCTTCGGCACGCTGGTCGATCGCTTCCGCAAGCACGGCGTGATGATCTGGGCGACGCTCGGCACCTTCGTGATGTTCTGCGTCTCCGGCGCGATGTTCCTCACCCTGCCGGAGGCGACCCTGCTCGACCTGGGGGCGCCCTGGTTCTGGCTCTTCGCGGTCGTGATGCTCACGGGAGCGGTCGTCGAGCAGCTGCGCAACATCGCCCTGTCGACGACCGTCACCCTGCTCGTGCCAGGGCCGCGCCGCGCCAACGCGAACGGCCTCGTCGGCACGGTGCAGGGGCTCGCGTTCATCGTCACGAGCGCGTTCAGCGGCCTCGCGGTCGGGCTCCTCGGCATGGGCGCCACCATCCTGATCGCGGTGGTGCTCGTCGGCGCGTCGCTGGCGCACCTCCTGACGCTCCGGATCCCCGAGCCGGCCGTCGTCCGCACGGGCGAGGGCACACGTTGGGTCGACATCCGCGGCGGCTGGCGGGCCGTGCGCGCGGCGCCCGGCCTGCTGGCGCTCGTGCTGTTCACGACGCTGAACAATCTCGTCGGCGGCGTCTACATCGCGCTGATGGACCCGTACGGCCTCGAGGTCTTCGGCGGCGCCGAGGTGTGGGGGATCGCGCTGGCGATCGCGTCGACCGGGTTCCTCATCGGCGGGGCGCTCGTCGCGCGCTTCGGGCTCGGGCGCAACCCGATCCGCACGATGCTCATCCTGGCGGGCGCCGTCGGCGCGCTCGGCGCGGTGTTCGCGCTGCGCGAGGTGTGGTGGCTGTACGGCGTGGGAATCCTGCTGTTCATGATCGTCATGCCGGCCGTCGAGGCGGCGGAG
>JBQDDT010000014.1:0-26579 GCA_052092505.1 Microbacterium sp. | reverse complement strand
CCACACGGTGCGCAGCCGCACGATCTCGTGTCCGATGCTGCTCCCCCAGGCCTGTCGCCAGAGGACGAGGACGGCGAGCCCGACGAGCGCCAGGGCGACGCCGCCGATCCACGGTGCCGGAGGCACGATCAGCAGTCCGACCCCGCCGCAGACGGCGACGAACACCGCGTCGACCACGACGGACAGTGCGCGCAGCGGGAGAGGCGCTCCGCGTGGGACGACCCGCGTCACGCCGCCCGCTCGGCGGGAAGGCCGAGCTCGGGGACCTCGAGCGGGTTCTCCCCCTGGTCGAGGGCATCGACCTGCTCGTCGGACAGCGTCACGCCCTCCGGCATCCGCTCCGCGTCGCGCCATGCCGTGTACACGAGCGCATCGGGCCCCGCCACGCGCAGCGCGTCGCGCAGGGCCACGACGCAGCGCTCGGCGACCGCGGCGTACTCGTCGGTCAGCGCGGGCAGCGGGGTCTCGATCGACCAGTTCTCCTGCGCGGCGGCGGGCGCAGCCCACCCGGCCGCGGCGAGCACCGACTCGTCGGTCTCGGGGGCGAGACGCGCCGGAGGCGTCTCGACGACGAGCTTGTCAGCGAAGCCGGCGAACTGCACGAAGTGACTCGGCGACGCGTCAGATGCGACGATCACGCGCACGCGCTCTCCGACCTCGCGCAACGCCGCCCCGAGCCGGGCGGCGAAGTCGTCCCAGCCCGCGCTCATCGCTCCCCCAGAACCTTGTCACGCTCCACGGTCTGCGGCGTCACGAACTCCGCGCTCGCCGACATCGGGCCCTGGGAGAGCTCGACGCGGGCCCCGCCCGCGACGTCCCAGCCCGCGTACTGCTTGCCGCCGTCATTCTTCAGCGTGGGCTTGCCCCAGCGTGACGTGCCCTCCCGGACGATCCGCGCGAACGCGTCGCCGAGGAAGTCTGCCGATTCTGAGCTGCGGTCGCGGATCGCGTCGGTCACGCGGAACCGCAGGTACGACAGGTGGTCGCCGGCTCCGATCGTCGAGACTCCGGGGATGGAGAGCGCGGAGACCGAGTTCACGAGGAACTCCTTGCCGTCTTCCTGCTCGGTCGTCCACCCGAGACTCTCGACCGCGAGGCCGTGCACCTCCTCGCGCGTCATGGGCCAGGTCCGTCCGGCCCAGAAGTCCATCACGTCGCACACGTCGGCCGGTGCCATCGCCTTCCATGCCATGTCTCTCACCCTATCCCGCGCCTAGTCGACCGTCGGAATGTCGATCTTGCTGGAATCGATCACGAACTCCGTGACCGTCACGCCGCCGCCGGGCTTCGCCTGCACCAGCTCATAGGTGATGTCGAGCTCGCCGCTGCGGATCGCCTCGACGATGGCGGGGTCGGCGTCCGTGCGCTCGACGTAGTTCGCCAGCTCGTCGGCGACCCGTCCGTCGATCGAGAGCAGCTCGTCGAGATATGGCGTCGTGCCCTGCTGGACCCGCTCGCCGTCGATGATGCGCGAGCCGAGCGAGGAGTTGCCTCCCTTGGCCTCGTACACGTGGAGCGTGGGCTTCGGGTCACCGCTGATGCTGACGTGATCCAGCTTGCCTGATCCAGGGCTCGCGTCGGTGATGAGCGGGGTCTGACCGCGGCCGTCGGAGACGAGCTGCGCCGCCTGGTCGCCCATGCCCTCCGACGCATCGATCAGCTTTGCCCTGTTGTCGTGCCACGAATCGACGGCGTCCGCCAGAGCATCCGCCTCCGCCCTCGTGATCTGACCCGAGTCCTCGAGGAGATCGATGGCTTCGTGTGCCCCCGTGCGCGAGCCGTAGAGCGCGTTCGGGTTCTCACCCAGGTCACGGAGCAGGTCGCTCGCGTTCGTCGACTCGACCAGCTCGGTCAGGCCCTCCCTGGCTGCATGAGTCGCGGCTTCGTGCTCCGCGCGATCCGCCGCATTCGCGTCGTGCTTCGCCTGCGCGTCAGCGTCGAAGTCCGGCGAGTGGCTCTCACCCTTCTCCGCGAGGTTCGTGGGACGCCCGTCACCTGCCGGCGCGTCGGGATCGCTGATGAAGCGCCCGTCCTCGCCGTGCAGCGCGCCGTTCGCGTCGCGGTACGAGCCCTCGGGTGCGCCGCCGTCGACGCCCGTGGAGTCGCCGCCCTCGCGCCCGCCGGCGCCCGGCTCGGGGGCCGCCTCGGCGTCGGGCGTCGGGTCGTGGCTCGTCTGCGGCTCGTGCGCGGGGGCCGGCTCCGGCGCCGCGTCGTGACCGGACGGGGAGGGGTTGGAGTCCCCGGCGTCCGGCGTCGCCGGGCGCTCCGGACTCGTCGCCGGCGGCGCGTCGTCGGCGCCGCCCGGGCTCTGACTCGGCTCGTCCGGCGTCTTCGGCGAAGAACTCGGCGACTCGGGCGCCGGATCGGGCTTCGCCGAGGGGTTCTCCGGCGCGCCATCGGACGCCGGCTTCTCGGAGGGCGAGCCGTCGCCAGAGGACGGACGCTCCGACGGAGAGCCCTCACCGGAGGACGGCTTCTCGGAGGGCGAGCCCTCGCCAGAGGACGGACGCTCCGACGGGGATCCGTCGGACGCCGGCTTCTCGGACGGGGGACCTTCGCCAGACGAGGGACGCTCGGACGGGGAGCCATCGGTCGCCGGCTTCTCAGACGGCGAGCCCTCGCCAGACGACGGACGCTCCGACGGAGTCCCCTCGCCGGACGACGGACGCTCGGACGGGGATCCCGTCGACCCGCCGTCCGACGCTCCGGAGCCCGGACGCTGCGACGGACCGTCGGTCGCTCCGGGTCGCGGCGAGCCGTCGCCGCCGTGCGTTCCGCCCGAGCCGGACGATCCACCCGTCGAAGAGCCGCCTGTCGACGAGCCCGTCCCGCTGCCGGTACCGGAACCCGTCCCCGTGCCGGAGCCGGAGCCCGTGCCCGTGCCCGTGCCCGTGCCGGGGTGCGTCGTCGGCGTGACGTCCGGGACCGTCGTCGTCCCACCGGTGCCGGCACCGGGAGTGCCCGTCGTGGGCTCGGGCACCGTCGGCTTCCCTCCGACGCCCGGCACGCCGGCATCCGCCGCCGCGTTCGCCACGCCCGCACCGGGGTTGGGGGCCCGAGGCGGCGGCGTCACGTCGGGCAGATGGTTCGCCGCCTCGAAGAGGCCGTGCACGCGGTCGATCTTGCCGAAGCCGAGCTCGGCGACCTTGACGCCGCCCTTGACGGCCCACGATCCTCCGGGGATCGCGAGGTCGGCCGCGTGCCCCGTCAGCGACAGGATCCTCCCGGCCATGGACCCGGTCTTCACCGCGCCGCCCACCTGGCCGGCGCCGGGGATGAAGAACGTCCCGACGTTGAGGAACGACTCCGTGCCCGTGGCGATCGCATCGCCCTCGGTGTAGTTGTGCCAGCCGTCCTCGCCGGCGAGGTGCGCCTGGTGGTCCCAGCCGATGAGGCTTCCCCACGAGGTGGCGGCGACGTTCTGGCGGTCGCGCACCCACTGCGTCACCGGGTTGTTCTGATCCACACCGGGCAGGAACGTGAGCAGCGACGGCGTCGAGGTCGCGACCACCGTCGAGACGGCGAAGTCGCCGACGCCCCACCACGCCTGCCCTGCGTTCCCCAACGACCAGTCCCCGGTCGACGGATCGCGCCCGATCAGCGATGCGAGGCCGGAGACCGTGTTGCTCCCGAAGTTCCAGATGCCGTGCGCGACGGACTCCGATGCGTTCCGGTCCTCCTCGACGGGCGCGCCCCACGGCATCGGGTTGGTCGGGTCCAGCATCGCCTCGGCGGTGATCACCTCGGTGGGCGCGACGCACACGTCGAGCTCGCGGTTGATCGCGTCCGCGCACGTCGCCGCGGCCCGCGAGACGCGCTCGAAGAGATTCGCCGCCTGCCCGAGGAGCTCCTCGTTGCGCTCGACGGCGGGCTCGTGCTCCTTCCAGGAGATGTGCGTCGTCCCCGCCGGGTTCATCGGGTCGTCCGGGTCCGTCGGGACGTAGCCGCCCTGCTGCCCGTACCCGATGTACATCAGCGGGCCGTTCGCCTCGAGATTCGAGACCTCGTAGCCGGCGAGGGCCTCGAGCCGGAAGTCTCTGGCCTCCCCCTCGAGCGTGGCGAGCTCGTCCTTGAGCCCGCTCAGCGTGTCCGTGTACGTGCTGATCGCGGTCTTGACGTTGTCGAGACCGTCGCGCACCTCTGTCGCGCTCGTCACGGCCGGTTCCATGAGTGTGTAGACCGACTCCTGCTCCGGCGCCTGATAGACGCCGGGAGCCTGGAGTCCGGCCCAGGCCGTCTCGACGTCCTGGGTGTGCTCCAGCACCCGCTTGCCCATGTTGGCGAACCCGGTGCCGGCGCCGTTGATGGCGTCGGCGTCGAAGTCCCAGCTCTTGGCAGGGAAGAGCGACGGATCGATCAGGCCGTCACTCGAATACGTGCCGGCGCTTCCGCCGCCCCCGCCGTCGTGAGTCATCACGTTGGTGGCCATGACTTACTCCCTGTGTCCGTGCTTCTCGAAGTAGCTCATGTCGCCGGTCTCGGCGGCGGAGACCATCTCGGTCTGGAAGTTCCCCGCCATCTCCTCCTGACCGTTGTTGTAGGAGATGGTCGCGTTCGCGACGCCGAGCTGGCCGGCGCCGATGCGGTTGGCGATGTTCGGGATGTTCGTCTCGCTGTACTGCGTCAGCACCGTGTTCACGGCCTCCGACACGGGGCTCGTGAGCGCGCCGCCCCAGCTGAGCCCCTCGAACGCATCCGTCAGCTGCCCCTCGGTGATGCTCTCGGTCGCGAGCGTCTCGCGCTTCTCCTCGACGTCCTCGAGGACCGTCTGGACCTCGGCGCCGCTGATCTTCCACTCGCTCATCTCAGGCCCTCCCCACGATCGTGCCGCCCACGGCCGCGGCGATCGCGTCCGCGATCCGGCGGCCGTATCCGGCGTCGTCGAATGGAATCGTCATCTCGGTCCACAGACCGAAGCTCCGCGGCGGGTCGACGAGCGCCGCCGCCGCCGCATCGCGCACGTTGACCGGCTTCGTCTCGTAGACGGCCAGCACGTGCGCCCTCGCCGGGTCGACGAACATCGCGAGCTCGCCGCCGCGCAGCTCCACGTACGTTCCTCCGGGCATCACCGCGCCGGCCACGTCGACCTGCTGCTCGCGCGTGGGCACGACGTCGCTCAGCATCACCAGCTCCTGCATCAGCGCGCTCCCCCCGGGTCGGCGCCCTGCAGGATCGCCTCCCGCTCGGCGTCGAGGTCGAACATGAAGGCCCTCAGCTGGTTCCAGAGCGGATCGGGACCGGACATCCGCACGAGCAGGCTCGGCACGCGGCCAGGCCCCAGCGTCGTCACGTCGTGTCGGTCGCGGAACGCCTTGGGCGACACGCGCAGGTCGCGCACCGCGCGCGGTCCGAGCAGCATCGCGAGCGGCTGGTTCGGCGCGGCGGGGCCGACCTGGCGGACCAGCCCGGCCTCGGTCTGACGGAACGCGCCGTACGAGACCATCGCCGCGATCGGATGGAAGTGGTCCACGAGCCCGCGCATCGTCTGCAGGAGAGCGGTGCTCGACGCGAGGGCCGCTGCCCCTGCCGTGGCCGACGGGTCGCGGAACGCCCCGGCGGGCACCATGCCGTTGACCCGCTCCACGAGACCCGATCCCGTCCGCGCCACAGCGATCCGCGCCCAGGCGCCGTCCGGCGTGGCGACGTGGTGATCCTCGCTCGCCGGCATCTCGCGACGGACCCGCTCGGTCAGAGCAGCGTGGTTCCACCACTCCACGAGCGGCTCCTCGCGGCCGCTGCGGTCGACCGGCCGGGCGCCGAAGCCGGCGAGCAGATGCTCGGCGAGCGGCCCGATCCGCGTCTCCTCGGCGGCGGAGTGCGTCGCGAACACGTCGAACGTCACCGCCCCGACGAAGCCGTCAGCGGCGATCCGCTCGTACAGGGGGTGGGTCGGCGCGTCGGGCGCCGGCCCCTCCCACAGCTCAGGAAAGGCGGACAGACGGTATCCGAACGTCGCGTTGTGAAGCGCCCCGTCTGCGCCGCGGAACGCCCACTGCACCCCGGTGTCGCGCATGGCCGCCTGCAGCGGGACGCTCAGCTGAGCGTCCTCACGCGTGACCAGCACCGGACGCAGTCCCTCAGCATGCGCCGCGCCGAGGAAGTTCCGCAGCGGCGCCGAGTAGGAGAGCCGGCGAGCGACGGATTCGAACACCGTGTACTCGTCCGTTCGCGCGTCGGCGAACGGATTCACGATCTCCACGGCGGGTCAGCGGGGGATGGCGGCCTTGGCCGCAGCGAGCGCACGGAGAGCGACGTCGTCGTTCTCCGCGAGGGAGGCGCGGATCGTGTTGATGATCGTGCGCACCGCGTCGCCCGCCTGGTTCCACTGCTGCTCGAGCGCCGCGTACTCGTCGGACACGCCGTCGGCGCGGTACTCCGCCATCGCGTTCTTCACGTCGGTGTCGCGACGCTCGAGAGCGGACTCCAGCTGCCCGGCTACCGTCTCGAAGTTGGACTGCGCCGACTGCGACGAACCGACGTTGTAGTCGTTCCGATCCGCCTTGTTGTCATCGTTTGCCAGCATGTCGATCCCCCTCAGGCCTGCGGTGCGATTCGGGCGAGGAGGCCCTCGCTGCTGAAGTCGGAGGCGCCTTCCTTCTGCGCGTGCGTCTCCGCACCCTCCTCGGCGCCGACCGCGAAGGCCTTGCCCTGGCCGGCGATGGAGCCGACGATCCCGGCGAGAGCCGAGTTGAGCGCGGTGGCGATCGAGTCGGTCTTGCTCTTGAACGAGTTGAACTGACCCTTGGCCCGTCCGTTGAACGTACCCTGCAGCGGCTCGGCGGCCTGCGCCAGTCGCCGGACGAGCGTTCCCAGGTCCTCCGACTCGGTCTGCGTCTTCTGACCGAGGTGGACGAGGGTGTTCTCCTCCATCGAGAAACTCATATTCATGCGGTACCCCCCAAAGGCGATCGCTTCGTGCGGATGGACATCAGGCGACGCTGCCGTCCGGCCCGGAGGGCGCGCCGTCCGCGGCCGGATCACACGAGCGTAACAGCGCGCCGTCGGCGCGAGCATGTCGATACCGGCATACCGGAGAAGTTCATCTCCGCGTCACCCGCGCCCTATGCCCCGTCGATGATGCGGCGCAGCTTCTCGAGCCGCTCGGAGATCTCCCGTTCTCCCCCGAGTTGACGCGGTTCGTAGTAGCGCCGGCCCTTCAGCGCGTCCGGCAGATACTGCTGCGGGACGACTCCGATGTCGCTGTCATGTGGGTAGAAGTACCCACGTCCGTGCCCCAGTCGTTTGGCCCCCGCGTAGTGGGCGTCGCGCAGGTGCAGAGGGACCGGCCCCATCCTCCCGGCGCGCACGTCGGAGAGCGCCTGGTCGATCGCGTTGATCGTCGCGGGGGACTTCGGTGCCGTCGCGAGATAGATCGTGGCCTCCGCGAGAGGGATGCGCCCCTCGGGCATCCCGATGAACGCGACCGCGTCGGCGGCCGCCGCCGCGATCTGCAGGGCGCGCGGATCGGCGAGCCCGATGTCCTCGGCGGCGTGCACGACGAGGCGGCGCGCAATGAAGCGCGGGTCCTCCCCCGCCTCGATCATCCGCGCGAGGTAGTGGACGGCCGCGTCGGGGTCGGACCCGCGGATCGACTTGATGAAGGCGCTGATGACGTCGTAGTGCTCGTCGCCCTGCCGGTCGTAGCGCAGGAGGGCTCGATCGACCGCCTTCTCGACGTGCGCGGTCGTGACCTCCGGCGCAGCGTCGCTCTCGTCGCCTCGCTCCGATGCGGCGACCCCCGCCGCGGCCTCGAGCGCCGTGAGGGCGCGGCGTGCGTCGCCCGAGGCGAGCTGGACGAGGCCGGTGCGCGCCTCGGGCGTGAGGGAGACGCCGCCGCCGAACCCTCGCTCGTCGGCGACCGCGCGATCGATGAGCGCGGCGAGATCGTCATCGGTGAGCGGCTGCAGCGTGAGCAGGAGCGAGCGCGACAGCAGCGGCGAGATCACCGAGAACGACGGGTTCTCCGTCGTCGCCGCGATGAGGATCACCCAGCCGTTCTCGACACCGGGCAGCAGCGCGTCCTGCTGCGCCTTCGTGAAGCGGTGGATCTCGTCGAGGAAGAGGATCGTCGACTGACCGTACAGGTCGCGCTGGTCGAGGGCCTCCTTCATCACCTCGCGCACGTCCTTCACGCCGGCGGTGATCGCCGACAGCTCCACGAAGCGGCGACCGGACGAACGGGCGATGGCCTGCGCGAGCGTCGTCTTGCCCGTGCCGGGCGGGCCCCACAGGATCACGGAGACGGTACCCGGCTTGTCGGCGTTCGGATCGGCCAGCGCCACGATCGGGGACCCGGGGCCGAGCAGGTGCGCCTGCCCCGCCACCTCGTCGAGCGACACGGGACGCATCCGCACGGCGAGCGGCGTATGGCCGTGGAAGAGCGCGGATCCCGTCACCCCTCCAGCGTACGCGGGGGCACGGACACGGCCGCCTCCCGCTCGGGGTCGGTACGCTCGTCTCGTGGCACAGGCGAAGTCGAAGACACAGCGGGCGCAGCGCGAGCGGGAGCGGCTCTACCAGGCGCGCCGGGACCTCCACGACCGGCAGAGGCGCCGGCGTCGCCGGGACGACGTCGTCGTCTCCCTCGTCGGAGCCGTCGTCATCCTCGGCGCGGTCGGCGCCCAGTTCGCGTTCTACGAGGCCGGCCCCGGCGCGGTCGAGCCGGAGCCCGCGACGACCACGGACGCACCGGAGACCCCGCAGACGCCCCTCCCGATCGAGGAGTGACGAGCGGGACCGGCACGGCCTCCCCACGTCGCGCGCGATCCCGTAGGCTGGGCACGTCCCTCGTCCTTTCCGCGGCACGCCGCCCAAGGAGCCCCTCGTGAGCACCCCCGACCAGAACAACGACGCCCCCGCGAACGACCGGGATCAGCCGCGTCCCGCGCCCGTTCCGAAGCCGGGGCCGGTCCCCTCGCCCGCGGCGATCGCCCGGCCGAGGCCCACCGCCGCTCCCACGCCCGCCGCACCGGCCGCACCGGCCACGCCGGCGGAGGAGGCGCGCGCCTGGGGCCGGATCGAGGATGACGGCACGGTCGCCGTGCGCGAGGGCGACGACTGGCGCGTCGTCGGCGAGTACCCCGACGGCACCCCGGACGAGGCGCTCGCCTACTTCGTGCGGAAGTTCAACGACCTCGAGGTGCGCGTGGTGACGCTGGAGCAGCGCCACGCGCGCGGCGGCGCCAGCGCCTCCGACCTGCGAAAGCAGGCCGCCGCCCTCAAGGACGAGGTCGTGGGAGCCGCGGCCGTCGGCGACCTGGCCGGCCTCGCCGGGCGGCTCGACGACCTCGTGTCAGCGCTCGCCGAGGCGAGCGAGGAGGAGGCCGCCGCCCATCGCCACGCCGTGGACGAGGCGATCGGGCACCGCACGGGCATCGTCGAGCAGATCGAGCAGCTCGCCGCACGCGACCCCCAGCAGGTCCAGTGGAAGCAGGCCTCCGGCGAGCTCGACGCCCTGTTCGCCGCGTGGCAGAACCACCAGAAGACCGGCCCCCGACTGCCGAAGTCGACCGCCCAGTCGCTCTGGAAGCGCTTCCGCGACGCGCGAGCGACGTTCGAGCGCCACCGCAGGGCGTTCTTCGCCGAACTCGACGAGCAGCACAAGGCCGCACGCGACCGCAAGTCGCGCATCGTCGAGCGCGCGGAGGCGCTCGCCCCCCAGGGCGAGCAGGGGATCCCCTCCTACCGCTCGCTCCTCGACGACTGGAAGGCCGCCGGCCGTGCGGGACGCAAGACCGACGACGCGCTCTGGGCACGCTTCAAGGCGGCGGGCGACGTCCTCTACGGCGCACGCGCCGACAGGGACGCGGCCGAGCAGGCGGAGTCGCAGCCCCGCATCGCCGCACGCGAGGAGCTCCTCGTCGAGGCGCAGGCCGTCGCGGACGAGAAGGACCTCGTGAAGGCGCGCAAGCTCCTCACGGGGATCCAGCGGCGCTGGGAGGAGACGGGACGGATCTTCCCGCGCGACGTCGAGCGCTCCCTGGACGGGCGGATGCGCCAGATCGAGCAGGACCTCAAGCGCCGCGAGGACGTCGACTGGAAGCAGAACGACCCGGAGACGAAGGCGCGCGCGAACAGCATGTCCGAGCAGCTCCAGGACGCGATCGCGAAGCTCGAGTCGGAGGTCGCCGAGGCCGAGGCCTCCGGCGACGCGAAGCGGATCGACGAGGCGCGGGAGGCCCTCGAGGCGCGCCGTCTCTGGCTCCGCGCCATCGGCTGACGCCGCGCGCTCTCCCTCACAAGCGGCCCCCGCCCCGGCGGGGGCCGCTTCGCTGTCCACAGGGCTTCCGGTGCACCCGCGCTCGGGTCAGGCTGGTCCCATGCCGGCCGCCGTCCCCCCGCTCCATCGCCTCACGGGGCCGGAGCGGAACGCCGCGCGCCTCGACGGCGATCTGTTCGAGCTGGGCTCCGGGTACCTGCCGGCCGACGCCGCGGACACCGCTCCCCTGCGGGCCGCGACCCTGCACGAACTCCTCGCGCCCGACCTCGCCGCCGTCGGGATGAGCGCCGCGTGGGTGCACCTCGCGACCGACGCCGAGCCGGAGCCGCACGTCGCCCAGAGCATCGACCCCGCCAGGCGCCGCCATGCGCAGGTCGGCGTCAGGGTGCGCGACCTCCCGCTCAACCCCGCCGACGCGCTCCGGCTCGGCGGCGTGCTCGTCGCCGCACCGGCGTGCACGCTCGCCGATACGGCGCTCGCTCTGCGCGCCGCCGCCAGGAGCGCCCCGCGACAGCGCCTCACCGCGCGCGGGCCCGTCGGCGAGATGCGCCGCGCGTTCCGCGCGCTGGCCGCCGACCCCGAGGTCGTCGTCGCGAGCATCACCTGGCTCGAAAGGCGCGTCACGCCGAACAAGCTCGCCGCGCTCGGGCTCCTGCGCAGGGTCGCGAGAGGCGACCCGGTCGACGACGCGCTCGACGCCGTCGGGGAGACCCCCGTCAGGCGGAGGTGACGCGGTACACGTCGTACACGCCGTCGATCCGGCGGACCGCATTGAACACGCGATCGAGATGCACGGAGTTGCCCATCTCGAAGACGTACCGGCTGATCGCGAGACGCTCGCGCGTCGTCGACACGCTCGCGGAGAGGATGTTCACGTGATGCTCGCTGAGCACCCGCGTGATGTCCGCGATGAGAGCGGCGCGATCCAGAGCCTCGACCTGGATGTGCACGAGGAAGACGCTCTTGGCCGTCTCCCCCCACTCCACGTCGATGAGCCGCTCCGGATCCTTCTTCAGCGACTTCACGTTCGTGCAGTCGGCACGGTGGACCGAGACGCCGGCGCCCCGCGTCACGAAGCCGACGATCGCGTCGCCCGGCACGGGGGTGCAGCACTTCGCGAGCTTGACGAGGATGTCGTCGGCCCCGCGCACGAGCACACCGGACTCGTTCCCCCGCGCACGGCGCTGGGTGGGGGTCGGCGGCAGGTCGATCGGGCCCGTCACGGGATCCGACGTCTCGATGAGCGAGCCGACCTTCTCGAGCACCGACTGGGTCGACACATGCCCCTCGCCGACCGCCGCGTACAGCGCGGACACGTCGTCGTAGTGGAGCATCTGAGCGGCCTCGCCGAGCGAGTCCTTCAGCCGCTGGAGCGGAAGGTGGTGCCGGCGCATCGCGCGCAGCAGCGCGTCCTTGCCCTGCTCGATGGCCTCCTCGCGACGCTCCTTCGTGAACCAGGCGCGGATCTTGTTGCGCGCCCTCGTGCTCTTGACGAACGTCAGCCAGTCCTGGCTCGGTCCGGCATCGGGGTTCTTCGAGGTGAACACCTCGACCACGTCGCCGGAACGCAGGGCGGTCTCGAGCGGCACGAGCCGCCCGTTGACCTTGGCCCCCATCGTGCGATGGCCGATCTCGGTGTGCACCGCATAGGCGAAGTCGACGGAGGTCGCGCCGGCCGGGAGCCCGATCACGCGCCCCTTCGGCGTGAAGACGTAGACCTCCTTCGCCCCGATCTCGAAGCGCAGGGAATCGAGGAACTCGCCGGGGTCCTTCGTCTCGGCCTGCCAGTCGGAGATCCGCGCGAGCCAGGCCATGTCCTCGTTCGAGGCGCGCTCGTCGGCCCTGCCGCCGGTCGCGTTCATCCGCTCCTTGTACTTCCAGTGGGCGGCGACGCCGAACTCCGCCTGTTGGTGCATCTCCTCGGTGCGGATCTGGATCTCGACGGTGCGCCCGCCAGGGCCGATCACGGTCGTGTGCAGCGAGCGGTACAGGTTGAACTTCGGGGTGGCGATGTAGTCCTTGAAGCGGCCGGGAAGCGGCGTCCAGCGCGCGTGGATGGCTCCGAGGATCGCGTAGCAATCGCGCACCGTCGGCACGATGACGCGGATGCCGATGAGGTCGTAGATGTCGTTGAAGTCGCGCCCCCGCACGACCATCTTCTGGTACACGGAGTAGAGCTGCTTCGGGCGGCCGGAGACGCTCCCGCGGATGCGGAGCTGGTGCAGATCGAGGGACACGTCGTCGATGACGCGCGTGACGTACTCCTCGCGCTGCGGGGTGCGCTGCTTCACGAGCGCGTCGATCTCGTTGTAGATCTTCGGGTACAGCACCGCGAACGAGAGGTCCTCGAGCTCGGACTTGATCGCCTGGATCCCCAGGCGGTGCGCGAGGGGCGCATAGATCTCGAGCGTCTCGGTCGCCTTCTTCTTCGCCTTCTCCGGCGGGACGAATCCCCACGTCCTGGCGTTGTGCAGGCGGTCGGCGAGCTTGATCACGAGGACGCGGATGTCCTTCGACATCGCGACGATCATCTTCCGCACCGTCTCGGCCTGCGCGCTGTCGCCGTACTTGACCTTGTCGAGCTTCGTGACGCCGTCGACGAGCAGGGCGACCTCGTCCCCGAACGTCCCCCGCAGCTCCTCGAGGGGGTATCCGGTGTCCTCGACGGTGTCGTGCAGGAGCGACGCGGCGATCGCGCGCGGACCGAGGCCGAGCTCCGCGAGGATCTGCGACACGGCGAGCGGGTGGGTGATGTAGGGCTCGCCGCTCTGTCGCTTCTGGCCCCTGTGCTTCTCCTCAGCGACCGTGTAGGCCTTCTCGATGATCGAGAAGTCGCCCTTCGGGTGGTTCTGCCGCACCGCGGCGACGAGCTTCGCGACGTCGGCGTGACGCGGCGCGCGAGAGAAGATGCGCGGCACGAGGCGGCGCAGGCTCGACGTGGATGCGGTGTCGGTCAATCCCAGCCTCCCCCTGTCGCGGTTGCGCTCATCCTACGCCCGCGCGTCTGGGCGTCCGGCCCACGCAGAGGCGCCACCGCGGCCGGTCAGGCGGCGGTGCGGGCCGAGCGCTCGCGGGCCGCCAGGACCCGCGCGTCGCGCTGCCTGATCGCCGGCTCCCCCTGGCGCAGCAGGGCGTACAGCGGGGCCGCGACGAACAGGGTCGAGTACGTCGCCACGAGGATGCCGACGAAGATCGACAGCGAGATGTCGCTCAGGGTGTCCGCCCCGAGCCACAGCGCGCCGATGAACAGGATCGCGGCGACGGGGAGGGCGGCGACGACGGACGTGTTGATCGAGCGCACGAGCGTCTGGTTCACACCGAGGTTCACCGACTCGCCGAAGGTGCGATCGGAGACCTCGCCGTCGTCCCTCGTGTTCTCTCTGACCTTGTCGAAGACGACGGTCGTGTCATAGAGGGAGTACGCCAGGATCGTGAGGAAGCCGATCACCGCCGCCGGCGAGATCTCGAACCCGGCGAGGGCGTACACGCCGATCGTGATGACGAGCACGTCGACCAGACCGACGATCGCCGCGACCGACATCTTCCACGTCCGGAAGTACAGCGCGAGGATGAGGAAGGTCAGCGCCAGGAAGATCCCGAGGCCCCACAGCGACTGCTTGGTCACATCGGCGCCCCACGACGGGCCGATGTAGGACGACGTGATCTCACTCGCCTCGACGCCGTACGCGTCAGCGAGGGCGGTCGTCAGGCTCTGGGTCTGCGCGTTGTCGAGCTGCGTCGTCTGCACCCGGAGGTTCTCGCCTCCGACCGCGGTCACCGAGGCGGTCGACCCGGGAATCGTGTCGGCGACGACGTCCGAGGCGATGAGCTGGTCCATCGTCTCGGGGTGCGAGATCGTGAACTGCGACCCACCCGTGAACTCGATCGACCACTCGACCCCGCGCACGAACGGCACGAGCGCCGAGATCGCGACGAGCACGATCGCGAGGATGAACCACAGACGCCGCTTCTGGACGAACGGGAACGAGGTCTTGCCGGTGTAGAGGTCGTTGCCGAGCTCATTCATCGAGCGCATCAGGCGTCGCCCTTCCTGTCCGCGTCGGATGCGTCCCGACCATCCGGCTTCCCTGCCGCGGCCGCGGCCTCCGCCTGCTTGCGTTCGGCGATGGTCTGGCGACGTGCCGCCTCCCCGCGTGCGCGATTCGCCTTGGCACCGGCCGCGACGGGCGTGCGGAACTGGGCTCTGCCGCGGTACACCGCCCCCAGCGCCTCGGGATCGAGGCCGGAGAGCCTGTGCCCTCCCCCGAAGAACCGCGTGCGCGCCAGCAGCTGCATCACCGGATGCGTGAAGATGATGAAGATCAGCACGTCGAGCGCCGTCGTGATGCCCAGCGTGAACGCGAAGCCCTTCACCGTGGCGTCGGCGAGGATGTACAGCACGATCGCCGCGAGGACGTTGATCGACTTCGAGATGTAGATCGTGCGCTTGGCGCGATCCCAGCCGTCCTCGACCGCGGCCGTGATCGACTTGCCGTCGCGCATCTCGTCGCGTATTCGCTCAAAGTAGACGATGAACGAGTCCGCGGTGAACCCGATCGTCACGATCAGGCCGGCCACGCCGGCGAGCGAGAGCCGGTAGTCGAGGCGCCACGACAGCACGCACAGCATGAGGAACGTGAGCACGCCCATGACGATGAGCGACGCGATGATCACCGTGCCGAGCACGCGGTACTGGAACAGCGCGTACACGGCGACGAGCGCGAGGCCGATGAGGCCCGCGATGAGGCCGATCTGCAGCTGCTGCTCGCCGAGCGTCGCCGAGATCGTGTCGCTCGAGACGACCTCGAAGCTCAGGGGCAGCGCGCCGAACTTGAGCTGGTCGGCGAGCGTCTTCGCGCTGTCCTCGTCGAAGGAGCCGGAGATGCTCGGGCGGCCGTCCGTGATCACGGCGTTCATCTCGGGGGCCGAGATCACGGTTCCGTCGAGGACGAACGAGAACATGTTCTGCGGCTGCTCCGCGCCGTACAGGCGCTTGCTGATGTCGCCGAACGTCTTGGTCCCGGCGCTGTCGAAGCGCAGCAGGACCTCCCACTGCCCGTTCGTCTGGTTCACGCCGGACGACGCGTCGGAGATCGCGTCTCCCGTCATCTCGACGGGGCCGAGGATGTACTTCATCGCCCCGGACGGATCGCAGGCGATGACGGGCTCGTCGGCCGGCGCCTCTGCGGGGTTCACGTCGGGGTCCGTGCAGTCGAAGGCGAGGTAGCGCGACCACAGGTAGTCCGAGACCCAGTTGGGATCGTTCGCCGCCGTCGGCTCCGCCGTCGGCGTCTTCGGCAGGTCGGTGTCCGGCGCGGGATACGGCGTGGACTCCCCGTCCTCGCCGACGAACGACGTGGCGCCCTCGCTGGCCTGGATCACGGAGCGCAGCTGGAGCTGCGCGCTCGCCTCGATCCGCTCACGGGTCTCGTCGTCGATCTCGCCCGGCATCTCGACGACGACGTTGCGCCCGCCCTGCGTCGTGATCTGCGCCTCGGCGACGCCCGACGCGTCCACGCGCTGGCGGATGATCTCCACCGCCTGCTGCAGCTGCTCGGCGGACGGATCGGCGCCGTCCGTCTGCGCCTCGAGGATGATCTGGGTGCCGCCCTGCAGGTCCAGCGCCAGCTCGGGCACCCAGGAGGACTGTTGGAAGCCCCACACGCCGAGCGCGTTCGCGCCGGCGAGCACCGCGGTGAGGGCGAGGAGTCCGAGCAGGGCGCGCCAGGCACGGCGCACGGGGGTCTTCGGTGCCACAGGAGGCCTTCGTGTGTGAGGGGCGGTTACTTGGCGTTCGTGTCGTCGTCGCCGGGGAGCTTCTCGACGCCCTCGCCGTTGAGCGTGTAGGTGCCCTCCGTGGAGTCGACCTCGACGGACCCGTCGGAGTCCTCATCCTCGTCGATCTCGTCGTCCTCGTCGGCCGCGGCCTCGACGGCCGGCTCGGGGACCAGATCGATCGACTGCGCGTGCAGGTCGACGATGACGCCGTCGGCGATCTCCACGCGGGCCGGCTGCGTCAGGTCGTCCGCGTCGAACTCGACGATCGTGCCGAACAGCCCGGCACGCGACATCACGCGGGCGCCGGCGACCATCTTCGTCTGGCGCTCGGCCTCGGCTTCCTTTCGCTTCTTCGCCTGCCGCCGGCTGTTGACCACCATGAAGATGAGCATCGCGCCGAGCAGGACGAGAAGCATGAGGGACATCGGGTCCAGAGCCATGAGGAAAGCGCCTTTCGGGAGGGTTACGCCGTCGTCGGCGCGAGTGAGGTGACGCACCGATTCGAGCGGTGCGAAGTCTGCCGGAAATTATAGGTCATTGAATTTGAGCGCCTCCTGCGCATGCGCCACCCCGAGATGCTCGTATGCATCGGGGGTCGCGACGCGGCCGCGCGGGGTCCGTGCCATGAAGCCGATCCGCACGAGGTACGGCTCGACCACGCTCTCCACCGTATCTGCTTCCTCGCCCACGGCGACCGCCAGCGTGGAAAGTCCGACGGGACCGCCGCGGAACCGCCGCACCAGCGCGTCGAGGACGGCGCGGTCGAGACGGTCCAGCCCGATCGCGTCCACGTCGTACAACTCGAGCGCGGCGCGCACGTCGGCCAGACCGGGGTTCTGCCCGCCGGAGTGGACGAGCGCGTAGTCGCGCACGCGCCGCAGGAGACGGTTCGCGATGCGCGGCGTGCCGCGCGAGCGGGTCGCGATCTCGACCCGCTCCTCTTCCCCGAGGTCGACGTCGAGCACGCCGGCCGAGCGGCCGATCACGCGCTCGAGCTCCTCGGGCTCGTAGTACTCGAGGTGCGCCGTGAAGCCGAACCGGTCGCGCAGGGGGTTCGGCAGCAGGCCAGAGCGGGTCGTCGCCCCCACCAGGGTGAACGGCGCGAGCTCGAGGGGGATGCTCGTCGCCCCCGCGCCCTTTCCGACCATGATGTCGATCCGGAAGTCCTCCATCGCGAGGTAGAGCATCTCCTCGGCGGAGCGCGCCATCCGATGGATCTCGTCGATGAACAGCACCTCCCCCGGCGTGAGGCTCGACAGCAGCGCTGCGAGGTCGCCGGCGTGCTGGATGGCGGGGCCGGAGGACATCCGCAGGGGCCTCGCGCTCTCGTGCGCGACGATCATCGCGAGCGTCGTCTTCCCGAGGCCGGGAGGGCCGGCGAGGAGGATGTGGTCGGCGGAGCGCTCCTGGATGCGGGCGGCCTCGAGGAGGAGCTGCAGCTGCGCGCGGACCTTCTGCTGCCCGACGAACTCGTCGAGGCTCCCTGGACGCAGGGCGCCCTCGACGGCGAGCTCCGCGTCGTCCTGGGGCTCGGGCGAGGTCACGCCGTCCTCAGCCACGCGTGGGCTCCTTGGCCGGCCCGAGGGCCGCGAGCGTCAGCCGCAGGAGCGCCTGCACGGAGGCTCGGTCAGCCTCTGAGGCGTGCGCGGCGGCCGTCGACACCGCCTCCGCGGCCGTGCGCTCTGGCCATCCGAGTCCGGCCACGGCCTGCGTGACCTGCTCGAGGACCGAGGCGTCCGCCCCGGCGGGCGCCTCCGCGGCGGACGGCGTCGTCTGGAAGCCGTCGAGCCGGCCCTGCAGCTGCAGGGCGATGAGCTTCGCCGTCTTCGGCCCGATCCCCGAGACCTTGCGGAACGGCTTGTCGTCCTCGTCGCGCACGGCCTCGGAGATCCGGTCGATCGTGAGCGTCGAGAGGACGCCGAGCGCGGACTTCGGGCCGACCCCGCTGATGCCGAGGAGGATGCCGAAGACCTCGAGCTCGTCGCGCGAGGCGAATCCGAACAGGGTCAGGGAGTCCTCCCGCACGACGAGGCTCGTGTGCACCGCGAGGTCCTCGCCGACGCGTGCCGTGCGCGCGACGTCGGTCGGGACGAGCACCGCGAACCCGACCCCGGAGACGTCGATGACGACGGAGTCCGCGCCGGCGTGCAGGACGGGCCCGCGCAGGAAGGAGATCATCCCCCCACCCTATTCAGCGCGGCGCCCTTCCCCTGGACGACCCGCTCCGGTGCGACAAACTGCTCTAAAGCCCGCCTCGAAGAGCACTTTGTCGCACCGGAAGGGGTCGTTCGCCCCGGGTCAGGGGCGGGCGGGAGCGCGGCGGGCCCGGCGCTCGGCCTCGGCCCACGCGCGCTGGGCCGGCGTCGCCGATCCATCGGTCGTCGGCGCGGCGCCGGCCGCGCCACCGGCGGGTGACGGCGACGCGGACCGCAGGCCGCCGCGCCACGCATGGCACACCGCGAGGGCGAGCGCGTCGGCCGCATCGGCGGGCTGGGGCGGGGCGTCGAGGCGCAGGATGCGCGCGATCATGCGCTGCACCTGCGCCTTGCCGGCCGATCCGCTCCCCGTGATCGCCGCCTTCACCTCGCTCGGGGTGTGCATCGCCGCCGGGATGCCGTGCTCCGCCGCGAGCATCAGCGCGACACCGGACGCCTGTGCCGTGCCCATGACCGTCTGCAGGTTGTGCTGGGCGAACACGCGCTCGACGGCCAGGACATCCGGCGCGTGCTCCGCCAGCGCCTCGCGGATCCCCCCGGCGATCGTCGCGAGCCGCTGCGCGATCGGGGCGTCCACCGCGGAGCGCACCACCCCGACGTGCACGAGCGTCGCCGTGCGGTTCGGCGAGACGTCGACGACGCCGACCCCGCACCGCGTCAGGCCGGGGTCGATCCCGATCACGCGGAGAGCGCCCATGCGCCGAGGCTATGCCGCACCGCCGCCTTCTGGCAGGCGGCGCGCCCTCAGTCGAGGTTGTTCTGCTCGAGCTCCGCCTGGACCTCCGGCGAGAGGTCGATGTTCGTGAAGATGTTCTGCACGTCGTCGCTGTCCTCGAGCGCGTCGATCAGGCGGAAGACCTTCTGCGCCGTGTCGACGTCGGCGGGGACCTTGACGTTCGCGACGAACTCCGCCTCGGCCGACTCGTAGTCGATGCCGGCGTCCTGCAGCGCGGTGCGCACGGCGACCAGGTCGGTGGCCTCGGAGATCACCTCGAACCCCAGCGGATGCTCCTCGACCTCCTGGGCGCCCGCGTCCAGCGCGGCCATCATGACGTCGTCCTCCGTCGTGCCCTCGCCGGAGGCGACCACGACGCCCTTGCGCTCGAAGTTGAACGAGACACTGCCGGGATCGGCCATCGTGCCGCCGTTGCGGGTCACGATCGTGCGCACCTCGGACGCCGCGCGGTTCTTGTTGTCCGTGAGGCACTCGATCAGCATCGCCACCCCGCCGGCCGCATACGCCTCGTAGATGATCGTCATGTACTCGACGGCCTCGCCGCCGATGCCGGCGCCCCGCTTGACCGCGCGATCGATGTTGTCGTTGGGCACCGAGGTCTTCTTCGCCTTCTGCACCGCGTCGTACAGCGTCGGGTTGCCCTGCAGGTCGGCGCCGCCCGTGCGCGCCGCGACCTCGATGTTCTTGATCAGCTTGGCGAACGACTTGGCCCGCTTCGCATCGATCACGGCCTTCTTGTGCTTCGTGGTCGCCCACTTGGAATGCCCGGACATATGCCTCCTCGAGAAACGTCGTCGGCCGGATCGGTCCGGCGCCGCGCGGCGCCTGGAGACGATGGCCTCTGCCCATTTTACGCAGGTGGGCGCCGAAGCCCCGGAGCGCGTTTCGACCTAGGCCAACAGTGGCATGATCGAGGGATGAAGGTTCTCTCGATCCAGTCGGCCGTCGCCTACGGCCACGCCGGAAACTCCGCCGCCGTCTTCCCCATGCAGCGCATCGGGGTGGAGGTGCTGCCCGTGTACACCGTCAACTTCTCCAATCACACGGGCTACGGCGCGTGGCGCGGCCCCGTGATGGATCCGCAGGACGTCGCCGACGTCATCACCGGGATCGAGGAGCGCGGGGCCTTCCCCTCGCTCGACGCGGTGCTGAGCGGGTACCAGGGCTCCGAGGGCATCGCCGACGTGATCATCGACGCCGTCGCCCGCGTGAAGGCCGCGAGCCCCGACGCCGTGTACGCGTGCGATCCGGTGATGGGCAACGCGAAGTCCGGCTGCTTCGTCGCCCCCGCCATCCCCGATCTCCTGCGCGACCGGGTCGTCCCCGTCGCCGACATCATCACACCGAACCAGTTCGAGCTCGGCTACCTGACGGGGACGACTCCCGACACGATCGAGTCCACGCTCGCCTCCGCCGACGCCGCTCGCGCGCTCGGCCCCCGCACGGTCCTCGTCACGAGCGTCGAGCGCCCCGACCGCGAGCAGGACACGATCGAGATGATGGCGATCGACGACACCGGCGCCTGGGTCGTGCAGACGCCGCACCTGCCGCTGAAGGCGAACGGATCCGGCGACGTCACGGCGGCGCTGTTCACAGCGCACTACGTGCGCACCGGCTCGGCCGCCCAGGCCCTCGAGCGGACCGCGTCGAGCGTGTTCGGCGTGCTCGAGGCGACGCTCGCGGCCGACGAGAAGGAGCTCCGGCTCGTCGAGGCGCAGGAGCACTACGCGCACCCGCGGATGGAGTTCCGCGCGCGCCAGGTGCGCTGACGCGGGCTCACCCGGCGCGGGCGCGCTCCAGGAAGCGCCGGTGCAGGCGCTCCTCCCCCGTCTGCTCCGGGTGGAACGCGCAGCCGATGATGCTCCCCTGTTCCGCGGCGACGATTCGACCGTCCGGGAGCGCCGCGAGCGTGCTCGCGCCAGGTCCGCACTCCTCGATCACCGGCGCGCGGATGAACGCCGCGCGGACCGGATCGGTCCCGAGCTCGGGGACCACCAGCTCCGTCTCGAAGGACTCCGCCTGGGGCCCGAACGCGTTCCGGCGGACCGTGACGTCCAGACCGCCGAGCGTGCGCTGACCGGCGATCGGATCGACGAGGCGGTCCGCGAGCAGGATGAGGCCGGCGCAGGTGCCGAGCACCGGCATGCCCGCGCCGATGCGCATCACGAGCGGATCGCGCAGGCCGAGGGCGCGCGTGAGGCGGTCGATCGTCGAGGACTCCCCACCCGGCAGCACCAGGGCGTCCACGTCGGCGAGCTGCTCCGCGCGCCGCACCGGCGTCACGCGGGCGCCCAGCTCCTCCAGCAGGCGCTGGTGCTCGCGTACGTTCCCCTGGATCGCGAGAACGCCGATCCGCGGTCCGCGTGGGACGACGAATCCGGCCCGGCCGCTCACGTTCGCACGCCCGGCGACCGGGGCGGAACGCCACACGGCGCCGAGGCCGCCGTTCCGACGCGATCCGTGCCGGAGCCTCGACGAACGCTCGGGGATGGGAAAGACTGGCGAGCGACATCACGAGTGACAGGAGCGCACATGACCGCCACTCCCGAGATCACCCAGGAACCGACCTCCGCGGACACGCGCCTCGCACGCGCACCGGGGCGCTGAGGACGATGCCTCTCACGATGGACAATGTCGGCATCGTCGTCGAGGATCTCGACGCGGCGATCGCCTTCTTCGCCGAGCTGGGGCTCGAACTCGAGGGTCGTGCCCTCGTCGCGGGTGCGTGGGCCGGCCGCGTGACGGGACTGGGAGACCAGCGCGTCGAGGTCGCGATGATGCGCACCCCGGACGACCACGGCCGGCTCGAGCTGTCCCGCTTCCTCGCACCCGCTGTCGTCGCCGACAATCGATGGGCCCCCGTCAACGCCCTCGGCTACCTGCGTGTCATGTTCCAGGTGGACGACCTCGACGACACGCTCGCGAGGCTCACCCCGCTCGGCGCGACGCTCGTCAGCGACTCGGTGGTGCAGTACGAGGAGGCGTACCGGCTCTGCTACCTCCGCGGCCCAGGGGGAATCCTCCTCGGCCTCGCCGAGAGCCTTTCCTGAGGACCGGCGGCGGATCACCAGCCGCGCTCGGCGAGGCGATGCGGCGCCGGCAGATCGGCGACGCTGATGCCGACCATCGCCTCGCCGAGACCGCGGGAGGCGGCGGCGACCGCCGCGGGGTCGTCGTACTGCGCCGTCGCCCTGACGATGGCCGCGGCGCGCGCGGCAGGGTCGCCGGAGCGGAAGATGCCGGAGCCGACGAACACGCCGTCGGCCCCGAGCTGCATCATCAGCGCCGCGTCGGCCGGGGTCGCGACGCCCCCGGCCGTGAACAGGACCACGGGCAGCTCCCCCGTGCGCGCGACCTCCGCCACCAGCTCGTACGGCGCCTGCAGCTCCTTCGCCGCGACGTACAGCTCGTCGTCGGCCTTGCCCCGCAGCGCGCGGATCTCCCCCGTGATCTGGCGGATGTGGCGGGTCGCCTCCGAGACGTCGCCCGTACCGGCCTCCCCCTTGGAGCGGATCATGGCCGCCCCCTCGGCGATCCGCCGCAGCGCCTCGCCGAGGTTCGTCGCCCCGCACACGAACGGCACCGTGAACGGCTGCTTGTCGATGTGGTTGACGTAGTCCGCTGGCGAGAGCACCTCGGACTCGTCGATGTAGTCGACCCCCAGCTCCTGCAGCACCTGCGCCTCGACGAGGTGTCCGATCCGCGCCTTCGCCATGACGGGCACGGAGACCGCGTCGATGATCGCGTCGATGAGGTCGGGATCGCTCATCCGCGCCACGCCGCCCTGAGCTCGGATGTCGGCGGGCACGCGCTCGAGCGCCATGACGGCGACGGCGCCGGCGTCCTCGGCGATCCTCGCCTGGTCGGCCGTGACGACGTCCATGATGACGCCGCCCTTCAGCATGTCGGCGAGGCCGCGCTTGACGCGCGTGGTTCCGGTCTCGGGTGTGCTCACGATCTCCCTCTCATTTTGGCCTAGGACAAAATGGTACCGCCTCGCCGCCCTAGACTCGGCATCGATGTCACACGACGACGCACGCCCCGCTCCCGCGGTGCCGATCGAGGGCGCGACCGCAGCCGAGATATCGGCGAGCGTGCGCGCGCTCATCGACCGGGGAGGTCTCGCGGCCGGCGACGCGCTCCCGCCCGTACGCGCACTCGCCGAGCGCCTCGGGGTCAACCGGAACACGGCCGTCGCGGCGTATCGCCAGCTGGCAGGGTCAGGGCTCGTCGTCGCGCACGGCCGCGGGGGGACGCGCGTCGCCGCCCCGTCGGAGGTCGCGGCCGAGGGCTTCTCCGCGGACACGGGCGTGGCCGACGTCGGCGCGGGCAACCCCGACCCCGCCCTCATCCCCGACCCCTCCCCCGTGCTCGCGCGCGTGGTCGGCGGCCCCGTGCTCTACGGCGCCCCCGTCGTCGATCCGGGGCTCGAGGAGCGGGCGAGGCGCTGGCTGTCCGAGGACCTCCCCGTCGGCGGCGGCGACCTGCGGATCACCGTCACGAGCGGCGCCGCCGACGCCCTCGACCGCCTCTTCACGGCGCTGCTCGCGACGGGGGATGCCGTCGCGATCGAGGATCCCGGCTTCCTCACGGGGATCCACACCCTGCGGGTGGGCGGCTACCGCCCCTTCGCGGTCCCCGTCGACGACGAGGGGATGACACCGGAGGGGCTGCAGGCCGCCGTCGACGCCGGCGTCCGCGCCGTGATCTGCACGCCGCGCGCCCAGAACCCCACGGGCGCCTCGCTCTCGCCGGAGCGCGCCGCCGCGCTGCGCGAGATCCTCGCGCCGCATCCCTACGTGCTCGTCGTCGAGGACGACCACTTCTCGCTGCTGTCCCGCCGCCGACCCCAGACCCTCATCGGCCGCGAGCATCGCCGCTGGGCTCTCGTGAGGTCGGTGTCGAAGTTCCTCGGACCCGACATGAGCCTCGCACTCGTGGCCTCGGACCCGCACACGGCTGGTCGCCTCGGCGTGCGGCTGAGGCCGGGAACGACGTGGGTGAGTCACCTGCTGCAGCGGCTGTCGCTGGCCCTCCTCACCGACCCGGCCGTGCGCGACGGGATCGAACAGGCCGGCGCCCACTATGCCGCACGGAACGCGGCGTTCCGCGCGGCCCTCGCCCGCCACGGGCTCGACGCCGCTCCCGGTGAGGGCCTGAGCCTGTGGGTGCGTGTCGGGGCTCCGGCGCGCGACGTCACGGCGCGGCTGAGGGAGCGCGGCTGGCTCGTGCGCTCCGGCGACGAGTTCCGCGTGGGCGGCGACGCGGACCCGGCGTCCCGCTGCGTCCGCGTCACGGCCCATCACCTCGACGACGAGGCCCAGGACCGCCTGGCAGAGGCGATCGCGGCCGTCAGCTGACGACGGACGCGACCGAGCCTCTCTCCCGCAAGGAGACCGGGAAGCGCCGCTCGACCGCATCGCTCCCCCCGACGAGCCGCTCGACGACGGCGCGCCCGAGGCCCTCCCGATCGAGCGCGATCGTCGTCAGCGGGGGGTCGAGGAGCGCGGACGTCGGCAGGTCGTCGTGCCCGATGACGGACACGTCGCGCCCGACGACGAGACCGCGCTCGCGCGCGGCGCGGTAGACCCCGGCCGCGAGATAGTCCGAGTTCAGGAGGAAGGCGGGCGGCGCTCCCGCGTCGCATTCCGCGTGGACGAGCGTCTCGACGTCGCGCGTGCGGAGCCGGGAGCGCAGGATGCGCCCGTCGATGCCCTCCTCGGCGCACCGCGTCAGGAACGTGTCCTCGCGCCGCGGGTCGGCGACGAGCTCGGCGGGAGCGGCGACGAGCGCCACCCGGTCGTGCCCCCGCGCACGCAGGTGCCGCAGGGCGAGAGCCACGGCCTCCTCGTCGTCCGGCCCCACGACCGAGACGCCCTCGGCCATCGTGCGGGAGCAGTTGAACGCCACGACCGGCACGTCCTCCGCACCCGCGAGCCACCGCGCCAGGCGCTCGCCGTCGCCGATCGGACTGATCGCGACCCCGCTCACGCCCTGCGCGCGCAGGCTCCGCAGCGCTTCCTCCTCCCGCTCCGGCTCGTAGTCGGTGCTGATGATGATCAGGCTCGCCCCGCTGTCACGCGCGGCCAGCTCCATGCCGCGCAGGACGTCCAGGAAGTACGGATTGCGCATGTTGCGGATCACGACGCCGTAGACCCCTGACCGCCCCGTCCTCAGACCGCGCGCCCGGGCGTCGGGGCGATACGAGAGCTCGTCGGCCGCGCTCCTGACCCGCTCGATCGTGAGCGGTGCGACCCGCCCCGTCCCGTTCAGCGCGAAGCTCGCCTGCGACACGGAGACGCCGGCGAGCCGCGCCACGTCCCGCAGGGTGACCCGCGTCTGCGCCCCGCTCGTCCCGCTCCTCGTCGTCGAACCACGCTTGCCCCGAGTCTGCCCGGCGACGCATCGGCCGACCGGCGCCGACCGGGCGACCGCACGGGAGTTCACCCGCCGTTCCCCGAGGATCCGCCTCCCGTTCCCCGAGTGTCGGATCCTCGGTCACACCCGTGCCCAATCGTTATAGCAGCGGCGAGCCGCCGCGACCACCCCGAGAGAGGTCACCCGCATGTCCCGACTCAGAAGCACTGCCGCCGTCGTCTCCCTCGCCGCCCTCGTCGCGCTGCCGTCGTGCGCGAGCGTCGACGCCCAGGACGCGGGCGGCGCCGCCGGCAGCGGCGACGACGTCGTCATCACGTACAACTCCCCCGCCGAGTGGGGAAACTACGGCGAGGTCCTCCCCGCCTTCACCGAGAGGACGGGGATCGACGCCCCGAACGACCCGAAGAACTCCGGCCAGGCGCTGGCCGCGCTCCAGTCGGAGAAGAGCGCCCCCGTGGCCGACGTCGCGTACGTCGGCATCGCGTACGGCCAGCAGCTCGTCGACGCCGGCGTCCTGCAGCCGTACGAGCCGGCCGGCGCGGAGTCCGTCGAGGACGACCTGCGCGATCCCGACGGGAACTGGACCTCGGTGCACACCGGGACGGTCGCGTTCATCGTCAACGCGGACAAGCTGGGCGGCGCCCCGGTCCCGACCAGCTGGGAGGACCTGCTCGACCCTCAGTACGAGGGGCTCGTGGGCTACCTCGATCCGACGCAGGCCGCCGTCGGGTACTCCGTCGCCACGGCCGTCAACGAGGCGCTCGGCGGCGACCTCGACGACTGGGGGCCGGGGCTCGACTACCTCGCCGACCTGAAGGCGAACGGCGCGTCGACCTCGGCGCAGACGGCCACCGCGAAGGTCGCACAGGGGGAGATCCCGATCCTCATCGACACCGACTTCAACGGGTACAATCTGCGCGACGAGGGGGCGAACGTCGACGTCGTGATCCCCGAGGAGGGCAGTCTCCAGATCCCGTACATCGTCGGCCTCGTCGCCGACGCGCCGCACGTCGAGAACGGCGAGGCGCTCCTCGACTTCTACTTCTCCGAGGAGGGTCAGGGCCTGTTCGCCGCCGGCTACATGCGCCCGGTCGTCGGGGACATCCCCGCCGACGTCGCCGACAGGACGCTGCCGGAGGAGGACTACGAGCGCGCCGTCACGGTCGACTACACGCACCAGGGCGAGGTCCAGGCCGACTTCATCACGGCCTACGAGAACGAGGTCGGCTTCTGATGCCCGTCGGCGCCGCCG
>JBQDDT010000013.1:0-27255 GCA_052092505.1 Microbacterium sp. | reverse complement strand
CGGCGCCCGGCGCCGCGCAGGACGAGGACGTGACCGAGCTGACCGTGATGGTGTCGAATGTCCCGAGCGTCAACGCGCTCAAGGCCGTCGCCGCCGCGTACAAGGAGGACACCGGCATCACGGTGAGCTTCCTCGAAGTCCCCTCCGACCAGCTCTCCAGCAAGCTGATCCTCGATGGACAGTCTCAGCAGGGTGCTTTCGACATCGTCCAGTACGACCAGCCGGCGATGGCTTCCATCGTGCCCGCCGGCGGCCTGCTGCCGCTCGACGACTACATCGACGGGGACGAGGAGTGGGACAAGGACGACTTCGCCGCGGCGCTCCAGGACTACGCGAGGCTCGACGACGTGACGTACGGCGTCCCGCTGTCGACGGAGCCGTACGTCAACTTCTACCGCCAGGACCTCTACGACGAGCACGGCCTGACGCCGGCGAGCACCTGGGACGAGGTGGACAGCAACGCGAAGGCGGTGAGCGATCTCGGAAGCGGCTACTACGGCTTCGCCGGTCCGTTCGGCCCCTCCGCGGCATCGGAGCGCTACTTCGAGCGGCTTCTCGCCAACGGCGGTCGGGTGCTCGACCCCGAGACGAACGAGCCGCTGCTCGATGGCGATCTGGCCACGGAGGTGGCGAAGGACTTTCTCGACCTCGCGCCGTACTCGCCGGAGATCGCGCTTTCGGGCGTCGCCTCCGACTCCGCGACCGCGTTCAAGCAGGAGAACGTGGGCCAGAACATCAACCCGTCCGGCTGGTACGGCCAGCTCGACGACCCGGAGCAGTCCCAGGCCAGCGGGAACGTCGGCGTCGCCGCCGTGCCGCTCGAGGACAACGGCGACGAGGAGGCGAAGAACATCCTCAAGGGCTGGCTCATCGGCATCAACGCGCACTCGACGAAGCAGGATGCGGCGTGGGACTTCCTCTCCTACGCCCTCGGCAAGGAGTCGGTCCAGCACTTCATCGATGCGGGGGCGCCGGTTCCGGGCCGCACGTCGACGCTGGAGAACCCCGAGTACAACGAGCAGCTGCCCTACCTGCAGTACCTCGCGCCGACGATCGAGGACGGCACCTCGCTGCCGGTGATCCCGGAGATGCCGCGCATCAACACCGAGGTCTCGCAGACGCTCAACTCGCTTGCGACCTCCGGCGGTGACGTGGACCGCGCGATGGACGACCTGAACGAGTCCGTCCGCAGGATCCTGGTCGAAGGCGGAACGCTCGAGCAATGACCGACGTGCGAGCAGACGGCGTCGTCCCCGCGGTCGGGGAGGCTCGGACGCGGCCAGAGCCCGCGGCCGGCGGGCGGGCGAGGTCCGCCGGCCGCGGGGGCGCCTGGCGATCACTTCCCTTCGTCGGCCCGGCGTGGGCGATCGTCATCGCGACCGGGATCATCCCCCTGGTCAACGGCGTGTGGCTCTCGGTGACGAACCAGAGCCTCAGCTCTCCCGGCGACGGGTTCGTCGGTCTGCAGAACTACGTCAGGGGGGTTCTCACCGCGGACTTCGGGGCCGCGCTGCTGGTCACCGGCGTGTTCGTCGTGGTCGGGATCGTCATCCAGTTCGTCGCGGCGTACGCGCTCGCCTCGCTGCTTCATCAGCAGATGCGCGGGTTCCAGCTGTTCCGCACGACGCTGCTCATCCCGATGCTGCTGACGCCCGTGGTGATCGGGCTCATCTTCCGGTTCATGTTCCAGCCGAGCATCGGGGTGATGTACTACGCGCTCCACGACATCGGCATCAGCATCCCGTGGTTCACTGACTCGTTCTGGGCGATGGTCTTCGTGATCATGGTCGACGCGTGGCTGAACATCCCGTTCCTGATGCTCATGATCCTGGCCGGCATGGCCGGGATGCCGGAGGAGCTCCTCGAGGCGGCGAAGGTGGACGGCGCGAACTGGCTCACGCGCACCCGCTACGTCGCGCTTCCGCTGCTGCGCCCGGTCATCACCGTCGCGCTCCTGATCCGCGTCGTCGACGCGGCGCGCATGTTCGATCAGGTCTACTCGACCACCCACGGCGGCCCGGGGACGTCGACGACGACGGCGACGATCCTCGCCTACGAGCAGACGTTCAGCTACTTCGAGTTCGGTCAGGGCGCGGCGATGGCCATCGCGCTGACGGTGCTCATGTTCCCCGTCTACTTCGTCTACCTGAGGCTCACGAGAGTATGAAGATCCGCAAGCGCTCGCAGCGCATCGCCGGGCAGGCCTTCCTCGCCTTCGCCTGCCTCCTCGCGGCCTTTCCGCTGTTCTGGATCGTGCTGAGCTCCTTCAAGCGGGAGGTGGACGCGCTCGGCTCCGTGGCGAACGCGTTCGTGTTCGTCCCGACGATCGAGAACTACGCCGAGCTGTTCCGCTCGGCCGAGTTCCTGCGCGCGGCCACCGCGACGATCGTCATCACCGCGAGCACGACCGTGCTCGTCATGGTCGTCGCGATCCTCGCCGCCTACGGGCTGGCGCGGATGCACGTGCCGGCGCGTCGCCTGTTCGTCACGGTCCTCGTGCTCGTCCAGGTCGTCCCCGTCATCGCGCTCCTCATCCCGCTGTACCGCATGGCGAGCGCCCTCGGGCTGTACGACCAGTGGATCACCGTCATCCTCGTGCAGGCGGGGCTGCACGTCCCGTTCGCGACCTGGCTGATGCTGGCGTTCCTGCGCGCGGTCCCGCTCGACGTGGAGGAGGCGGCGACCCTCGACGGCGCGAACAGGCTCCAGCTGTTCCGCCATGTACTGCTGCCGATGCTGCGCCCCGGCATCGTCGCGGCCAGCATCCTCACCGCGATCGGCGCGTGGAACTCGTTCATCATCCCCGTGATCCTCGGGCAGTCGAGGACGCTGACCCTCACCGCGTACATCACGAAGTTCCTGTCGCAGGATCAGCTGCACTGGGCCGCCATGTCGGCCGCCGCGGTCCTGATCATGGCCCCCATCGTGATCTTCGTCGTGTTCATGCAGAAGTCGCTCCTGGCGGGCATGACCGCCGGGAGGATGAAGTTCTGAGCCGCCCGCACCGTCCGAGACGCCCCGTTCAGGGGAGGAAGCAGCCGATCCGTGATCTCATCCGCTCCCGATGTGCCCCTCCTGCCGGGAGGCGCCGAGCTCGGCGAGCTCCTCGTCTTCGCCGAGGGCCTCGCTCGTCGTGCCGGCCGCCTCGTGCGCGACGCCTCCCTCGATCGCGAGGACGCGGAGACGAAGGCGAACGTCGCCGACTGGGTCACCCCGGTCGACGGGCGGAGCGAGGATCTCGTCCGGGCCGGGATCGCCGAGCGCTATCCCGCGCACGCGATCATCGGCGAGGAGCGGGCGCCGGAGGGCGACACGGAGCACGCGCGCATCGTCTGGCACATCGATCCGATCGACGGCACGACCAACTACGTCTACGGGATCGGCAACGTCTCCGTCAGCCTCGCCGCGCTCGACGCGCGCGGCGAGGCCGTGGTGGGCGTCGTGCACGACGTGTACCGCGATCAGACGATCGGCGCGGCGCGGGGTCACGGGGTGCGCATCGACGGGAGACGGGCGTCGGCGCCCGTCGAGCCGGTCTCGGTGGCCGGCGCCGTGGTGCTCACGGAGTGGTCGGGCGGGTTCGAGCTCTGGGAGGGGATGGAGGAGTTCCTGCGGTGGGCGGCGTCGCAGAAGGCGACGGTGCGGATCATCGGGTCCTGTGCCCTCGCCCTCGCCCACGCGGGGCTCGGCCGCGCCGCGGCGACGATCCTGCCTGGCAGGCACAGCAGCTGGGACCTCGCCGCGGGAGTGGCGATCGCGACGGAGGGCGGCCTTCGTCTCTGCGACGTCGCCGGCGAGACCACGGGCGTCCCGGCGCAGGGGCTGCTGGTCGCCCCGCCCGCGCTCGTCGGAGGCATCCGCGCCGCATGGGCCGGCGCCGCGGGATCCTGACATCCTCCTCCGGCCAGGCCGGATCGCGGCCGGGGTGCGCTAGAATGGGCGTCGAGCTCGCGCGTGTCCGTTCATGCGACCCGCGAGCACGTCGACGAAGGACCGCGTGTCGATCCCGGATCCGTCCGGGTCGATCGTCCCGCGAAGCCGACGCACAGGTCATCCGACGGGGCAGGTCCCCGTTTCGGTATCGACGCTCAGGAGGAGCATGCCGACCACGGCACCCGCGCGACAGCGCAAGAAGTCCTCGTCCGCACGGCGCGACGACGAGGCGCCGATCATCCCGATCCTCGCCCGCAAGGTGCGCGAGGTGGAGGCGAAGGCGCAGAAGAACCGGCTCGGTCCGACGAACCGCGTCAAGTTCCAGGTGATCGCGTTCCTCGTCCGCGAGGAGCGCGCGCGGGTGAAGGAGGCCGCCGAGCTCGGCGACGCCGCCCGCGCCGAGCTGCTCAAGCGCCTCGACGGAGTCGCCACGATCCTCGCCAAGACGGCCGCGCGCGACACCTCGCTCATCCAGCTGCTCGAGGTCGACCACGCCACGAGCCCTGTCGCCCAGCGGATGCGCCGCGACTGGCTGCTCGAGTCCGGTGCGGAGCTCGCCCCGGACGAGCTGATCATCACCGACGCGAAGCCCGTCGCCTCGGAGACGGTCGTGCCGAAGACGGTGACCGAACGCGCCGTCGTCCCGCCGCAGGTCGAGGCCCGCCGCGAGGCCGATCCGTTCCGGGCACCGGACCTCACCCCGGCCGAGACGACCAGGCGCCGCAGTCGCCTCGACGACTGGGAGATCATGGGCCCGCTCTACAAGGCGTTCGAGCAGGGCGCCGGCGGCGGGTCGGCGACGATGCCGCTTCCTCCGCTGCCCGAGGACGACCGCGTCTCCCCGAAGGGGCTCGAGGTCATGGTGCACCAGTCGCGCTTCCTCGAGGCCGTGCGCGCCGGCCACCGCGAGTTCCTGCTCGCCGACGAGCCAGGGCTCGGAAAGACCGCGCAGTCGGTGCTGGCCGCATCCGTGGCCGATGCGTTCCCGCTCGTCGTCGTGGTCCCGAACGTCGTCAAGATGAACTGGGCCCGCGAGGTCGAGCGCTGGACGCCCCAGCGCCGCGCGACCGTCATCACCGGGGACGGAGACGACGTCGACGCCTTCGCGGACGTGTTCATCGTCAACTACGAGATCCTCGATCGGCACCTCGGGTGGCTCGCCTCGATCGGACTGAAGGGCATGGTCGTCGACGAGGCCCACTTCATCAAGAACCTGTCGTCGCAGCGCTCCCAGAACGTGCTCGCGCTCGCGCGGAGCGTGCGGGAGTCGACGCCGGGAGGGCACCCGCTCCTCATGGCGCTGACGGGGACGCCGCTCATCAACGACGTCGAGGACTTCGACGCGATCTGGCGCTTCCTCGGGTGGACGAACGGCGAGCGGCCGGGTCCGGAGCTGATGGGGCGGCTCGACGCGACGGGGCTCACGCCGGCCGACAAGTCGTTCTATCCCGCCGCGCGCGAGGCTGTCATCGACATGGGCATCGTCCGTCGACGCAAGAAGGACGTGGCCGCCGATCTGCCGGACAAGCTGATCGCCGACATGCCCGTGCAGCTCGACGACGAGTTCGGCCGGGGGATCCGCGACGCCGAGCGCAAGCTCGCCGAGCGCCTCGTGGCGCGGTACCGGCGGATCATCGAGGCGCGGGGCGACCGCGGGCTCGCCGCAGGGGAGATCGACGACGACATCGTGCGGCTCGTCGCGCAGAGCGAGCTCGACGAGTCGAAGGCCGCGGGCGCCGATGGCGACAACGTCTTCGCGATGGTGCGGCGGATCGGTCAGGCCAAGGCCGGCCTCGCGGCCGACTACGCCGCGCAGCTGCAGCGCTCCGTCGGCAAGGTCGTCTACTTCGCCAAGCACATCGACGTGATGAACCAGGCGGAGGCGCACTTCCGCGCCAACGAGATCACGTCCGTGTCGATCCGCGGTGAGCAGACGGCGACCGCGCGCCAGGAGGCGATCGATGCGTTCACGAACGATCCGGACGTCGGCATCGCGGTCTGCTCCCTCACGGCGGCCGGCGTCGGCGTGAACCTGCAGGCCGCATCGAACGTCGTGCTCGCCGAGCTGAGCTGGACGGCGGCGGAGCAGACGCAGGCGATCGACCGCGTGCACCGCATCGGCCAGGGGGAGCCCGTGACGGCGTGGCGGATCATCGCCGCGCACACGCTCGACACGAAGATCGCCGAGCTGATCGACCAGAAGCAGGGGCTCGCCGCGCGCGCCCTCGACGGCGAGCAGGTCGAGGAGGGATCCGCGGACTCGGTGCAGCTCTCCGCCCTGATGCACGTCCTGCGCGACGCGCTCGCCGGCTCCTGACCCCGCGACGACCCGTTCCGGTGCGACAAATCGCTCCAAGACGCGTCCTCTGGGACACTTTCTCGCACCGGAACGGGTCGTGTCCCGTGGCGGGGAGCACGCCGGGCGACCGCTAATCTGGTCGTATGAAGATCGGCATCCTCACCTCCGGCGGAGACTGTCCTGGACTGAACGCGGTGATCCGCGGGGCCGTGCTCAAGGGGACCGAGCATCACGGGATCGACTTCATCGGGATCCGCGATGGCTGGCGCGGCCTCGTCGACGGCGACTTCTTCCCGCTCACCCGCCACCAGGTGAAGGGACTGTCGAAGGTCGGAGGCACGATCCTCGGGACCAGTCGCACCAACCCGTATGAGGGCGAGCGCGGCGGGCCGGAGAACATCGCCAAGACGATGTACGGACACCACCTCGACGGGATCATCGCCATCGGCGGCGAGGGGACGCTCGCGGCGGCGCAGCGCCTGTCGAATGACGGCATCAACGTCCTCGGCGTGCCGAAGACGATCGACAACGATCTCCGCGCGACCGACTACTCGTTCGGCTTCGACACGGCCGTCAACATCGCCACGGAGGCGATGGACCGGCTGCGCACGACGGGCGACTCGCACCAGCGCTGCATGGTCGCGGAGGTCATGGGCCGCCACGTCGGCTGGATCGCGCTGCACTCCGGCATGGCGGCTGGGGCCCACATCATCTGCATCCCCGAGGTGCCGCTCTCGCTGGAGGACATCTGCGAGAAGGTGAACTCGGCGGCCGAGCGCGGCAGGGCACCGCTCGTCGTGGTCGCGGAGGGCTTCAAGCTCGTCGGCCAGGACGAGGCGTACAGCGACAAGGGTCTCGACGCGTTCAACCGGCCCCGCCTCGGCGGCATCAGCGAGGTGCTCGCGCCCGAGATCGAGCGCGTGACGGGGATCGAGACCCGCTCGACCGTGCTGGGGCACATCCAGCGCGGCGGCGCGCCGTCGGCGTTCGACCGGGTGCTCGCCACGCGGCTCGGCCTGCACGCGATCGACGCGATCGTCGAGGGGCACTGGGGGCAGATGGTCGCGATGCAGGGGACGCGGATCGTGCGCGTGCCCTTCTCCGAGGCTCTGGGCGAGCTCAACTCCGTGCCGATGGAGCGCTACGAGGGCGCGGCCGCCCTCTTCGGCTAGCCAGGAGGATCCGTCGGGCGGGCGTCGGGCGCGCGCGTCAGAGGACGGCGAGCGAGGTGGCGCGCCAGCGCCGGTCGATGCCTTCGAGACGGATCGCCACGGCACGGGTGCGCGGCGGCATGTCGACGACGACGACCGCCTCGGCGATCCCGTCGTCGGGGGAGCGGAGGTGGACCGAGCGGACCGCGTACGTGGGATGCCGCGCGTTCTGGCCGCGGGCGGAACGGGCGCGGGTGGCGAGGTTCGCCCGCAGCAGCAGCGCCCTGTACGGCTCCTCGGCGAGCCAGCGCCCCATCTGCTCCGGCTCGCGCACGCCGGCGATCACCTCGATCGCGCCGCGCGCGAGGCTGTCGACGAGGGGAGCGGGATCCGGGAGGTCCGCGGCGGAGGTGCGCTGCGGTTCGAAGAGCTCCTGGACGTCTCTCGCTCTGCGGACTCGCGGACGCGGGGTCGGGACCGGTGCGGACATCGGCGGATGAGCCTCCCTCAGGATGAAGAGGACTCACGGCATCGAGAGGTCCTCGTGTGACCAGAATCTCAGCATGAGGGCATGCCGCGGCGCATGAGGCGTATACGCCTGTGGGTATCTCTCCGAGGAGCAGCCTGTGGATACTCTCGGAGCCGCCGCCGGCTCCTCGCTAGCGTCGAGCTGTGCAGTGGGACAGCTTCTTCCAGGACCTCGAGGACCAGCTCTCCGCCGAGTGGGAGGCGGAGCGGGCGGCCCTCGACTCCGAGGCGGAGCGGCTGCGCGTCGCCCGCCTCGAGCTGCGGGAGCGGATCGGCGGGCTCGTCGCGGCTGGCCGGTCGCGCGGCGGGATGCGGCTGGAGACCGTGGACGGCCGGATCCACGACGCGGAGGTCGACGCTGTCGGCGCCGACTGGCTCTCGGCCAGGCTCGGCGACCGGACCGTGCTGCTCGTCCGACTCGACGCGCTTTCGGGCATCGCCGTCGCCGAGGAGGAGCTCGTCGCGAGCGCGCGGGCCGGTGCGGCCAGGTCGGATCGGCTCGCGGAGCGCGTGACGTTCGGCTTCGCGCTGCGCGACCTCGCGCGGCGCCGCGTGGGCGTGACGCTCTCGACCCGCGCGGGGCGGCAGCTGTCCGGAACGCTCGATCGCGTCGCCGCCGACCACGTCGATCTCGCGATGCACGAGCCAGGCGCGCCGCGTCGCTCCGGGGAGGTGCGGGGGTTCCGCCTCGTGCCGATGGCGGAGATCGCGTCGGCGCGGATCGACGCCGCGGCCGGAACGGCGCTCGGCTGAGCGGGGATCCGGTCAGCGCGGAGAGCCGCCCCACAGCTCGGGGAAGCTCGCGACCCGCGACTCATGCCACAGCGCGATCCGCCGTGACTCCTCCGCCTGCTCCTCGAGGTAGGCCGACACGCTGGCCGCCTCGATGCGCCACGCGGCGGGCGAGCCGAGGCGCGCCCCGTGCAGCCGTCCATCGGTGACCAGGGTCATGACCGAGTCGACGTCGACGGCCAGGAGCTCTGCCACCTGCGCCGGTGTGAGGAAGCGCCCGCCGGTCATGATCCCCATTATTCGCGTCGGACCTCCGAAATGTGACGCCGGCGGATCACTTGTGGATAACTTCTGCCTGGCCCCGCCCGCCTCTGCCACGCTGTCGCTCATGGCGAAGCGGAAGGTGTTCTGGGCCGATACGCGGTTCTTCATCGGCGTCGCGCTCATCCTGGGCTCGGTCGCCGGCGTCTGGGGCGTCGTCGCCGGGGCGCGGCAGACAGTCCCGGTCTTCGTCGCCTCGGGTCCGATCGTGCCGGGTCAGCCGCTGGACGAGGCCGACCTCGCGATCGTCGAGGCGAGCCTCGGCATCGCCGACGCGCGCTACGTCGCGGCGGGAGAGAGTCTGGAGGGGCTCGTCGCGCAGCGCACGATCGGCGAGGGCGAGCTCGTCCCGCAGGCGGCGGTCGGCGAGACGACCGAGACCACGACCGTCGTCATCGACGCCGCCTCCGATGTGCCGAGCGGCGTGGGAACGGGATCGCCGGTCGAGCTGTGGTCGGCCCCGGCGACGGAGGACGGCTTCGACACCCCGCGGATCCTCGTCCCCGACGCGACTGTGGCCGAGATCGTGCAGGACGCGGCGATGATGGCGCAGGATGACGCGCGGATCGAGCTCGTCCTGCGGCGTGCGGTCGTCGCGGAGGTGCTCGAGGCTGACGCGTCCGGCGCCGCGCTGTCGATCGTCCCCGTGGGGAGCGCCGAGTGACCGGTCGGGCGCCGATCCGGGTCATCCTCGCCGTCGCCGATGCGGATCGCCTCGCCGCCGAGCTCGAGGCCGACGGTGCGGAGGTGCTCGCGGCGCTCCCGCCCGACCGGCTCCGTCCCGCTCTGCGCGACGCCGACTCCCGCGTCAGGGAGGCGCTCGACGGCGCAGACGCGCTCGTCGTCCCCGCCGCGCGCGACGTGCTCACCGCCGAGGTCGTGTCCGCGTGCGACAGGCACGGCGTCCGCATCCTGCCGGTCGCGGCGCGGCCGGGGGAGTCCCGCTGGGCGCGCTCGTTCGGCCTCGGCGATCCGCTCCCTCCCGACGCCGAGGGTTGGCGCGTCGTCGACGCCGCCATGGCGGGCATCGCCGACAGGCGCGCTCCGGTCGACGGACCGATCGTCGCCGTGTGGGGGACGCACGGGGCGCCCGGCCGCTCGACCGTGGCCGCCGAGCTGGCCGTCGAGCTCGCGCGGCTGGGCGGGAGGGCGGCCCTCGTCGACGCCGACACGCACGCGCCCTCTCTCGCGACGGCGCTGGGGCTCGCGGAGGACAGCCCCGGCATCGCCGCGGCGTGCCGCAAGGCCGAGGCCGGCCTCCTCGACGCGGCCGAGCTGACGAGGATCAGCGCACCGCTCGCGTCCGCAGCGGTCGACGTCCTCACAGGGCTCAACCGGCCGTCGCGCTGGCCGGAGCTCTCGGCCGACCGGGTGGCCGGGGCGCTGCGGGCCTGCCGCGGCTGGGTCGATCACACGGTCGTCGACACCGCCGCCTCGATCGAGCGCGACGAGGAGATCGTCAGCGACCTCGATGGTCCCCGCCGCAATGCGGCTGCGCTCGCCGCGCTCGGCGAGGCCGACCGGGTCGTCGCCGTGGTGGCGGGGGACCCGGTCGGGATCGCCCGGTTCCTGCGCGCCCACGCGGAGCTGCGCGCGCACGTCGGGTCGACGCCGGTCCACGTCGTCGTCAACCGCGTGCGCGCTGGTGCCCTCGGGGTCGACGCCCGAGGGCAGATCCGGCGGACGCTGTCGCGCTACGCGGCTCTGGACGACGTCTCCTTCGTGCCGTACGACCGCAGGGCGGCAGACGGGGCGCTGCTGGCAGCGCAGCCGGCAGGCGAGATCGTGCCCCGCTCGCCCCTGTCGCAGGGGGTGCGCCGCCTCGCGCGCGTCGTCGCACGGCACGGCGCGGCCGCGGAGACCGCCGGCACGGCGGGCGAGGCGCCCACCTCGCGGCGCGCCCTGCGCCGCAGCGCCGCATGATCCCGCCGGCGCCCCTCCTAGACTGAGGGGGTGTCGACTCTCAGTGATCTCGTCTCGGCCCAGGGCATCCAGAGCGAATCGGATATCCAGTGGCTCCACCGCGTCGCGGCCGACGGGCAGCTGCTGGCCGACCTCGCGTTCGCCGACATCGTCCTCTGGGCGCCCACCGCCGACGAGTCGTTCATCGCCGTCTCCCACACCAGGCCGGGCAGCGCCGCGACCCTGTTCTACCGCGACATCGTCGGAGAGAAGGTGCGCCCGCAGTGGCAGAGCCAGATCCGCGAGGCGAACGCGAAGAAGGAGATCATCGACACGACCTCGCCGGAGTGGTTCGAGGAGACGCCGACCCGGGTGCGCGCGGTGCCCGTGATGCGCACGGACGAGGACGAGCCCCGCGTGATCGGTGTGCTCACGCGCCACACCAATCTCGGGGAGGTGCGGGCCCCATCGCGCCAGCAGAACACGTTCAACGAGTGCGCCGACGCGATCTTCGGGATGATCGCGACCGGCGAGTTCCCGGACGCGGACGCGCCGACCGGCGCTCGCCGGGGCGCGCCCCGCGCGTCCGACGGGCTCGTGCGGCTCGAGGTCGACGGCACGGTCACGTTCGCGAGCCCGAATGCGCTCTCGGCGTTCAACCGGCTCGGGTTCGACGAGGAGCTCGAGGGGGAGACGCTCCCCGAGGTGACCGCGTCGCTCGTCGAGGCGTCGAGCGAGGTCGACGAGTCGCTGCCGGTGGTCGCGTCGGGTCGAGCGCCGTGGCGCACGGACGTCCACGCGCGCGGTGTGACGATCGCGCTGCGGACCATCCCGCTCACCGAGCGCGGCGACCGGATCGGGGCGATCGTCCTCTGCCGCGACGTCACGGAGCTGCGCAACCAGGAGCAGGAGATCCTGACCAAGGACGCGACGATCCGCGAGATCCATCACCGCGTCAAGAACAACCTCCAGACGGTCGCGTCGCTGCTGCGGATCCAGGCCCGCCGCACGCCGTCGGACGAGGCGCGCGACGCGCTCGGTCAGGCGATGCGCAGGGTCGCGTCGATCGCCGTCGTCCACGACACGCTCTCGGAGGGGCTCACGCAGAACGTCGACTTCGACGTCGTCTTCGAGCGAGTGCTCCGTCTCGTCGCCGAGGTCGCCGCCGCCCCGAACACGCTTGCGCGCACGAAGTCGACGGGGAAGTTCGGCGTCCTGCCGAGCAAGTACGCCACGCCCCTCGCGCTCGCGCTGACCGAGGTCGTCACGAACGCGGTCGAGCACGGACTGAAGCACGCGGACGGCGAGGTCGAGATCGACGCGGAGCGCACGGACGACCGGCTCAAGGTGTGCGTGCGCGACAACGGCGTCGGCCTGCAGGACGGGAAGGTCGGCCGGGGGCTCGGCACGCAGATCGTGCGGACGCTCATCCAGGGCGAGCTCGGCGGGACGATCGACTGGACCGCGCCGGAGTCCGGCGGCACCGAGGTGCTCGTCGACATCCCGATGCGATGGATCTCGAACTGAGCGGGCACGACGAACGGCCCGCGACGGATCGCGGGCCGTTCGGAGGAGTTCGTCAGCTGGCGCGGCGGGCGCGGGCGGCGCGGCGCTTGAGCGCGCGGCGCTCGTCCTCGCTGAGGCCGCCCCAGACGCCGGAGTCCTGACCGGTCTCGAGCGCATACTGGAGGCAGACCTCGGTCACCGTGCAGCGGGCGCACACCGACTTCGCCTTCTCGATCTGATCGACCGCTGGCCCCGTGTTCCCGACCGGGAAGAAGAGCTCGGGGTCAACGGTGAGGCAGGCTGCCTTGTCGCGCCAGTCCATGGGGATGTGCTCCTAGAGGTGGTGGGTTGTTCGAGTCAGCGAAAACCGATGGGTCCGGTCTACGCTGGGAGATGATGCGGGCGGCGCCCGCTCCCACCACGCTGTGGGGAAACATTCCGTTAACAAGTTTCGTACACGGCGCCACGCAGAGTCAATGGTTTTCTTGAATCAGTCAGGAATGATGAGTCAGCCCGGAAGCACGTCCCCCTCCGCCGTCACGCGAGCGGTCGTCGTCCTTCTCGCCCTCGAGGCGATCGCGCTGCTGGGAATCGCCGCCTGGGAGATCGTCGCGCTGGTCGGCACGGGCGCCGGCTCGGTGGCGTCCGCGGTCGCCCTCATCGTCATGACGCTGATCAGCGCCGCGGGCGTGGCCGCCTTCGCGTGGGGAGTGCGCACGGGGCGATCGTGGGGCCGCTCCGGCGGCGTCGTCGCGCAGCTGCTGCTCATCGCCGTCGCCGTCGGCGCGATCACGGGGGAGTACGCCCATCCGCTGATCGCCCTCGCGATCGGACTTCCGGCGGCCGTCACCCTCGTCCTCCTCGTCCTCGCCTCGCGCGGCGCCCCCGACCCGCGCTGACGCCCTCGGGCGACTGCGCTCGGAACGGGTCGTCGTCCGGTGGGAATAGGGTGAGCGGTCTCCTCGTTAACTTGATATGAACGTGCTCAAGTTCGGATACTTGATGCACGCCAACTCAAGTTTCTGGGAGGAACAATGGCCGACATGCCGCAGGACGGGCTCGGTGCCTTCGACGACTTCCTCGCCCGGTATCTGCAGGGCGAGCGGGCACGGCAGGCGCGATCGTTCGATCTCACGCGCTTTCTGAGCAAGCGCACGCAGGAGATGCTCCAGCGCGCCGGCGCGTTCGCCCTGGGCCGCGGCCAGCAGGAGCTGGACGCGCTCCACGTGCTGCGGGTCCTGCTCGAGGACGAGACGGTGCGAGCCGCCGTGGCGCGCACCGGAGGCGACGCCTCCGCACTGGAGCAGGCCGCCGAGGAGCGCCTGCCCGCCGAGGCCGCGGAGGCGCGGGCGGATGCGGCGTCGCTCACGAGCGCGGTCCAGCGCGCCCTCTTCCACGCCTACCAGGTGGCGCGATCGTCGGGTTCGACCTACATCGATCCCGAGCACGTGTTCTTCGCGCTCGTCCTCGCCCAGGACAGCCCGGCGGGGCAGATCCTCCAGCGCGGCGGCGTCACGCCGGAGGCGCTGACGCAGGGCGCGCGCGAGACCGTCGCCCCCGACGGTGCCAGCGCGCCGGAGCAGGGTGACGCGGGATCGTCGATGCTCGAGACGTATGGCACCGACCTCACCGCGCTGGCCGAGGACGGCCGGATCGACCCGCTCATCGGGCGCTCCTCCGAGACGGAGCAGACGATCGAGATCCTCTCGCGCCGCACGAAGAACAACCCCGTGCTCGTCGGCGAGGCCGGCGTCGGCAAGACCGCCATCGCCGAGGGCCTGGCGCGCGCGATCGTCGCTGACGAGGTCCCGCAGCAGCTCCACGGCAAGCGGGTCATCGCGATCGACCTGCCCGGAATGCTCTCCGGCGCACGCTACCGCGGCGACTTCGAGGAGCGGCTGACGAAGACGATGGACGAGGCGGCCGCGCGCAAGGACGAGCTGATCCTCTTCCTCGACGAGCTGCACACGGTCGTCGGCGCCGGAGCCGGCGGCGAGGGCGCGATGGACGCCGGCAACATCCTCAAGCCGCGCCTGGCGCGGGGCGACCTGCACCTCGTCGGGGCGACGACGCCGAAGGAGTTCCGCACGATCGAGAAGGACGCGGCGCTCGCGCGGCGCTTCCAGCCGGTCACGGTCGGCGAGCCCTCGGTGGGCGACGCCATCGCGATCCTCCGCGGGGTGCGCGAGGCGTACGAGGAGCACCACGGCGTGCGCTACACCGACGACGCCCTGCGCGCCGCCGTCGAGCTGAGCGACCGATACCTCACCGAGCGCGTGCTGCCAGACAAGGCGATCGACCTGATCGACCAGGCGGGAGCGAGGCTCCGGCTGCGGATCGGCGTCCCCGTCGACGCGGGCGAGCTGATGGAGCGTCTGGCCGCGCTCGAGGCCGACAAGAACGCCGCCGTCGCGGCTGAGAGGTACGAGGAGGCCTCGCGCATGCGCGACGAGATCCTCGAGATCCAGAAGCGGATCGACGACGCGTCGGAGCGCGGACGGGCGGGCGACGCAGTGGTCGGCGAGGCTGAGATCGCCGAGGTCATCAGCCGTGCCACGGGCATCCCCGCCACGCGGATCACGGAGTCCGAGCGGGAGCGTCTGGCGACGCTCGAGGAGGAGCTGCACGAGCGTGTGATCGGACAGGACGACGCGGTGCGCGCGGTCGCCCGGTCGGTGCGCCGCAGCCGGACCGGCATGAGCGATGCCCGCCGCCCCGTCGGGTCCTTCCTGTTCCTCGGGCCGACCGGCGTCGGCAAGACCGAGCTGGCGAAGGCGCTCGCGTCGAGCCTGTTCGACGACGAGAGCGCGGTGGTCCGCTTCGACATGAGCGAGTTCGGCGAGCGCCACACGGTCTCGCGGCTCGTCGGGGCCCCTCCCGGGTACGTCGGGTTCGACGAGGCGGGGCAGCTCACCGAGCGGGTCCGCCGGAACCCGTACTCGATCGTGCTGTTCGACGAGATCGAGAAGGCGCACCCCGACGTGTTCAACCTGCTCCTGCAGGTGCTCGACGACGGACGCCTGACCGACGGGCAGGGCCGCACGGTCGACTTCCGCAACACGGTGATCGTGATGACCTCGAACCTGGGTTCGGAGTACCTCGCGGCCCGCGGAGGGGCGATCGGCTTCTCCGCGGCCGGCTCGGAGTACGACGAGCAGGACCTGCGCGATCGCGTGATGGGGAGGCTGCGCGAGGCGATGCGCCCCGAGTTCCTGAATCGGATCGACGAGGTCGTGCTCTTCCGCAAGCTCGATCGCGAGCAGCTGCGGCGGATCGTCGATCTCATGCTCGGCGAGACGCGGTCGCGGCTGGCGGCACGCGGGGTCGAGCTCGCGGTCGCCCCCGACGCGATCGACTGGCTCGCCGAGCGCGGCTACGAGCCGGAGTACGGCGCCCGGCCGCTGCGGCGCGTCATCCAGCGCGAGATCGACGACCGGATCGCCGACCTGTTCGTCTCCGCCGCGCTGGCGGACGGCGGCGCGGCGGAGATCGATGTCGCCGACGGCGAGCTCGTCGTCAGGACGGGGACGGCGGCGCTCGTCGCCTGACCGCGCAGCCGAGGACGTCGCGGGCGACCCGTGACAAATCCGTGGGCCGGGGGATATGTTGGTCGCATGATCGAAGAACTGGCAGTTTCCCCCACGGAATACGGCGAGATCGGCGGGTCCTTCTACGACTCGATGGTCGCGAGCTTCGGCGTCAGCGGCGGAATCATCGCACTCGTCGTCTACATCATCTTCGCGATCGGGGCGTGGAAGACCTTCTCGAAGGCCGACATCCCCGGCATCCTGGCGATCATCCCGATCGTCAACGTGGTGTTCACCCTGAGGGTGGCGCGGATGTCGATGTGGCTGGCGTTCCTCTACCTGATCCCGATCGTGAACATCGTCCTCGCGATCATCGTCGCGATCCGCGTGGGGCGGAACTTCGGGCACGGCGGGGTCTTCTCGGTCTTCCTCCTGTGGCTGCTGGCGCCGATCGGCTATCTCATCGTGGGCTTCAGCAGCGACCGCTTCCAGCCAGACGTCCCCTGAGCGAGGAGCGCCCCGCGGTCGCCGATGCGACGAGGGAGTCGTCTCCTCGACCGCGCGGCGCCTCGCGGCTCCCGACGGGTCAGTCGCGGCGGGCGCGGTACTGGTCCCGGATGACGGGGCGCGTGTCGGCGGCGGGCTCTCCGACGAGGCGCACGGGCCACGACGGGCGCTCTCCGGTCAGGGCCCACGCGGCCTGCAGCGCGGCCCCTGTCGCCACGTACTCTCCGGGCTCCGGTCGGGTGACGGGGGCATCGAAGACCTGTGCCGCGATCGCCGCGACGGCGTCGCTCTGCGCCGCACCGCCGATGAGCAGGATCCGCTCGGCCGTGACACCGTGGCGTCGGACCGCGTCGAGCCCCTCGGCCAGCCCGCACAGGACGCCTTCGATCGCCGCGCGGGCGAGGTTCTCGCGGGTGGTCGAGGCGAGGGTCATCCCGAACAGCGTCGCGGTGGCATCTGGCAGGTTCGGGGTGCGCTCGCCCTCGAACCACGGCTGGAGCACGAGCCCGGCGGCTCCGGGCTCCGCGGCCAGCGCGAGGCGCGACAGCTCGGCGTGGTCGACGCCCAGCAGGCGCGCCGTCGCGTCGAGCACGCGCGCGGCGTTGATCGTCGTGACGAGGGGCAGGTAGCGCCCGCTCGCATCGGCGAAGCCCGCGACGGTGCCGGTCTCGTCGCGGACGGCGACGTCGGTCACGGCGATGACGGTCCCCGACGTCCCGATCGAGACGACGACGTCGCCGGCGCCCGCTCCGAGACCGAGGGCGGCCGCGGCGTTGTCCCCCGCGCCCGCTCCGACCCGCATGCCGCGCGGGCCGTCCACCGACTCGCTCGGGGCGAGCACGCGCGGGAGGACGACGTCCGCCGCGTCGCGCCGCAGCGCCAGGGAGAGGAGGTCGACGTCGTACGCGCCGGATACCGGGTCGAAGTAGGCGGTGCCGCTCGCCTCGCTCCGGTCGGTGACGAGCTCGTCGAGGACGGGGCCGTGCTCCGACTCTCCCTCGGGGCCGTACCCGCGCAGGCGCCAGGTGAGCCAGTCGTGGGGGAGCGCGACGGCCGCGATGCGCGCCGCCGCGTCCGGCTCGTGGTCGGCGACCCACCGGAGCTTCGTCGCGGTGAACGACGCGACCGGCACGAGGCCCGTGCGCTCGACGTAGCGCTCGGGGCCCACCTCGCGCGCGAGGTCGGCGGCGGCCCCGGCGGACCGGGTGTCGTTCCACAGGAGCGCTGGCCGGATCACGCGGCCGGCCGCGTCGAGCGCCACGAGGCCGTGCTGCTGCCCGCCGATGGCGACCGCGTCGACGTCGTCGAGACCGCCCGACTGGGCGATCGCCGTCTGCATCGCGTCCCACCAGGCGCCGGGGTCGACCTCGGTCCCATCGGGGTGGGAGGCGCGACCGGTGCGCACGATCTCGCCCGTGTCGAGATCCCGGATGATCAGCTTGCAACTCTGCGTCGAGGAGTCCAGACCGGCGACAAGGCTCATGGCGCCCAAGCTTACCGGGAGCGGGCCCGCCGGCGGACGCGGAGCACCTCGCCGGCGGCTCAGATCAGGAGGTACACGGCGCCGACGACGGTGAGCACCGTGACGGCGAGCGTGAAGACGCGCTGATTCATCCGGCGCACGAGGAGCCAGCCCAGGCCGGCCCCGATCAGCACGGTCGGAAGCAGGACGAGGTCCACGAGGAGCGAGTCCGCCGTCAGGACCCCGAGCCCGATCGAGAACGGGAGCTTCACGAGGTTCACGGCGGCGAAGAACCACGCGGCCGTGCCGAGGAACTCCTTCATCGGCAGGCGCATCGCGACGAAGTACATCGTCATCACGGGGCCTCCCGCGTTCGCGACCATCGTCGTGAACCCGCCCATCGCGCCGTAGGACGCCGCCATCAGCCGCCCGCCCGCAGGGGCGTCCTCCTTCGTCCTGCGCCGGCGCCACAGGGTGACGGCGATGAGGACGAGGAGGATCGCGCCGATGATCCGGCGCGTGACGGCGTCGTCGGCCACCGCGAGGAACACGCTGCCGGCGACGAGCCCGACGACGACGGCGGGGATGAGGGGGACGAGGGTGCGCAGCCGTGCGTGGTGGCGGTACATCAGCAGGGCGATCGCATCGCCGACGATGAGGAGCACGAGGAGGGTCCCCGTCGACGCCCTGGCCGGGAGCGCGGCTGCGAAGAGCGCCACCCCGAGCGTGTTCGATCCGGGGAGGGCCGTCTTCGAGACGCCGACCGAGATCCCGCCGATCGCGAGCGCGATCCAGGCGAGGACGCTCAGCTCGGGGAGCGTCACTCCCGCTGGCGCACGAGGCGCTCGTGGCCCGATTCCGACAGCTCCGCGATGTCCTCGTGCGACTTCAGGAACGCGTTGAACGAGCGGAATCCCAGCCCCTTCTCGCTGAAGGAGGGGTCCATCCGGCGCATGTGCTGCTTCACGGCGGACGCATGCAGCCACTCGGCGTCATCGTTCTTGTCGCGGCCGCCGAGCTCCAGAGCGCGCAGCAGGAGGCGAGAGGCGGACTCGGCGGGGTCGGGCTCTGCCGTGTCCTCCGCCGGCTTCCTCCGCCGGCGCTTGCCCGCTGTCTCCTGCTTCTGATCGGCGGCCTTCTGCTCCGGCTCGCTCGCCGCGTCGGCCTTCTTGCGCTTCGGCTTCTCGGGAACGACGACACCGGGGAGGGTGTCGTACGCGTCGAACTCGTCGCACGCGGCGGCGAGCGACTTCGCCGTCGAGCCGGCGACGCCGACGCCGATCACCCGTCGCCCCAGGCGCCTGACGCGCTGGGCGAGCGGGACGTAGTCGCTGTCCCCGGCGACGATCACGACGTGGGTGAGGTCCTCGAGGCGGAACAGGTCCTCGACGGCATCGACCGCGAGCCGGATGTCGGCGCCGTTCTTCGCGTACGCCGCAGCGGGGAACAGCTGCACGAGGTCGACAGCGCGTGCGACGAGCTGCTGCCGGTAGTCGGCGTTCACGGGCGACGACCAGTCGGCGTACGCGCGGGTGAGGACGAGGGTGCCGAACGACGCGGCGTAGTCGATGATGGCGCCGACGTCGATCGTGGCGCGCTGGAGGCGCTCGACGATCTCCGGATCTCCGGCGTCGTCCGCGATCTTCGCGCGGTCCTTCGAATAGGCGTTGCGGCCGTGCACGCGGTCGTACCAGCTCATCACGATGTTGTCGAAGTCGAGGTACACCGCGACGCGGGGGTCGGTCATGTCGATCTCAGTCTTCCGTCTCGGAGGGGTAGCGGACGCCGATCTGCTCGCGGATCTCGTCGAGGGCGCCCATGATGTCGACGGTCTGGTCGATGGGGAGGACGTCGCCGGCGATGGCGCCATCGGCGACGAGACGCTCCGCCGCCAGCGCCTCGAACTGCATCCCGCGGCCGTCGACGTCGCTGGAGCCGGCCTCGACGACCTCGCCGCGGGCATCCAGGTGCCGGAACGACGTGGCCATGTAGAACGGGCCGTCGATCTCGATCCGGCCGTCGGTCCCGAGGATCTGCGCGGCCGATGGCCCAGCGGCGCGAGACGAGGACAGCGTCGTCGAGACGGCGCCGGAGGCATGCCGCATGGTCGTGGCGACCTCCGTGTCGGCCCCGGTCTCGCCGAGGCGCGCCGTCGCGGTGATCGAGGTCGGCGCGCCGAGGACGTCCCACGCGAACGAGATCGGGTAGATGCCGAGGTCGAGGAGGGCACCGCCGCCGAGCTCGAGCGCGTTGAGCCGGTGCGCCGGGTCGTCCGGCAGCCGCTGCGTGTGGTCGGCGTGCACGGCGCGGATCTCGCCGAGCGCCCCCGACGCGATGATCTCGCGGACCCTGACCATGTGCGGCAGGTACCGCGTCCACATCGCCTCGGTCACGAGGAGACCCCGCGCGGCGGCGAGGTCGCGCAGGGCGCGCGCCTCGCGCTGGTTCAGTGTGAACGGCTTCTCGACGAGCGCGTGCCTGCCGTGCTCGAGGACGAGGGCGGCGTTCGCGGCATGCATCGGGTGGGGCGTCCCGACGTACACGATGTCGACCTCGGGATCGGCCGCGAGCTCCTCATAGGAGCCATGGGCCGCCGGGATGCCGAACTCCCGCGCGAAGGCCTGGGCGCTCTCGAGCGACCGCGAGCCGACGGCACGGAGGTCGAGCCCCGCCGTGCGCAGGTCGGCCGCGAACAGACGGGAGATCATGCCCGTGGCGAGGATTCCCCAGCGCAGTCCGCTCATGGTCAGAGCCTACCGGGCGGTCAGGCCCGCTCGAGCGCCCGATCGAGGTCCGCGATGAGCTCCGCGGGGTCCTCCAGCCCGATCGACAGCCGGATCGTCGCGAACGAGATCCCCGCCTCGCGCAGCTGCGTCCTGCTGAGGTGGTTGTGGGTCATCGTCGCCGGGTGGCACACGAGCGACCGCGCGTCGCCGATGTTCGCGACGAGGCGGACGACCTCGAGCGCATCGATGACGCGCGCGACGCGCGCGAAGTCCTCCTCGTCGTCGCCCGTCGACGTCAGGTCGAACGCGAACACCGACGGCACGCCGGCCGGCAGCAGCTCAGCGGCGAGGGCGTGATCGGGGTGCGAGGGGAGTCCAGGGTGGTGGACGGCCGCCACGGCGGGATGCTCGGCGAGGTGGCGGGCGACGGCGAGGCCGGACGCGGCGTGCCGGGCGACGCGGAGGTTCAGCGTCTCGATGCCCGACAGGATCTGGAAGGCGTTGAACGGGCTCATGGCCGGGCCGAGGTCCGCGACGTACTTCGACTTGATCAGCGTCGTGAACGCCGCCTCGCGGCCGAAGGCCTCCCAGAGGGGGACTCCGCCGAACCGCTCGTGCGGCTGCGTGAGGGCCGGCCACTTCTCCGGCTCCGCGCCGAAGTCGAACGTCCCGAGGTCGACGACGACGCCCCCGAGGGAGGTCCCGTGCCCGCACAGGAACTTCGTCGCGGAGTGCACGACGATGTCGGCGCCGAGCTCCTTCGGCCGCTGCAGTGCGGGCGTCGCGACGGTGCTGTCGACGACGAGCGGGATGCCGGCGGCGTGTGCGACGTCGGCGACCCGCGGCATGTCGAGCACCTCGGCTGCCGGGTTGGTCACCCCTTCGGCGAAGAACGCGCGCGTCTCGGGGCGGACGGCCGCGCGCCACGCGTCGAGGTCGGACTGATCGACGAACGAGACCTCGATGCCGAGGTCGGAGAAGGTGTCCTCGAAGAGGTCGACCGTGCCGCCGTAGAGCTGGCGCGCGGCGACGATGTGCCCGCCCCGGCCCGCCAGCGCCAGCGATGCGACGGCCGTGGCCGCCTGCCCCGATCCCGTCGCGGCGGCCGCGACGCCGCCCTCGAGGGCCGCGACGCGCTGCTCGAGCACCGCCTGGGTCGGGTGGGCGTTGCGGCTGTAGATGAAGCCCTTCGCGCGCAGGGCGAACCGGTCGCGCGCCTCCTCGAGACTCGCGAACTGGTAGGCGGAGGACTGATGGATCGGCACGGCGACCGTCTGCGGGCCGCCGCCGGCTGGGTCGTATCCGGCGCCGAGCTGATCCGTGACGAAGCGGGCGGGAAGGTGCGGGGAGTTCTCGGAGGTCACCGCACCATTGTGTCAGCGGACCGGGGCGTCAGCGGACCGGGGCGGGCCCCGACGGCTCGATCACGAGCTTGCCCGCCGCGCCGGCCTCGATGGCGCGGTGGGCGTCGGCGGCGCCCTCGAGCGGGAAGCGCTCGCCGAGCTCGACGCGGAACGCGCCGGCGGCCACGAGGGCGAGGGCCATGGGAAGGGCCTCGGCACGCCAGGTGAGCTGCTGCTCCGTGAGCGGGTGGGGCGATCCGCCGCTGAAGGCGCGGATGCCGAGGCCGTCGGCCTTCGCGCCGGAGACGATGGTCGCGATGCGCGACCGGTCCGGCAGGAGCTCGAGCGACTGGCCGAGCGCCTCGTCCGTGCCGGCGCCGTCGAAGATCGCCGTGACCTCGCCGACGGCGCGCACGCGCTCGACGAGCCCGTCTCCGTAGGGGAGCGGCTCGGCGCCGAGCCCGGCGACGCGCTCGGCGCGAGCGGGGCTGCAGGTGGCGATCACGCGCGCACCCCAGAGCGCGGCGAACTGGATCGCCGCCTGGCCGACCGCGCCGGATCCCGCGTGGATCAGCACGGTGTCGCCCTGCCCGACGCCGAGGGAGCGCAGACCCTGGTAGGCGGTGCCCGCCGGGACCGGGAGTGCAGCAGCCTGCGCGGCGGAGACGCCGCCGGGACGGAAGGAGACGTGCCGAGCGTCGATCGCGATGTCGGTCGCGTAGGAGCCGACGGGTCCGCCGACGGCGTTGCCGAACGCGACGGGATCGCCGACGCGGAAGCCGTCGACGCCCTCGCCGACCGCGGTGACGCGCCCCGCGCCGTCGGCTCCGACGCCCCGAGGCCCGTCGAACGGGCCGGTCCGGCGCACGCCGGCGCGCAGCTTCGCGTCGATCGGGTTCACCCCGGCCGCCTCCACGCGAACCGCGACCTGACCGGGACCCGGGTGCGGGTCGGGGACGTCGCCGACCCCGAGGACCTCGGGGCCGCCGAGCTGCGTGTACTGCACCGCCTTCGTCATGCTCTCACCCTACCGATCTGCCCGGACGCGGCGCCGGCCCGCCCCCGAGGGGACGGGCCGGCGCCTGCGGTCGGGTCAGAACGCGTCGATCGCGGCGTTCAGCGTCGCCGACGGACGCATCACCTGCGTCGCCTTCGTCGCGTCGGGCCGGTAGTAGCCGCCGATGTCGCTCGGCGCACCCTGCACGGCCAGCAGCTCGTCGACGATCCGCTGCTCGTCGGCGGCGAGGCGCTCCGCGAGCGGGGCGAAGGCCGCGGCCAGCTCGGCGTCGTCCGTCTGCCTCGCCAGCTCCTGCGCCCAGTACAGGGCCAGGTAGAAGTGCGAGCCGCGGTTGTCGGTCGTGCCGAGCTTGCGCCCCGGCGAGCGGTCGTTCTCGAGGAACGTCGCCGTCGCCGCGTCGAGCGTCGTCGCGAGGATCTGCGCCTTCGCGTTGTCGGTCGACTGGGCGAGGTGCTCGAACGAGGCGGCCAGCGCGAAGAACTCGCCGAGCGAGTCCCAGCGGAGGTAGTCCTCCTCGACCAGCTGCTGGACGTGCTTCGGCGCAGAGCCGCCGGCGCCCGTCTCGAACAGTCCGCCGCCCGCCATGAGGGGGACGATCGAGAGCATCTTGGCCGACGTGCCGACCTCGAGGATCGGGAAGAGGTCGGTGTTGTAGTCGCGCAGGACGTTGCCCGTCACCGAGATCGTGTCGAGCCCCTGGCGGATCCGCTGGAGCGAGAGCGTCGTCGCCTCGGCCGGCGGCAGGATCCGGATGTCGAGGCCATCCGTGTCGTGCTCGGCGAGGTACTCCTTCGCCTTGGCGATGAGGTTCGCGTCGTGGGCGCGGTGCTCGTCGAGCCAGAACACGGCCGGCGTGTCGGAGAGGCGGGCGCGGGTGACGGCGAGCTTGACCCAGTCGCGGATCGGCGCGTCCTTCGTCTGGCAGGCGCGCCAGATGTCGCCGGCGCCGACCTCGTGGCTGATGACCGCGTCGCCTGCCGACGTCACGACGCGGACCGTGCCGGGCGTCGTGATCTCGAAGGTCTTGTCGTGCGAGCCGTACTCCTCGGCCTTCTGCGCCATGAGGCCCACGTTCGGGACCGTGCCCATGGTCGTCGGGTCGAGCGCGCCGTTGGCCTTGCAGTCGTCGATCACGGCCTGGTACACACCGGCGTACGACGAGTCGGGGATGACGGCGAGGGTCTCGGCCTCCTGGCCGTCCGGCCCCCACATCTTGCCGCCGCCGCGGATCATGGCGGGCATCGACGCGTCGACGATCACGTCGCTCGGCACGTGCAGGTTGGTGATGCCCTTGTCGCTGTTGACCATCGCGAGCGCGGGACCGGCGGCCAGCTGCGCGTCGAACGCGGCGCGGATCTCGGCCCCGCCCTCGACGTCCGCGAGGCCCGCGTAGATCGTGCCGAGACCGTCGCGGGCGCGCAGGCCGGCCGCGCGGAGGGCGGCGCCGTGCTTCTCGAACACCGGCGCGAAGTACGCCTCCACGACGTGGCCGAAGAGGATCGGGTCGCTGACCTTCATCATCGTGGCCTTGAGATGGGCCGAGAACAGCACGCCGTCGGCCTTCGCCTGCGCGACCGCGTCGGCGAGGAAGGCGTCGAGGGCCGCTGCGCTCATGAAGGTGCCGTCGACGACCTCGCCGGCGAGCACGGACAGCGACTCCTTCAGGACGGTGATCGTGCCGTCGGCGGCGACATGCTCGATCCGCAGGGTGTCGTCCGTCGGGGAGACGTAGGACTGCTCGTTGGAGAAGAAGTCGTCGCGGCTCATCGTCGCGACGCGCGTCCTCGAATCGGCCGACCAGGCGCCCATCCGGTGCGGGTGCGCCTTGGCGTACGCCTTCACGGCGCCCGGCGCGCGGCGGTCGCTGTTGCCCTGGCGGAGGACGGGGTTCACGGCGGAGCCCTTGACACGGTCGTAGCGCGCGGCGACGTCGCGCTCCTCGTCCGTCTGCGGGTCCTCCGGCAGGTCGGGCAGGTCGAACCCGAGCGCCTGGAGCTCGGCGATCGCGGCCTTCAGCTGCGGGGCCGACGCGGAGATGTTGGGGAGCTTGATGATGTTCGCTGACGGATGCTCCGCGAGCTCGCCGAGCTCGGCGAGCGCGTCCGTCATCCGCTGCTCCTCGGTCAGGCGCTCGGGGAACTGCGCGATGATCCGGCCGGCGAGCGAGATGTCGCGGGTCTCGAAGTCCACACCGGCCTTCTTCGCGTACGCCTCGATGATCGGCAGCAGCGAGTAGGTCGCGAGAAGCGGCGCCTCGTCGGTGTGGGTGTAGATGATGGTGGGCATGCGAGTGGCGCTCCAGTGATCGGGGATGTGCCGGTTCGGATCGCGCAGCGCGCGGATCTCTCGATCTCAAGATACCCGAGCGACCGGCTCCCCCTCACCCGCGAGATGCACCGAAACTCGCGAGATGCATCGAAACTGGGGTGCATCTCGCGGGTTCCGATGCATCTCGCGGGCCGGCGCGGGTCAGGAGTGAGGCGCGCGGGCACGGGGGCGTGCGGCCGGCGCGAGGGCCGCCGCCGCGATGACGAGCCCGAGCACGACGATCAGGGCGTGACGCAGGCCGAACTCCTCGCCGAGCAGGCCGAGCACGGGCGGGCCGACGAGGAAGGCGACGTAGCCGATCGTCGCGGCGAACGAGACGCGGGCCGCCGAGTCCTCGCCGCTCTCGCCCGCGGCGGAGAGCGCCACGGGGAAGCCGAGCGACGCGCCGACGCCCCAGAGCACGACGGCGGCGGCCGCGGCCACCTGGTGATCCACGAACACGACCACCGCGATCCCGAGCGCCCCGACGACGCTGCTGGCCGCCAGCATCGCGGCGCGCCCGAAGCGATCCACGAGGCGCCCCCCGGCGAAGCGTCCGATCGTCATCCCCGCCGCGAACACGACGTAGACGGCCGATCCGAGCGCGGCGTCGAAGCCGTGCCCGTCGACCATGACGAGCGGGAGCCAGTCGTTCGCCGTGCCCTCGGCCATCGCGAGCGCGAGGATGATGACGCCGATCATCAGCAGGCCGGGATCGCGCCACACGGGCGCGCGACGGGAGGGTGCGGCGTCGCGTGCGGTGCGCCCGACGTCGTTCGGGATCGCGCGGATCGCGGCGACGAGCGCGAGGGCGACGACGCCGGCCACGGTCGCGAGATGCGGCAGCGGGGGCACCTCCCACGCCGTCAGGAGCATCCCCCCGGTCGCGCCGATGACCGTGCCGAGGCTGAAGAAGCCGTGCATGAGCGGCAGGATCGACCGGCCGAGTGCCTGCTCGACCTCGGCGCCGTCGATGTTCAGCGCGACCTCGCCGCCGCCCATGCCCATGCCGAACAGGGCGAGCCCGAGCGCGACCACGGGGCCGAGCGCGAGCGCCGCGCCGAGGCCGACGACGGCGACGCCCAGGGCGACGACCGCCATTCCCGAGGCGATGATCCGGCGCGTGCCCCAGCGCGAGACGAGGGGGCCGGAGCCGAGGATGCCGATCATGGAGCCGACGGAGAGCCCGAAGAGGATGAACCCCATCTCGGCCGTCGACGCGTCGACGAGGTCGCGGACGTCCGGGGTGCGGGTGACCCAGGACGAGATGCCGACGCCGGGCAGGGCGAACAGCACGAACAGGGCGTTGCGGCGGCGGAGGAGCTCTCGGGACATGCGGCTTCCAGGACGAGGGGGAGGGGTGCGTACAATCGTACATACTGTGACCGGACGGCGCGATCGCGCCGGCGCGAGGAGGGGCTGTGGCGGGGAGTCGACGGAGCGTCCCGAACGATCCGGAGCGACGCGAGCGCATTCTGGAGGCGACGCTCGACGTGATCGCCGAGGTGGGCGTGCACCGGGCGACGCATCGGAGGATCGCGGAGCGCGCCGGGGTGCCACTGGGATCCGTGACGTACTACTTCTCCGGCCTCCCCGAGATCCTCCGGGAGGCGTTCGCGCGCCTCTCGGAGACGATGTCGGTCGTCTACCGCGCGCGGCTGGAGGGCGCGACGACCCCGGCGGAGGCGGAGCGCGGAGTCGTCGACCTCATCTGCGGACCGGAGTACGCCGATCCGCGCGAGATGGTCCTCATCTTCGAGATGTACGCCTACGCGAACCACGACGACGCCGTCGCGGAGACGTCGCGGATCTGGCTGACGCGCAGCCGCGAGAGCCTCGGCCTGCACTTCACGGATGACGCGGCGCGCGCCCTGGACGCGCTCGTCGAGGGCTGGCCGATGCACCGCACGTTCGAACGCGAGCCTCTGAACCGCGCGGCGGTCGAGCGCGCGGTGCACGCCATCGCGACCTCGCTGTAGGGGCCGGCGCCCGC
>JBQDDT010000012.1:0-28075 GCA_052092505.1 Microbacterium sp. | reverse complement strand
ATCTTCGACGATGGCCGCGTCGAGCTTGGTCCCCCCGAGATCGAGCGCGAGCGCCGCGCGTCCTCTCCCCACGATCCGACTACTGCGGCGCGAGGCCGAGGTCGTCGAGATCGATCGCCGCGCGCCACTCGAGGCCCTCGGCCTCGATCGCGGCCTGCGCTCCGGTCTTGCGGTCCACGATCACCGCGACGGCGACGACCTCCGCGCCAGCGCGCCGCAGCGCCTCGACCGCCTTGAGCGCCGACTGGCCCGTCGTCGAGGTGTCCTCCAGGACGACGACCCTGCGGCCCGCGACCTCCGCGCCCTCGATCTGACGCCCCCTGCCGTGGTCCTTCGGCTCCTTGCGCACGACGAACGCGTCGAGCGGGTGATCCGTGCCGGCAGATGCATGCATCACGGCGTTCGCGATCGGATCGGCGCCGAGCGTGAGCCCTCCGACCGCGACGATGCCGTCGATGTCGGCGATCAGATCGCCCATGATGCGCCCGATCGCCGGCGCGGCCCGGTGATCGAGCGTCAGCTTGCGCATGTCGACGTAGTAGGTGGCGCTCCGTCCGCTCGACAGGGTGAAGTCGCCGTGGAACACGGCCTCGTCGGCGATCAGGGAGATGAGTCGGCGGCGCTCGGCCTCGAGCTCTGGCGTGGATGCGGGTGCGGCCATGCGATCAGTGTATGGCGGCGGGGCGCGTCCTCTCGTCTCGCCCACGCGCGCCCATCGGATCCGACTCCATCGGATCGTCGCTCCCCGCGCCTGCGCGCTTAGGCTGGGGCCATGCGGCTGGCCACGTGGAATGTGAACTCGATCAGGGCGCGCGCGAAGCGGATCGTCGAATTCGCCGATCGCGAGGGCGTGGACGTCCTGGCGATGCAGGAGATCAAGTGCAAGCCGGATCAGTTCCCGTACGAGATCTTCCGGGACGCGGGCTACCACGTCGAGGCCCACGGCCTGAACCAGTGGAACGGCGTCGCGCTCGCGAGCCGAGAGCCGATCGAGGACGTGGAGTATTCCTTCACTGGAATGCCCGGATTCAAGAAGGGGTATGAAGGCGACGATGCGCCCCTCGAGGCCCGCGCGCTCGGCGCGACGATCGGCGGCGCGCGCGTGTGGAGCCTCTACGTGCCCAACGGCCGGTCGCTCGACGATCCGCACTACGCCTACAAGCTGCGCTGGCTCGAGGCCCTGCGCCAGAGCACCGCCGCTGCGCTCGCGGCGGATCCCTCCCTGCCCCTCGCGCTCGTCGGGGACTTCAACATCATCCCGACCGACGCGGACAACGGCGACCCGGACATCGTCGAGGGCTCCTCGACGCACGTCTCCCCCGCCGAGCGCGCGGCCTTCCAGGCGCTCCTCGACGCCGGCCTCAGCGACGTCGTGCGCCCCCTCGTCCCCGACGGATACACCTACTGGGACTATCAGCGCCTGAAGTTCCCGCGTGACCAGGGGATCCGCATCGACTTCGTGCTCGGGTCCCGCGCGTTCGCCGACGCCGTCACGTCGGCGTCGATCGCGCGCGACGAGCGCAAGGGCGACCAGCCGAGCGACCACGTCCCCGTCGTCGTCGATCTCGATCTCGACGCCGAGGAAGACGACGAGGACGTGCCGATGATCTTCGGCTGACTCCCGCGTCCCCCGCACGGCCGATCTCCGCCGGGCGGGGGATGCCCGGCCGGCCGCGGGATCCGTACGCTGAGGTGCATGGCGATGGATCACGCGACGGCCGAGCGCACCACGGGCGACGACTCCGGCGCGCGCCCTCCCTCCGGTGATCCGCGCCGACAGGACGCCGCCCAGCGCGACGCCCCGACGCGGAGGGAGCTGCGCCAGGACCTCGTGCTGGCGGCGGTGCTCTTCGTCGCGTCGCAGATCAGCGCCGCCCTGTCGTCGATATCCGTCATCTACTCCGACGCCGCCGACCTCGGGTGGGCGGTGCTGCTCGGCGTCGGCACGACCCTCCCGCTCGCCCTGCGCAAGCGCTTCCCCGTCACCGTCGCGATCGTCGTCAGCACCGCGTACTTCCTCGGCGTGACCTTCCAAGTGCCCGAGCTGTACGTCGGCAACGCCGCGATGTTCATCTCGATCTACACGATCGGCGCATGGTCGCGCAATCGCCGGCTCGCGGCATGGGCGAGGGCCGGCATCATCGCCGGGATGCTCGTCTGGCTGCTGATCACGACCTACATCTCGGTGACGCAGGACGCGGCCGAGAACGGCCAGACCGCCGGAGCTCTCTCTCCCTTCGTGTCGTACATGCTCCTGCAGTGGCTCATCAACATCGCCTACTTCGGAGGCTCCTACTACCTCGGGGACCACGCGCATCGCGCCGCGCTCAACCGCCAGCACCTGCGTGAGCTGACCCGCCAGCTCGAGGAGGAGCGCGAGCTCTCCGCCGCGCAGGCCGTCGCGCTCGACCGCGTGCGCATCGCCCGCGAGCTGCACGACGTCGTCGGCCACCACGTCTCCGCGATGGGGGTCCAGGCCGGGGCGGCCCGCACGATCCTCGCGGCCGATCCCGGGAGGGCGGCCGCCGTGCTGCAGGACGTCGAGAAGGACGCCCGTACCGCGATCGACGAGCTGCACCGGCTGCTCGACACGCTCCGCGATCCCGGCGAGGGCGGCGAGGCGCCCTCCGCGCTCAAGCTCGCCGACATCGACGCCCTCGCCAGCCGGATGACGGCCTCCGGCACGCCGACGACGCTCACGGTCGTCGGCGACCCCGTCGCGCTCCCCGCCCTCGTGGAGACCAACCTCTACCGGATCGCGCAGGAGTCGCTCACCAACGCCCGCCGGCACGGGGGCCCCGACGCCACCGCCGACGTGCGGCTGCGGTACGCCAGAGACGCGGTCGAGCTCGAGGTCACGAACACGGGCCGAGTGCGCGCGGGTGCCCGTCCCGGCGTCGGCCAGCTCGGCATGCGAGAGCGCGCGACGGCCATCGGGGCCGTGCTCCACTTCGGGCGGCGCGACCCGGCGGGGGAGAGCTCGGTGGAGCGCAGCGGCTATCTTGTGAGGGTGACCGTGCCCCTCGGGGGAAGCGCGGTCGGGGGAGGGGACGACTCGTGACCGAGCCGATCAGCGTGCTGCTCGTCGACGACCACGCCACGATGCGCATGGGGTTCCGGATGATCCTGGAGGCGTCGGGCATGACGGTCGTCGGGGAGGCCGGCACCGGCGAGGAGGCGATACATGCCGTGAAGGGCATGCGCCCCGACGTCGTGTGCATGGACGTCCAGATGCCCGACCTCGACGGCATCGAGGCGACCCGCCGGATCCGCGCGGAGCTCGGCCCGTCGGACGGCCCGCGCATCGTCATCGTCACGACCTTCGACCGAGACGACTACCTGTTCTCCGCCCTCGACGCGGGGGCGAGCGGGTTCCTGCTGAAGAACGCCGGCCCGGAGGAGCTCGTCAGCGCCGTGCGCGTCGTCGCATCGGGCGAGGCCCTCCTCGCGCCCGAGGTGACGCGACGGGTGATCGAGCGGTTCGCCTCCCGCGGCGCGACGGGGGAGGAGCGGGAGGATGCCGAGTCGCCGGCGGCCGCATCCGAGCCGACCGACGTCGAGCTCACCGAGCGCGAGGCCGACGTCCTGCGCCTGCTTGCGCGCGCCATGAGCAACGCCGAGATCGCCGGCGAGCTGTTCATCGGCGAGGCGACGGTCAAGACGCACGTGTCGAATGTGCTGCTCAAGCTCGGCGCGCGCGACAGGGTCGCGGCCGTCGTATGGGCGCACCGCCACGGCTTCGCCTGATCCCGCGCCCCCGAGCGCTGGCGCATCCTTCGCCCCGCGGTCTCCCGACGCAGCTCGACCCCGTCTTCGTGCGGCTCCGCCGCACGGAGGAGACCGCAAGTTCCGCCCTGCGGGGGAGGCGCGGCGGGTGGTCCCGTTCCTAGCCTGAAGGCACACGGACCACGAAAGGGCTCTCGATGCTGCAACTCAGCGAGATCACGAAGACCTACGGCGAGCGCCGCGCCCTCGACGGGATCACGTTCGACGTCGCCCCGGGGCGGCTGACGGGATTCGTCGGAGGCAACGGCGCTGGCAAGACCACGACGATGCGGATCGTCCTCGGCCTGCTCTCGCACGACGCGGGCACCGTCCGACTCGACGGGCGCAACGTCACGGAGGAGGGCCGCCGGTCCTTCGGCTACATGCCGGAGGAGCGCGGCCTCTACCCGAAGATGAAGGTCCTCGACCACATCGTCTACCTGGCCCGCCTGCACGGGTTCGACCGCCAGGCGGCCACCGAGCGCTCGACGGCGCTGCTCGAGCAGCTGGGGCTCGGGGAGCGGCTCGGCGACAACGTCGAGGCCCTCTCGCTCGGCAACCAGCAGCGCGCGCAGATCGCCGCGGCGCTCGTGCACGACCCCGACGTGCTCATCCTGGACGAGCCCTTCTCCGGCCTGGACCCCCTCGCGGTCGAGGTCGTCGCCGGCGTCCTCCAGGACCGCGCGGCGCAGGGGACGTCCGTGCTGTTCTCGTCGCACCAGCTGGACGTCGTCGAGCGGCTCTGCGACGACCTCGTCATCATCGCGAACGGGCAGGTCCGCGCGGCGGGGAGTCGCGACGACCTGCGCGCTCAGCACGCCACGCGGCGGTACGAGCTGGTCGCCGCGGCCGACCTCGGCTGGGTGCGTGAGGCCCCCGGCGTCCAGGTCGTCGACTTCGACGGCGGCTACGCGCTCTTCGACGCCGACGACGCGGAGGCCGCGCAGCGCGTGCTCCAGCACGCGGTGTCCCTCGGCGACGTGACGCGATTCGCCCCGCAGCAGCCGTCCCTCTCCCAGATCTTCAAGGAGGTCATCCAGTGAGCACCGCAGTGAACACCCCGCACAAGCCCAGGACCTCGGCCGCTCAGGCCACCTGGCTCGTCGCCGAGCGCGACATCGTCTCGCGCCTGCGCAGCAAGGCGTTCCTCGTGTCCACGCTGATCCTCGTGCTGCTCGCCGTCGGCGGCATCATCTGGATGGGCGTGGCCGACTCGACCTCCTCCGGCACGCCGGTCGCCGCCACGAGCGACGCGGCCGCCGTGCTCGAGGACGCCGACCAGCTCGACGTCACCGAGGTCGAGGACAGGGCGGCGGGGGAGGCCCTCGTGCGCGACGAGGAGGTCGACGCCCTTGTGCTCCCCGACGCCGACGCACCGACCGGCGTCGAGGTGATCGCCCTCGACGAGGCGCCGGAGGGCGTGCTCTCGCAGCTCGCGATCCAACCGGAGGTGACCCTCCTCGAGGACCCGGCCGTTCCGTTCTTCCTCCGGTACATGCTCGGGATCGTCTTCGGCATCCTGTTCATGGGCATCACGCTGACGTTCGCGATGCCGATCGCGACGGCCGTCGTCGAGGAGAAGCAGACCCGCGTCATCGAGATCCTCATCTCGACCGTCTCGGCCAGGGCGCTCCTGGCGGGGAAGGTGCTCGGGAACCTGATCCTCGCGCTCGGTCAGATCATCGTCCTCGCGACGGCCTCGATCATCGGGCTCGCGGTCACGGGGCAGGGCGCCGTCGTGTCCGACTTCGGCGCGCCGGTGGCCTGGTTCGCGGTGTTCTTCGCGATCGGGTTCCTGCTGCTGTCGGCGATGTTCGCGGCGGCCGGATCGATGGTGTCGCGCCAGGAGGACATCTCGCCGACCGTCATGCCGGTGATGTACCTCGTGATGCTGCCGTACTTCCTCGTCATCTTCCTCGGCAACAATCCCGTGGTCATGAACGTGCTGTCGTACGTGCCGTTCTCGGCGCCCGTCGCGATGCCCGTGCGACTGTTCTTCGACGAGGCCGCCTGGTGGGAGCCGATCCTGTCGCTCGCGATCATGCTCGCGACCTGCTTCGGCGTCATCGCCCTGGGCGCGCGGATCTACGAGAACTCGCTGCTCAAGATGGGCGCCCGCGTGAAGTTCTCCGAGGCCCTGCGCCGCTGACACGACCCGCTCCGGTGCGGCAGATCGCTCTGAGTCGCCTCGCGAAGAGCCCTCTGCCGCACCGGAAGGGGTCGTCCGGTCACTCCAGCGTGAGCTGCGGAAGCGATGCGGCCGCCTCAGCCAGGTTCGCGCTGTCGCCGCACGAGGTGTATGCGACCACCGACGCCCCCTCGTCGGCGAAGGTGCGCCAGTACCAGCGCTCCGCGGCGTCGAGCCGGGTCGGGTCGCTCCACTTCAGCGTCACGTCGTACGCCTGCAGCTCGACGGATCCCTCCGGGGTCTCGATCGCGACCGTGCCGTCGGCCGTGAACGGCTGGTCCTCGATCGTGTCGTCGTCCGAGGCGATCATGTCGAGGTACGCCGCGAAGTCGGCCTCGCTCGCCGCCGCGTCGTCGGCCGCCGCGGGGTCGGCGCCCGGCGCCTGGTCGACGTACCCGACGAAGCTGCAGTCGCCGTCGCTCGACGTCCCCTCGAAGCCGTACTCGTCGTCCGAGTCCCACTTCCAGTCGCCGCTGACCGCGTCGGCGTTCCAGGCGAAGTCGAGCCCACCGGGGCCCGGCTCGCTGAGCGGGTGGTCCGCCTCGCTGCCGGGGGTCTCACCCGCGACGCCGTCCGGCTCCTCGCCGCCACCGCCGCCGCCCGTCGTGCCGCCCCCCGGCCCGGAGAGCGAGTTGATCACGAGGGAGACGATGACGACCGCCGCGATCACGATCACCACGCCGATGCCGATCGCCCATCCGGCCCAGGCGGGGAAGCCGCGCTTGCGCGGCGGCTGCTGGCCGTAGCCGGCCTGGGCGCCGTAGGGCGGCTGCTGACCGTACCCCCCGCCCTGCCCGCCGGCGCCGGGCTGCTGACCGTACGGCTGCTGGCCGTAGGGCTGCTGCCCCGCCGACGCGCCCTGCTGCGGTGAAGACGCCGGCTGCTGGCCGTACGGCGGGTTCTGCTGGCCGTACCCTCCCGGCTGCTGACCGGCTTGCGCCGCGCGCGCGGCGTACGGGTCGCCCCCTGCCTGCTGAGCCGCCCGCTGCTCGGCCGCGCGCTGCGCGTACGGATCGCCGCTCGACGGCGGCGGAGAGGCGGGCGCGCCGTACCCGCCGGCGGGCGGCTGCTGACCGGGCGTCGGGGCACCGGTGGCCTCCTGCTGCGGGAATCCGGGGTTCGCCGGCGGCTGCTGATCGGCCGGCGACGCCTCCGCGCCCTTCTGCTCCTCCCACGGGAGCGGCGGGAGCTCCGGCATCGGGGGGATGTTCACCTCCGGCAGGTCCGGCTGCTCTCCGCCGGGCCGATCCGATCCGTTGCCGCTCATGACATGTCCTTCCCCCGTGTGCACAGATGTCGAAGACGAGATTACCGCTCGCACGCCTCCCCGCGCGCGGCCGCGGGGTGCGGCCGAACGCGCGTCCCGTGCCCGCGCTCAGCGGATTCCCAGGGTGCATGCGGATGAATGCAGAGCCTCTCGCGGTTGAGTGGAGACGGGCAACGGCGCCCGCACCTGTCCGCACGTTCAAGGAGAGACCATGACCGTTGCCACCTCGACCCGCACCGCGCCCACGGACGCGCCGATCCTCGACGTCCTCGCCGAGCGCTGGAGCCCCCGCGCCTACGACGGCGCGGCGACGATCGACGAGGGCAAGCTCGCGAGCGCGCTCGAAGCGGCCAGGTGGAGCCCGTCGGCGTACAACAACCAGCCGTGGCGGTTCATCGTGGGCCGGCGCGGCACCCCGGCGCACCAGGCCCTCGCCGCCTCGCTCGTCGAGTTCAACGCCACGTGGGCGACCGAGGCCGGCGTGCTGATCGCGGCCGTCGCCGAGCACGCGAACGAAGAGGGACGCGCGTTCGCCACGGCCCACTACGACCTCGGTCAGGCCGTCGCGCACCTGTCGGTGCAGGCCCACGCCGACGGTCTGGTCGTGCACCAGATGACCGGGTTCGACCCGGCCGCCGTGCACCGCGCCTTCGACCTGCCCGAGCGCTTCGAGGTCGTCACGATGATCGCCCTCGGCGAGTTCGGCGACCCGTCGGCCCTGCCGGAGCCGCTCGGCGAGCGCGAGCGGGCCCCGCGTGAGCGCCGGCCGCTCGCGCAGTCGCTCCTCGCCGACGACTGACGGCCCGAGGCCCGAGGCCCGATACGACCCGTTCCGGTGCGGCAATCTGCTCCACAACCCCTGGTGGAGAGCGATCTCCCGCACCGGAACGGGTCGTGTGCTCTGGGGTCGGAGCGGCGACCGGGGGTCAGCCCCCGGTGACGGCGAGCTGGGATCCGTCGGCGGCCATGTCGACGCGGACGGAGTCCCCGTCGCGCACGTTCCCCGCCAGGATCGCCATCGCGAGCCGGTCCTGGATCTCCGTCTGGATGAGCCGGCGCAGCGGCCGCGCCCCGTAGGCCGGGTCGTAGCCGCGCTCGGCCAGCCAGGCCCGCGCGTCCGGCGTGACCGCCAGCTGCAGGCGCCGATCCGACAGCCGCCTCTGGAGCTGGTCCACCTGCAGCTCCACGATCTGCGCGAGCTCGTCCTCGCTCAGCGCGTGGAACACGACGATGTCGTCGAGGCGGTTGATGAACTCCGGCTTGAACGCCGTCTGCACCAGCTGCATCACCTGCGCGCGCTTGTCGTCGGCCGCCAGGGCGGGGTCGACGAGGATCGGCGAGCCGATGTTGCTCGTGAGGATGAGGATGACGTTCTTGAAGTCGACCGTGCGGCCCTGGCCGTCGGTCAGGCGGCCGTCGTCCATCACCTGCAGCAGCACGTCGAACACCTCCGGGTGCGCCTTCTCGACCTCGTCGAGCAGCACCACGCTGTACGGCCGGCGGCGCACCGCCTCCGTCAGCTGGCCGCCCTGGTCGTACCCGACGTACCCGGGAGGGGCGCCGACGAGCCGCGACACGGAGTGCTTCTCGCCGTACTCCGACATGTCGATCCGGATCATCGCCTGCTCGTCGTCGAAGAGGAACTCAGCGAGCGCCTTGGCCAGCTCGGTCTTGCCCACGCCCGTCGGCCCGAGGAAGAGGAACGATCCGGTCGGGCGGTCGGGGTCGCTGATGCCCGCGCGCGAGCGGCGCACCGCGTCGGAGACCGCGCGGACGGCCTCCTTCTGCCCGATGAGACGGCGCCCGAGCTCCGACTCGAGGTGCAGCAGCTTCTCCGTCTCGCCCTGGAGCAGGCGGCCGACCGGGATCCCCGTCCACGCGGCGATCACCCCGGCGATGTCCTCGTCGGTCACCTGGTCTCCGACCATCCGCTCGTCGGACTGCTCGACCCGCTCCGCGTCGGCGACCTGCCGCTCCAGCGCAGGGATCTCGCCGTAGAGCAGGCGCGACGCGCGCTCGAGGTTTCCCTCGCGCTGCGCCCGCTCGGCCTCGCCCCGCGCGCTGTCGAGGCGGGACTTCAGGTCGCCGACCTGGTTGAGCGCGTCGCGCTCGACCTGCCAGCGCTGCTGCAGCGTGCTCAGCTCCTCCTCCTGAGTCGCGAGGTTCTCGCGCAGCGACGCGAGGCGCTCCTTGCTCGCGGTGTCCTTCTCCTTCTTCAGCGCGAGCTCCTCCAGCTTGAGGCGGTCGACGTGCCGGCGCAGCTCGTCGATCTCCAGGGGCGCCGAGTCGATCTCCATTCGCAGCCGGCTCGCCGCCTCGTCGATCAGGTCGATCGCCTTGTCCGGCAGCTGACGGCTCGGGATGTAGCGGTGCGAGAGCGAGGCGGCCGCCACGAGCGCACCGTCGGAGATCGCGACCTTGTGGTGCGCCTCGTAGCGCTCCTTCAGCCCGCGCAGGATGGCGATCGTGTCCTCGACCGTCGGCTCGCCGACGGAGACCTGCTGGAAGCGTCGCGCGAGGGCCGCGTCCATCTCGATGAACTCACGGTACTCGTTGAGCGTCGTGGCTCCGATGAGGCGCAGCTCGCCGCGCGCGAGCATGGGCTTGAGCATGTTGGAGGCCGCCACCGACCCCTCGCCGCCGCCGGCGCCCATGAGGACGTGCAGCTCGTCGATGAACGTGATCACGCGCCCCTCCGACTCCGTGATCTCCTTCAGCACGCTCTTGAGCCGCTCCTCGAACTGCCCGCGGTACATCGCGCCGGCCACGAGGGCGGAGATGTCGAGCGCGATCAGCTCCTTGCCCTTGAGCGACTCGGCCACGTCGCCCGCGACGATCCGCTGCGCGAGACCCTCGGCGACGGCCGTCTTGCCGACACCGGGCTCGCCGATGAGCACGGGGTTGTTCTTCGTGCGGCGCGTGAGCACCTGGCTGACGCGGCGGATCTCGCTGTCGCGCCCGATGACGGGGTCGAGCTCGCCCGCCCTGGCGCGTTCGGTCAGGTTGATGCCGAACTGCTCGAGCGGACTCTGCTCCTCCTGCTGCGGCTGCTGCGCGTTCTGTGCCATGAGGCCTCCGATGTGTCGTGTGCGGATCCGGCTCCCGTTGCCGAATCAAACTTGAGTCTTCTGCACTCAAGTTTAGCAAGGGAGGCATCCGAAAGGAAGCGCCGCCGCACCGTTCACGCCCCGGCCACCCGCCCGACACCGGCGCGTCGACTCCGGCGGTTTCACTGACGCGATGGCGCGACGGATCGGCACGGTGATCGGCATCGCGGCGTGCCTGACGGCCGCCGTCGCGCTGAACGGGTGCTCGGGAGAGGGGCCGGCGACCGCTCCCTCACCCTCCGTCGTGCCGGAGCCGGGCCGGACGGTCGCGGCTGACGCGCCGGACGGGACCGGAGACCTCGGCGGGATGCACCTGGCGGTGGTGGTGCCGGACGACGACGCCTCCGAGACGCTCCTGACGGCGGCGCGGACGGTCGCGGAGGCCGGGGGAGCGGAACTGGAGGAGTTCCGCGCCGCGACGCCGGACGAGGCGGGGGCCACGGCCGCCCTCGCCGAGGCGGAGGCCGCCGGGTCCGACGTCGTCATCGGCCTCGGCGCGGGCACCGCCGACGCGTTCACCTACGAGACGCCGCAGCTGCTGTCGCAGGATTTCCTCCTCATCGGCGCGCAGCTCGCCGAGCCGACCGGCAACGTCACGGCCGTCATCTGGGAGGGAGCGACCTCGCGCGGCTCCACGGTCCCGGCCGACGGCGAGCTCGACCCGGGCGGCATCACCCTCGAGCGGGGTGAGGAGGCGATCGCCGCTGGCCTGGCCAGCATTCGCGACGACACGACGGGAATCGTCCTGCACCTCGGCGGCTGACACGGTTCCCGAGAACCGTCCATCCGTCCGTCATCCGCGCGACACCTCCCGGCCACCCGGACCGCGACGCCTCGTCACTTGGCGGCAGAAAGGTGGATCGGGGCCCGTCGGGCCCTTTTCCCATCCGTCCCCGAGAGAGGCACGTGACACCTTGCTGACCAGAAGAACCCCCTCGCCGCACGCCGGCGACTCCGGCGCGCGGCGGATCGGACGGCGCGGCATCGCCGGCGCCGCCCTGCTCTCGCTCGCATTCGGCTCGCTCGCCGCCGCGGCGCTGCCGTCCGCCGCGTCCGCAGCCGACGGCGAGGCGCAGATCTCCGACGTCATCCTGGGCGTCGGCGCGACCGAGGCGGAGCGCAACATCGCCTGGTATTCCGACGTCGACGCGCCGCAGGTGGCGCAGATCGCCGAGGCCGACGAGGTCTCCGGCCAGGAGTTCCCCACCTCGGCCGACACTGTCGAGGTCGCGGACTCCGGCGAGACCACGAGCGGGGAGTTCTTCCGCGACGCGACCTTCGACGGGCTCGAGGAGAACACCGAGTACGTCTACCGCGTCGGCAGCGAGGACGCGGGGTGGTCGGACACCTACGCGTTCCGCACGCAGGCCTTCTCCGGCGACTTCTCGTTCCTCTTCTTCGGCGATCCGCAGGTCGGTGCCTCGGGAAACCTCGCGAACGACGAGGCCGGCTGGATCGACACCATGAACGTCGCGACCGAGAGCTACCCGGACGCAGAGCTGCTGTTCTCGGCCGGCGACCAGGTGAACACCGCCTCGAGCGAGGACGAGTACACGGCGTTCCTCGCCCCGGAGCAGATGCGGAGCATCCCGCTCGTCGCGACGAACGGCAACCACGACGTCGGATCGAAGGCGTACGAGCAGCACTACAACCTCCCGAACGAGGACCTCACGGCCGGTGCCGCGGGCAACGACACGAGCTCGGGCGGTGACTACTGGTTCATCTACAAGGACGTCCTGTTCGTCAACATCAACTCGAACAGCCGCGACCACGCCTCCCACGCCGAGTTCATGGAGAAGGTCGTCGCGGAGCACGGCGACGAGGTGAAGTGGAAGGTCGTCGCCTTCCACCACTCGATCTACTCGGTCGCCAGCCACGCCACGGACAGCGACATCATCGAGCGCCGCGACGCGCTGCCGAGCGAGATCTCGGACCTCGGCTTCGACGTCGCCCTCATGGGTCACGACCACCACTACACGCGCAGCTACCTCATCAAGGACGGGGAGCTGGCCGACGCGTCGGAGGTCGCGGGCCAGGAGAAGGTCGAGGCGAAGGACGGCGAGGTGCTCTACCTCACCGCGAACTCGGCGAGCGGCTCGAAGTACTACGACCTCAACGGCGCGCAGGACGACGAGGACCGCTGGTGGTCGTCGGTGCGCAACCAGGAGAAGGTGCGCAACTACTCGGTGCTCGACGTGACCGACGACTCGCTCACGATGAAGACGCTGCGCAGCGAGGCGAACGGCGATGAGTCGCCCGTCAACAGCGTCGTCGACGAGGTGGAGCTCACCCGCGACGCGCCGCCGGAGCTGACGGTCCCCGCCGACGGCGAGATCGAGGTCGGCAGCGACTTCGACCCGCTCGACGGCGTGTCCTCGAACGACAACGTCGACGGCGACCTGACCGACGCGGTCGAGGTCGAGGGCACGGTGGACACCGCGACTCCCGGCGAGTACCCGCTCACGTACTCCGTGACGGACACGCGCGGCAACACGACGACGCAGGAGCGCGTCGTCACGGTCGTCGAGGCGGGCGAGGAGCCCGGCGACGGTCCTGGCGACGGGCCTGGCGAGAACCCGGGCGACGGACCCGGTGACGGGCCTGGCGAGGAGAACCCCGGCGATGGGCCGGGCGAGGAGCCGGGTGATGAGGCGCCGGGCAGCGAGAAGCCCTCGTTCACGCCGGACGCCCCGGTCGCCGACGGCGCCGACCTGCCGGAGTCGGCCCGCGACGGCATCACCGCGAGCGTGTCGGGTGACACCCTCTCGCTCGGCGGCCTGAACGCCGACGCGTGGAACTACGTCTACCTGTACTCGTCGCCGACCGGCCTCGGCTGGGTCGAGGCCGACGCCGAAGGGGAGGCGTCGCTGACGCTGCCGGACGACGTCGCCGACGGCACGCACCGCGTGGCGGTCCTCGACGACGCGGGTGGCCTGATCGGCTGGGCCGAGATCACGATCGGCGAGGACGGCGCGCTGGCCGTGACCGGCGCCGACCTCGCGGGTGCCTGGGGCCTCGGCGCGCTCGCGGTCCTGCTGCTCGCCGGCGGCGGGACCCTCCTGGTGACGCGTCGCCGGGCGGCCGCCCGGCGCTGACGCGCACGCACGAGCGGGGGCGGACTACCGGTCCGCCCCCGCTTCGCGTTCCCCGTCCTAGACGGCCGCGCCCAGCTCGCGCAGCCTCGCCTCCGCCGCGGCGTACTCCGCCTGCGCCTGGTCTGCCCCGAGTGCGGGAAGTCGATCGACGAGCGTGCGGCTCGTCGCGACGACGTGCACGTGCATCCCCAGGTTCGTCCCGAGCACGAGCCGCAGCGGCGGCGTCACGTGGTCGTCGCCCTCCGTCGGCGAGCCGGCGTCGTACGTCGCGCCCTGCGCGGTCACGATCACGGCGGATCGCCCGGCCAGCGGCTGCGTCTCGTGACCGGGGAACGGCGCGGTCAGGCCGGGCACGTGGATCAGGTCCACCCAGTTCTTGAGGGTCGCGGGCATCGAGTAGTTGTACATGGGCGCGCCGATCACGACGACGTCGGCCGCGAGCAGCTCGCCGATCACCTCGCGCTGGATGTCCTCGAGCTCCGATGGCACGAATGCGCCGTCGCGCATCGCCTCCGGCCAGTGCTGCGCCGGTGTCTGGAGGTGGGGGAGCGGCTCGCGGTGCAGGTCGCGCACGACGACCTGGCGGTCCGCGCCCGCCGCGGTCCAGGCGTCGACGAACGCGTCGGTGAGGGCGCGCGAGCGCGAGTGGTCGAGGTCGGCGGAGGAGTCGAGTCGCAGCAGGGTCGGCATGTCCCGACCGTAGCGCGCTCCGGCGCCGGAGCACCAGGCTCAGGCCGCCTCGATCCGATCGGCGAGCTGCTCCAGCGCCGGCAGCCCCACCAGCTCGTCGACGAGAGGCACGCGGGTCAGGGGGCACCCGAGGTCCAGGCCCTCCAGGAGCGCGTCCTCCCTGGTGCGGCGGAGGGGCATCGCGTCGGCCGGAGAGAGCCGGTTGGCGACGGCGCCGACGAGGTCGACGCCGAGCTCGCGCAGCTGGGAGGCGACCTCCCTGCTCTCCGCGATCGGCATCGGCTCCGGCACGAGCACGAGGAGGAACCCGGTCCGATCCGCGTCGCGCAGCGCGTCGCGCATCAGCGAGAACCGGGCGCGGCGCGCGAGGAGCACGCGGCGCAGCTCCGCGTCCCGATCCGAGACGTCCTTCGTCCCGCCGAGCGCGCCGTAGGCCGCGGAGAAGCGCTCGGACCGATCCCGGTTCGACAGCAGCTGCTCCGTCCATCCCGTCATCCGCTCCGGCATCGCGAGCAGATGCAGCGTATGCCCCGACGGGGCGGTGTCGAACACCACGAGGTCGTACCGGTCCAGCCCCGTCTCGAGCGCCTCGGCGACGCGCTCGAGCACGGCGGACTCGTGCGTGCCCGGCGCGTGACGCGCGCGCTCCAGGTGCTCCCGCGCCGCGCGGTGCAGCCGATCCGGCAGCAGGCGCCGCATCGTCTCCTCGACGGCGGCGAGATGCGCGTCCGTCGTCGCGGCCGGATCGATCTCGACCGCGTCGACGCGCCCCGCGTCTCCCTCCCACACGGTCGTGGCGTCGTCGTCGAGCCCGCGCTCCCAGAGGTGGCCGAGATTGTGCGCCGGATCGGTCGAGACGACGAGCACGCGCTCCCCGCGCCGCGCCCTGGCGAGCGCGAGCGCCGACGCGATGGACGTCTTGCCCACCCCGCCCTTGCCGCCGACGAAGAGCGCCCTCCGTCCGCCCACATCGTTCAGCAGCACGAGATGTGATCCAGGGGAGACCGCTCGATCCCGACCCGCCGATGCCACGCGTGGAAGTCGTCGTACACGGCCGGCAGGAGCTCCGCCGTGTAGTACGCGGCGGGGTCGGGCACGCCGAGCGACTCCGCGAGCACCACCAGCATGAAGTGGTCGTCCTCATCGCGGCGCGCCCTGGCGAACGTCTTGCGGTAGGGACCGGCGTAGAAGTCCTCCAGCCCCTTCGAGAAGGCCCGCAGCCGCCGGGCCGCCGCGGCCCAGCCCGGCGACCGCACGGCGCTAGCTCCCCGCCTTCGCGCCCACGACGACGTGATCGATGAGATCCGCGTCGTCCTCCTCCGGATCCTCCGCGGCGGCCCGGCGCATGGCGACGATCCCCTCCGCGCCGACCCAGATCGTCGCGACGATGATCACGAGATCGAGCACGAGCAGCAGCCAGTTCACGTCGGTGCCGCCGTTCCAGAACGTCCCGACCTGGACGATCGCGGCCCAGAACGCCGCGACGAAGACGAACGCGAGCGGGATCATCGCCACGAGGACGTTTCGGCGCTTCCGGATCAGCATGATCGACACGATGATGAGCGTCAGCGACGCCAGCAGCTGGTTCGTCGTCCCGAACAGCGGCCAGATCGTGAGGCCCCCGGACCCGTCGACGCCCTGGCTGAACACGAGCGCCATGCAGACGACGAGGACGATGATCGTCCCGACGACGTTGTTCATCCTGAATCCGATGACCTCCGACGCCTCCTGGAACACGAAACGCAGCAGGCGCACGCCCGTGTCCATCGTCGTCGCGGCGAACAGCACCGCCATCGTCGCCAGCACGGTCGCGGACAGGGACTGCGGCAGGCCCAGCCCGATCTCGATGAGGTTGCCGCCGCCCTCGACGAACGCGTTCACGCCGCCCTGGTTGAACGCGCTGTAGATCTCCTCCCAGCGCGCGACCGACTGGATCCCCGCGGTGGTCGCGATGATCGCTCCGAGCGCGAGCATCCCCTCGCCGACGGCGCCGAAGTACCCGACGAAGCGGGCGTCCGGCTCCTTGTCGAGCTGCTTGGAGCTCGTGCCGGAGGCGACGGCGCCGTGGAACCCGCTGATCGCGCCGCACGCGACGGTCACGAACAGCAGCGGCCAGATGTCGGGCGTCCCCTCGGGCACCGCCGTGTTGATCGCCGGCGCCACGAACCCCTTCCCGAACACGAGGCCGGCCACGATGGTGCCGAGGAACAGGATGCCGAGGCCGATGAACAGCTGCACGCCGTTGATGTAGTCGCGCGGCTGCAGGAGGAGCCACACCGGAAGCAGCGACGCGATCCCCGCGTACACGAACAGGGCCACGATCCAGAACGTCGCCGGGCTCATGCCGAGGATCGGGTCGGGGAGGACGACGGGGAACTGATCGCCGAGCCAGATCATCGCGTAGAGGATGACGACGCCGACGACCGTGACGACCGTGAGGTTCCACTTCAGCCGGTACACGGCCACGCCCACGAGCACGGCGACGGGGATCGCGCCCCACGACGGGATGACCGCCGACGGGCTCGCGATGAGCAGGTCCTTGATGACCACGGCGAAGGCGGCGATCACCATCAGCAGGAGCAGGCCGATCACGACGAGGAACACGTACGACCCGCGACGGCCGATGTAGCGGGCGGCGAGCGCGCCGATCGACCGGCCCTTGTTGCGCTCCGACGCCCACAGCGCCCCGAGGTCGTGCATTCCCGCGAAGAAGACGGTGCCGATCGTCACCCAGAGGAACGCGGGCAGCCACCCCCAGATCACCGCGACCGCCGGCCCGACGATGGGCGCAGCGCCCGCCACGGAGGTGAAGTGGTGACCCCACAGCACGAACTTGTTCGTCGGCACGTGGTCGATGCCGTCGTTCTTCTCGTGCGCTGGCGTCACGAACGCCGGGTCGAGCCGCAGGACGCGCTTGCCCAGATAGCGCGAGTAGACGAGATAGCCGGCCGCGAAGATCGCGAGGCCGATGATCAACAGGATCACGGAGCCCATGTCCTGCCCCTTTCTGTCGCCGTTGACAGTCGGACGTGGTCAGACACCGCCGCGAGGTGGCGCGCGGTGCCCCTCACGCTACCGGTCGCGCGCGCCGTTGCCCAGATCCGCGGGGTGCTCGTGCGGGTGCGCTCGATCTCGGAGCACGAACGGGTCGTGTGACGAATCCGGCTGGTTCCTCACACCTCGCGGCGACGAGTCGGACGGGTCCGCAGATCGTGCCGCGTCCCCCGGCGCCGGTTATGTACCTCCTGGTACGTTCGAGCCATGAACACCTCCGTGGCGACCGTGTGCCTGTCCGGCGGTCTCGTCGAGAAGCTGCACGCCTGCGCGGCCGCCGGATTCGACGGGGTCGAGATCATGGACGCCGACCTCGTGGCGGCGCCGGAGTCGCCCGAGGAGATCCGCGCCCTCTGCGACCGGCTCGGGCTCCGGATCGACATGTTCCAGCCGTTCCGCGATCTCGAGGGCGTCGACGACGAGGCCTTCGCCGACAACCTCCGCCGTGCCGACGCGAAGTTCGACGTCATGGAGCGGCTCGGCACCGATCTCATGCTGCTGTGCAGCAATGTGGGGACGGCCACGACCGGCGATGAGGAGGTCACGATCCGCCAGCTGCGCGCGATCGCCGATCTCGCCGCGCGCCGCGGGATCCGCATCGCGTACGAGGCGCTCGCCTGGGGCCGGTTCGTCGACGACTACCGCGAGGCGTGGCGGCTCGTGCGGGCGGCCGATCGCGACAACCTCGGCGTCTGCCTCGACAGCTTCCACATCCTCAGCCGAGGCCACGACCCCGCGGCGATCGAGGAGATCCCCGGCGAGAAGATCTTCTTCCTGCAGCTCGCCGACGCGCCATCGCTGGAGATGGATGTCCTCCAGTGGAGCCGCCACCACCGGCTCTTCCCCGGCGAGGGAGACTTCGACCTCACGACGTTCCTCGGACACGTCCTGCGCGCGGGATACGGCGGGCCCCTCTCGCTCGAGGTCTTCAACGACACCTTCCGGCAGACCGACGTCGTGCGCACCGCCGCCCATGCCCGCCGCTCGCTGACCTGGCTCGCCGACCGCACGGCGGCCGCGAACGGCTGGGAGGATGCCAGGATCGTGCCGGCGCAGGAGGCGCACGGCGTCGACTTCGTCGAGATCGCCGGCGACGACCTGCACGAGCTCGACCAGATGCTCGGACAGCTCGGCTTCGCGTTCCGCGGCAGGCACCGCTCCAAGCCGGTCCGGCTCTGGTCCGCTGGCGAGGCGCGGATCATCCTCAACGAGCAGGTCCGCTCCGAGCTCCCGCGCCTGTCGGCCATCGGCCTGACGGTCGCCGACGCCGCGGCCGCCGCCGCGAGGGCGGCGTCCCTCGGGGCCGATGCCGTGTATCGCCGGACCTACCACGGCGAGGTCGAGCTCCGCGCGGTCGCCTCGCCCGACGGCACCGAGGTGTATTGGAACGACCGCGACCCCGAGGGCTCCTGGATCCGCGAGTTCGAGGGTGGGTCTCACGAGAGCGTCTTCGCCGGCGAGGTCGACCACGTCAACATCGCCTACCGCTGGCAGGAGTTCGACGAGGCCGTGCTGTTCATGTCCAGCGTCGTGAGCCTCGACGCGGAGGCCCCCACGGAGGTGCCGGGGCCTCGCGGTCTCGTGCGCAGTCAGGTGATGCGCTCGCCCGACGGCGTGATCCGCCTCCCGATGAACCTCGCGCCCCCGACGGCCCCCGTTCCGGACCGCCACGTCGCCGTCCGGGTCTCCGACGCGATCGACGTCGCCCGGCGCGCACGCGCGCGGGGGCTGCCCTTCCTCCCGGTCCCCGCGAACTACTACGACGACGTCGCGGCGCGCTTCGCCATCGACCCGGAGCTGCTGGCCGCGCTGCGCGAGCTCGATCTCCTCTACGACCGCGACGCGCACGGCGCGTTCGTGCACTTCTACACCCCGACGGTCGGAGGCGTGTTCCTCGAGATCGTCGAGCGCCGGGGCGACTACGACGGGTACGGCGCGGCCAACGCGCCGGTGCGCCTGTCGGCCCAGCGCGGCGTGCGCTGAGCGCGCTCAGCGGTCGGTGACCCAGGCCTCGACGATGTCGGGGAGCATCGCGCGCGAGTGCGACAGCATCGGCTCTGAGAGCAGGTCGCGCGAGAACAGGTGGCCGAACGTGTACTGATTCGCCACCTGGAATACGCAGTATGAGCTGATCAGCATATGCACGTCGACCGCGTCGACGTCGTCACGGAACAGGCCGTCGGCGCGCCCGCGTGCGAGGATCGCGCTCAGCGTGTCGACCGCGGGCTGTCCGAGTTCGCGCAGCGAGTCGATCCGGCGCAGGAACGTCCCGCGGTGGATGTTCTCGATCATCACGAGCCGGATGAAGGCGCTGTGGCGCACGTGGTGGTCGAAGGTCGCCTCCGCGATCGCGCGCAGCGCTTCGAGCGGCGCGAGGCCCTCCACGTCGATCCGGCCCTCCGCCTCGCGGATGCCCCGATAGGCGCGCTCCAGGACGGCGATGTAGAGCTGCTCCTTGCCGCCGAAGTAGTAGTAGATCATCCGCTTCGTCGTGCGAGTGCGCGCGGCGATCTCGTCGACCCTGGCACCCGAGTACCCGACCTCGGCGAACACCTCATCGGCCACGTCGAGCAGCTCGCGGCGCGTGCGCTCCGGGTCCCGCTGCCGGGGCTCCTCGGTCCTGTGGGTCGTCATCGATCCTCTTCGTCTCCGGCGCCGGTCAGCACGCGGCGCGGCGTCTCCACCATCATCGTACGGATCATCGCCTCGCTCACGCCGCGCTCGCGCAGGTGGGGGAGGACGGTGTCATGCAGATGGTGCATGTGCCAGTCCGGCGTGTGCCGCCTGCGCCACGAGGGCGGCGTGACGCGGCTGTGGATCGCGGCGTCGTGCGAGAGCACGAGCTTCTCGGCGAGCCCCCGCTCGATGAGCTCCAGGAGCGTGCGGATGCGCTGGGCGTCCGGCGCCATGTGCTCCATGCCGAACCGGTCGAAGCCCAGGTACGACCCGCTCTCGGCCAGCTCGGCGAGGTAGTCCGCGTCTGGGGAGTCGCCGGCGTGCCCGATGACGACCCGGTCGAGCGGGACCCCGAGCTCCGAGAGCACGCGCTGCTGCTCGAGCCCGCCGCGCGTGGGGGAGTGGGAGTGCGTGAACACCGGGGCCCCGGTCTCGGCGTGCGCGATCGCGGCGGCCTCGAACACGCGCCGGACGTCGGGCGTGATCCCGTCGACGTCCGAGACGACCTTGATCGCGCCGGCGCGCACGCCCGTTCCCGCGATGCCATCGGTCAGGTCGGACACGAACAGCTCGACGAGCGGATCCGGTCCGTCGACGAGGCGGCCGGGCCCGTTCAGGCGGAAGAACGCCGGGAGCACGTCGTGCGTGTACCAGCCGGTCGCGGCGACGATCCGGACCCGCGAGGCCACGGCCGCGCGCCGCACGAGGGCGACGTCGCGGCCGAGACCGGGCACGGTGAGATCGACGACGGTGCGCACGCCTCGCGCGTAGAGCCCGTCGAGGACCCTGACGGCCTCCGCGACCGCGGTGTCCTCGTCCCACTCCGAGCTCGGCAGCGCGCGGTCGACCTCCGGCTGACGCACGAACACGTGCTCGTGCAGCAGCGTCTCGCCGAGGTCTCCCGGCGCCACCTCGCCCGCGAGGGTGGGGACGGCGGTGATCACTCCGCGGCGTCGCGGATCGACTGGAAGACCTCGAGCGAGTCGCCGTCGAGGTTGTCCTCGAACCAGGCCGTCGTCTGCTCCTGGAAGGCCGCGATGTCGACGTCCTCGTTGACCTCCCACTCCCCGCTGTCCTTCCACTCCTGGATCTTCTCGGCCTCGTCCTTCTCGACGCAGTCGGTGACCTCCGTGATGGCGGAGTCGACGGCGTCCTGGAGGGCGCTCTGCTGCTCCTCGTTCAGATCGTTCCAGACGTCGCCGATGATCACGAGGTTCGTGTTGAGCTGGTGCGCCGAGAGGTTCAGGTAGTCCTGCACCTCCTGGAGGTTCAGCGCGTCGATGTTCGTGATCGGGTTCTCCTGGCCGTCGGCCGTCCCCTGCTGCAGCGCGAGGTAGACCTCCTCGTACGCGATCTCGGTCGCCTGCGCGCCGAGGGCCTTCGCGTTGAGGAGGAACTGAGGAGAGCCGGGGAAGCGGATCCGCAGCCCCTCCAGGTCGGACGGCTCCGTGATCTCCGTGTTCGAGGTGAAGTGCCGCGCTCCGGCCGACCAGGCGCCCAGCGCGTTGACGCCCGTCGCCTCGGCGAAGTCCGACACGAGCTGGGTGCCGGCGTCGCTGTCCATGTAGGCGGCGAGGTGCTCGGCGCCGTCGAACGCGTACGCCGCGTCGAGGACCGAGACCGGCTCGTAGATCGCCCCGAGCGCCGAAGCGCCCTGGATGTCCATGTCGATGTCGCCGGAGGCCACGGCGGCGATGCGGTCGGCGTCGCCGCCCAGCTGGCTGGACGGGAAGATCTCGACCGAGATCCCGACGTCGGCGGACTCGACCTGCTCCTTGATGACCTCGGCGCCGCAGGCGTGCTGCGGCTGGTCCGTGTTGTAGCTCGTCGCGAGGTCGAGGGTGATGTCCCCGCCCTCGCCGCCGCCGGTGTCGTCCGATCCTCCGCAGCCCGCCAGGGCGATGGCGGACGCGCCGACCAGAGCGACCCACGCTGCTCGCTTGGTGCGTACGTTCATTGTTCGTTTCCTCTCGGTGGTGGGGGTCAAACCCTGGCGACCGCCTCCGCGGCCACCAGATCCTGAAGGTCTCGGGTCATGGCGGCGCGATCGGCGCGCTCGCCGGTGAAGATCTCGAAGGCGTCAGCCGCCTGGCCCATCGCCATCGCGAGCCCCGACATCGTGCGCAGCCCCCTTGCCCTGGCGGTCGCGAGCAGGGCCGTCTCCGTCGGCCGGTAGACGATGTCGGCGACCCAGGCGCCGGACGGCACGAGCTCGGGGTCGAATGCCGCGCCAGGATGGGCCGCCATCCCGAACGGCGTCGCGTTGACGACGCCCTCCGCGTCCGCGAGGAGCAGGGGCAGCTCGTCGGCTCCGGCTCCGCGCACGGCACCGCGCTCCCGCGGCGAGAGCCGTTCCGCCAGATCGTGGGCCCGCTCCCGATCGACGTCGACGATCACGAGGTCGGCGACGTCGCGGGCGGCCAGCGCCGCGGCCACGGCGTGCCCCGCGCCCCCGGCCCCGACCACGACGACCGTTCCGTGCCCCGCGGGGCCGAATGCGTCGTCGAACGCCGCACCGAACCCCGTCACGTCCGTGTTGTGCCCGACGATCCGATCGCCGGCGAGCTGGACGGTGTTCACGGCGCCCACGCGTGCCGCGCTCGGGGCGAGCTCGTCCAGGAGCGGAATGATCGCCTGCTTCACCGGATGCGTGACGTTCAGTCCGTCGAAGCCGGTCGTGCGCGCCGCCCACAGCAGCCGCTCGAGCCGGGCGGGGCCGGCATCCTCCGGCGCGATCTCGATGGGCCGGTACACGTAGTTCATGCCCTGCCTCGCGCCCTCGAGCTCGTGCATCGGGGGCGTCAGGGACGGACCGACGCCCTGACCGAGGAGGCCGACGAGCACGGAGCGGCGCGAGGCCGGCAGACGGGGAGGGGTCGCGCTCACAGCCCGAGCACCCCCGGGAGCCACATGACGGCGCTGGGCAGGAGGACCGCGAGCAGGACGACCACGACCAGCGGGATGATGAACGGCAGCGTGCCGCGGAACACCTCGCCGATCCGGGTCTTCGAGACGCTGGAGGTGACGAACAGCACCGTGCCGACGGGCGGGGTGAGCAGGCCGATCATGAGCGAGATGATGGTGACCACGCCGAGCACGATCGGGTCGACGCCGTAGGTGTTCGCGATCGGGATGAGGATCGGCACGATCAGGACGAGCACGGCCGTCGCGTCGATGACGGTGCCGAGGATCAGGCACAGCAGCACGACGAGCAGCAGGAACACCGTCGGGTCGTCGCTGATCGACAGCATCGCGTCGGTCATCAGCTGCGGGAGCCGCTCGCGGGCGAGGATGTAGCCGAGCAGCGACGCGGTCGCGACGATGAGCATGATCGCGCCCGTCGTGAGCACCGTCTCCTTCAGCGCGGCCAGCAGCCCCTTCCACGTGAGGGAGCGCTGCACGATCCCGACGAGCAGGATGTACACGGCCGAGACGGCCGCGGCCTCCGTCGGGGTGAAGATCCCGCCGAGGATCCCGCCCAGGATGATCACCGGGGTGAGCATCGGCAGGATCACGCCCTTCACCGACGAGAGGACCTCGCGCCGGTCGAACCGTCCGCGCGTGATCTTCGGGTTGCGGGAGACGAGGATCGCCACGACGATCACGAGGCCGACCGCCATCAGCAGCGCGGGGATCACCGAGGCGGCGAACAGGGCGCCCGTCGAGACGGCGGCGAGTCCCGCGTAGATGACGGCGGGGATCGACGGCGGCATCACCGGGGCGATCAGCGCCGACGACGCGGACACGCCCGTGGCGAACCGGCGCCCGTACCCCGCGCGGATCATCTGCGGGATCTGAACCTTGCCGAGCGCGGCGGCGTCGGCGACGGCCGACCCGCTCATCCAGCTGAACCCGACGCTCGTGCCGATCGCGACGTATCCCAGCGATCCGCGCACCCGCGCCAGCACGGCGAGCGCGAAGCGGAACAGGCGGTCGGCGATCCCCGCGTGGTTGGCCAGCGCGCCCAACAGGACGAACAGCGGCACCGCCAGCATCGGGAAGCTGTTGGCCGCGTTGAACACCTCGCGCAGGGCGTTGCCGACCGACTGGCCGTTCACCCACATGTAGACGATCGACGGCCCGAGGAAGGCGAGCGCCACGGGGACGCGGATGACGAGCAGCACCGCGATCGCGATGCCGAGGAGCGCGAGCATCATGCCTGCGCCTCCGTCTCGTCGTCGACCTCGGAGAGGATCGGGCCTGCCACCGCGATGTGCACGGCCTGGATGAGCGATCGGATCGCGGTCGAGAGCACCCCGATGAGGATCGGCACGTACACCCACGACATCGGGATGCGCAGCACGGGTGATTTGATGACCCCCTGCGTCTCGATCAGCCGCACGGCCTCGATCACAAGCAGCACCGCCACGACGGTGACGAGCACCATCGCGATCACCTGCACGATCCGCACGAGCAGCTGGCTGCGCAGCGAGTCGACGAGCTCCAGCGTGATGTGGCCCCGGGTCGTCACGAGCACACCGGCGATCGAGAACGTCAGCCACACGAGGCAGAACTGCGAGATCTCGCCCGTCCACGCCAGCTGCTCCATCGGCAGGTAGCGCTGCAGCGCCTGGAAGAAGACGAGAACCGCGATCGCGACGAGGCAGGCGATCGCGATCGCCATCTCGATTCCGGTGATCACGCTCACGACGCGGCGCCACGCGGGCGGGCGCTCGGAGACAGCAGTGTCAGACATGGGACGTCCTTGTCGGTCCGAGGGTCGGGTCGGGTCGGGTCGGGTCGGGTCGGGTCGGAAAGAACGTACCGGTTAGTACACACCGTGCGCAAGCCCGCCTGTGCCGCACGAGAACCCCCGGGGAACGATTCCCCGCGCTACGGTGTCCTCATGACGGACCCGCAGCAGCCCCGCCAGTACCCGCAGCCGCCGTACGCCGGTGGCGGAGCGCCCCAAGGCCAGCAGCCGTACGGGAACCCGCAGGGCGCCGCGTACGGGTATCCGGCTTCGAAGCCCTCGGGCGGCGCCCGGTCGGGGCTGGCCTGGACGGCGATCATCATCGCCGTCGCCACGGTGTTCGTCTCGCCGATCGTCAACGCCGTCCTTCAGAAGATGATCCTCAACGGTGGGAACGGGAACTTCGAGCTGTTCACGATCCTCCAGCTCGTCTTCAACGGACTCGTGCCCGCCCTGCTCGCGGCAGTCGGGATCGTGCTCGGCATCATCGCCGCGCGCGGCACGGGGAAGCTCCTCGCAGGAATCGCGATCGGGCTGAACGCGATGGTCGTCGGCAGCACGATCATCGGCTACGGCCTGCAGGCCCTCCTGACCCCGCTCCTCTACTGACGGCTCAGCGCCGCACGCGCTCGTAGAGCGCGATCATCTCCGCGGTCCTCACCGACTGGCGGAAGCGCCTCCGGATCGACGGGTCGGGGGAGGGCGCCGCACCGGCGCGGATGTCGGCGGCGGCACGGTCGAGGGCCGCCGCGAGGGCTGAGACGGACGGATCAGCCCTCCCCTCGTCCCCGACGTGCCACACGCCGGCGCCGACCTCGCCGGCGATGTCCGGGTCGCTCATCACACTCGGGGTCCCGAGTGCCGCCGCCTCGAACGGGGTCATGCCCTGCGTCTCGAAGCCGATCGACGTCTGCACGAGCGCATCGGCGGCGGCGATCGCGGCCAGCGTGCGCTCGTAGGGGAGGCCCCCCAGGAAACGCACCCGGTCCTCCAGGCCGTGGCGCCGGACGATCCGACGCGCCCTCGCGGCCTGCGTCCCTCCGCCGATCACGTCGAGCCGGATCGGCGAGCCCGCGAGCGCGACGGCCTCCAGGAGGGGGAGCAGCCGCTTCTCGGCGCTCATCCTGCCGACCCAGACGAAGCGCGGGTCCCCGGCGGGACGGGGGGCCGGCGCCTCCGAGAGCACGCGGTCGAGGACGTCGTCGTCCGCCCCGTTCCACATCGCCTCGACGTGGTCGAACACCCCGTGCTCCTCGAGCCGACGGGCGAAGTGGGCCGACGGGGCGGTCACCGCGGTCGCCCCGGAGGCGAGCTCCCTCAGGTACTCCCACCCGCCGCGGCCCGCGCCCGTCTCCGGCACGGCGCGGCGGCGCCAGGCATGGAGGGCCCGCATGACGAGCCGGGGGAACGGCGTGGTGGCCCTGATCCCCGTCTCGACCCGATTGTGCATCGTGTGCACGACGGGGATGCCGTGGGCGTGCGCGAACCGATAGCCGAGGAACGCGCCCCAGAAGTCGGCCTGCACGTGCACGATGTCGACGGGAGGGCGCCCGCGCAGGCCGCGCTCGATCGCGCGATCCGCCCGCGGACCCGGCCAGGTGACCGCGTACTCCCCGTCGGGCGTCAGCGCGAGCGATGGCAGGTCGAGGTATGCGGGATCGTCGGCGTTCACGCCGGCCCGCCGGCCGTGCCGACGGGGCGCGACGACCGTGACGACGTGGCCGGCGCGCTCCAGGAAACGGCGCTGCAGGCGCGTCGAGACCTGCGCCCCTCCCAGCGACTCGATGTGCTGGTCGGCGAACATCACGATGTGCATGATCGTCCTCCGCCCGGCCGCTGACCCGACGCTACCGGGTGCGGCTGTGCTCCGGGCCTCAGGCCGACTCGCCGCGGTACAGCCGCTCGAACGTGTCGAGCGTCCGGCGGATGTCGTGGTCCTCGACGAGATCGAGCGACGCCTGCTGCATCGCGCGCCGCTGCTCTGGCGTCTGCGTCAGGACGTCGGTGAGGCGAGCGGCGAGCGCGTCCGCGTCCCCCGGCGGGAAGAGGTACCCGTTCTCGCCGTGATGGACGAGGTGGGGGAGCGCGACGGCGTCGGCGGCCACGACCGGCAGCCCGGAGGCCATGGCCTCCATCGTCGCGATCGACTGCAGCTCGGCGATCGACGCGATGGCGAACACGCTGCCCCGCGTGAGCGCGGCACGGAGCTCCTCGTCGGTCGTGTGCCCGTGGAACGTGACGCGGTCCGCGATCCCGAGCTCGCCGGCGAGCTTGGCGAGCGCGGCGCGCTGGTCCCCGTCCCCGACGATCTCGAGCGAGGCGTTCAGCTCCGGGTCGAGCTTGGCGATGGCCCGCAGGATGACGTCGATCTGCTTCTCGATCGTGATCCGGCCCACGAAGACGACGCGGTTGTCGGGACGAGCGTCGAGGTCGGGCGTGTAGCGGGACTTGTCGATCCCGCAGCTGACGGGGATGACGCCGGCGAGATCGATCGTCCGCTCGAGGAAGTCCGCCGCTTTGCGCGTCGGCGTGGTCACGGCGCTCGCGAGGTCGAGCGTGCGCTTGGCGTCGGCCCATGCGAGCTTCACCAGCACCCGGTTCAGGGCGTCGGGGAGCATCGTCGAGTCGAGGATGTTCTCGGCCATCACGTGGTTCGTCGCGATGACCGGCATGCCCCTCCGGCGCGCGATCCGCGAGAGCCCGCGGCCGATCACGATGTGGGATTGGATGTGGACCACGTCGGGCTCGACCTCGCTCAGCGCCCGGCGGGCGTAGTGCTTGGAGCGCCACGGCCACACGAAGCGGAGCCACTCGTGACCCGGCCAGCGCACCGACGGCAGTCGGTGGAGCGTCATCGGCTGGCCCTCGATGGTCTCGGTCGCGGGGGCCTGGCGCCGGTAGCGCGTGTTCGGGGCGACGACGTGCACCTCGTGGCCGCGCTCGACGAGCCCGGCGGCCAGCCTCTCGGCGAAGCGCGCGGCGCCGTTGATGTCGGGCGAGAACGTGTCGCAGCCGATGAGGATCCTCAGCGGCCGGTTCGGCGTGTGGGTGTGCACGAGAGACGACGCTACCGGCGCGGTCCGGGATATCCGCGCACGCTCGCGCAGGCTCCGCGAAGACGGAGGTTATCCCCACCCGCGGCGGCCCGGTTTCCCCGCGATCCGCTCGCCGCTCCCGACCCCGGGTGCCCGAGACGAGTGCACCGCGCCGAGAAGAGGACGGATCCGCCCGGATCGCCCTCAGCTCAGGGCGCCGTACTCAGGTCGCGGCGGCGGTCGCGCGGAGGGCTTCGTCCTCGCTCAGGCCTGGGTGCCCCACCAGTCGCGCAGGCGCCGCTCCGCCTCCTCCTCGCCGAGGGCGCCCTCGTCGAGCCGCAGGTCGAGCAGGAACCGGTACGCCCTCCCCACCTCGGGGCCGGGGGAGATGCCGAGCACCTCCTGGATCCGGTTCCCGTCGAGCTCGGGGCGGATCGCGTCGAGCTCCTCCTGCTCGCGCAGGGTCGCGATCCGCTCTTCGATGTCGTCGTACGCCGTGCGCAGG
>JBQDDT010000011.1:22863-28356 GCA_052092505.1 Microbacterium sp. | reverse complement strand
GACTTGAACCCCCACGTCCGTAAGGACACTGGCACCTGAAGCCAGCGCGTCTACCGATTCCGCCACTCGCGCGAGCGGGCGCGGACGCCCGTCTCAGCCGCACAAGACTAACACGACTCCGGCACCGGCCCGTCCCCCGCACAACGCAGTCAATCGGACGCCCGGTGCGGCCCGCGGCCCCGGAATCCCGCGGTTCCGGCCCGGGGCCGATCGCGGATCGACTGCGTTGTGCGCTCGGGCCCGGAGAGCCCCGCGGCCACGGCCCCGCCGGCCAGCGACCCGGGGCACTCAGTCTCCCCGCGGCGGGCGAACTGCACATCCTCAGGGTGGCTCCCGCCTCCCGCGGCTACGATGGGCCAAACGCGACCCGACGGATGGAGAATTCGCGTGGGACTACTGGACAGCTTTGAGAAGGGCCTCGAGCGCGCGGTCAACGGCGCGTTCGCGCGCACCTTCCGCAGCGGCGTTCAGCCCGTCGAGATCGCCTCGGCGCTGCGCGGCGAGCTCGACACCAAGGCCGCCGTGGTCAGCCGCGACCGCATCCTCGCGCCGAACGACCTCACGGTCTGCCTGAACCCGTCCGACGCCGAGCGCATGGACCGGCTCGGCTCCGCGCTGCACACGGAGCTCGACGAGATCGTCCGCAAGCACGCCGCCAAGCAGGGCTACAGCTTCGCCGGCCCCGTGCGCATCGCGATCCGCCCGCTCGACGAGATCGCCACCGGCACCATCCGGATCGACTCCGGCACCGCCCAGGGCTCGGTCTCGTGGGAGGGCGTCGTCGAGATCGCCGGACGCCAGCATCCGCTCCGCCAGGCCCGCACCGTGATCGGCCGCGGCAGCGACGCCGACATCACGATCGCCGACACGGGAACGAGCCGCCGGCACGTCGAGATCCTCTGGGACGGCGAGAGCGCGATGGTCCGCGACCTGGGCTCGACGAACGGATCCAAGCTCGACGGCCGGCCCGTCACCTCCTCCTCGCTGAACCCGGGATCCGTGATCCGGATCGGCAGAACCGATATCGTCTTCCGCGTGGTACCACGCGCGTCGGCGACCCGGCAGGCGCCGAACGAGACCCCGACCCGGATCTTCGACGCGCAGGAGCGATATTCGACATGAGCGAACTCACCCTGCTCCTGCTGCGCGCGGGCTTCCTGCTGCTGCTGTGGCTGTTCGTGCTGGCCGTCGTCTTCGCCCTGCGCGCCGACCTCTTCGGCACGCGCGCGCGCAAGCTCCCCGAGCAGGCCGTCGCCGGCCGGGCCCCGGCCCGCCCGCAGGCTCCCGCCGCTCCGGCGCACACGCCACCGACGCCCTCTCCGAGCGTGGCGACCTCCGGCCCCGCGACGACGCGGACCGTCAGCCGGATCGTCATCACCTCCGGCCCGAAGGCCGGCCTCGAGGTCCCGCTCGGCACCGATCCGCTCACGATCGGGCGCTCCAGCGAGGCGGGCCTCGTGATCAGGGACGACTACACGTCGGGTCACCACGCGCGCCTCGTGCTCTGGGGCGATCAGTGGATGATCCAGGACCTCGACTCGACCAACGGCACGATGATCAGCGGGCGCAGGGTGCAGCCCTCCTCGCCCGTCGCGGTGGAGATCGGTGCGCCGATCAAGGTGGGCGCCACGACCTTCGAGCTCCGGAAGTAATCGCCGCGAATGGTCTTCGAGGGCTCGAGCGCCGCGATCTCCCACACGGGGAAGGTGCGATCGAACAACCAGGACTCCGGGTACGCCGGATCCAACCTCTTCGTGGTCGCCGACGGCATGGGAGGGCACGCGGGAGGCGACGTCGCCTCGAGCGTCGCCGTGCACAAGCTCCAGCCTCTCGACCGCGCCTTCGACACCACCCACGACGCTGAGACCGCCCTGCGCGACACCGTCGCCTCCACCGCGAGCGACCTGATCCAGATCGCCGATCGCCGGCCGGAGCTCGCCGGCCTCGGCACGACGGTCAGCGCGATCCTCATGGTCGACACCTATGCGGTCATCGCCCACATCGGCGACTCGCGGATCTACCTCTGGCGCGACGGCGCGCTCACCCAGGTCACGACCGACCACAGCTTCGTTCAGCGCCTCGTCGACTCCGGCCGGATCACTCCGGAGGAGGCGCGCTACCATCCCCGCCGCTCCGTCCTGATGCGCGTGCTCGGCGATATGGACGCGCATCCCGAGGTCGACACGATCATCATGCCGACCCAGCCGGGCGACCGGTTCGTCCTGTGCTCCGACGGCCTCTCCGGCGTCGTCGACGAGCCGCACCTGACGAAGTCGCTCCGCCGCGACGACACCCCGGGCCGCACGGCGGACACGCTCCTGAAGCAGGCGCTCGACGGCGGGGCCCCCGACAACGTCACGGTCGTCATCGTCGACGTCGGCGGCCGCCACCCGGTCCTCCTCGGCGCCCCGGCGATCGTCGGGTCCGCGTCGAACCCGCAGGGCATCAGCCTCCCGGCGGCCAAGCGCCCGATCGGCACGGGGTGGCTGCACCTGCGCAGCCAGGCGGCGAACGAGCCGTCGCACTTCGAGCCGGACTCCGACTACCTCGAGGAGCTCATCGAGGAGGATCGCCGCCGCGCGAGACGCCGCCGCGTCGTCGGCATCTCGGCGATCGTCCTCGTCGCCGCGCTCGTCGGCCTCGCCTTCTGGGGCTTCGCGAACTGGACCCAGACGCGCTACTACGTCGGCGCCGACGAGGACTCGGTCGTCATCTACCGCGGCATCCAGGCCGATGTCGGCCCCATCTCGTTCTCGAGCGTGTACGACGACACCGACATCCCGCTCGACGAGCTCACGCCAGCGAACCTCCGGATCGTCCAGCAGACGATCACGGCGCAGTCGCTCGACCACGCCGAGGAGATCGTCGAGCGTCTGCGGGCGAACCTCCCCGCCGACGACGAGTCGGCCACGCCGGAGCCGACCGACTCACCCGACCCCACGCCGTCGACCAGCGGCGGATCGGGCGACGACGACGGTAAGAAGGACGACAAGGGCGAGAAGAAGCCGGAGGAGAGCGGATCGGAAGGGGGTGACGGATGAGCGCAGACGTCGCCGCCGACACCGCGGTCCTCAAGGCGCTCCGGCGCGTGCGCCGGCCAGCGCCGCGCCGGAACCGTGAGCTGATCCTGCTGCTGTTCTCGATCGTCCTGACGACCGGGGCCGTCGGGCTCGTCCAGCTCGGCGCGCTCGGCGCGCTGAGCCCGGGGGAGCTCATCCTCTCCGGCCTGCTCGGCGTGCTCGCGCTCGCCTTCCACGTCGTCCTGCGCATCCGCACGCCCAACGCCGATCCGCTCGTGCTCCCGATCGGGTATCTCCTGACAGGGCTCGGGATCGCCGAGATCTACCGGATCGGCATCTCCGGTGCGAGCGGCGTCAACCCGGCCGGCGGCGAGGCGCAGATCACGTACGCGGCCGTCTCGATCGTGATCGCCGTGATCCTGGTGTGGGCCCTGTCGAACTACCGGGTCCTCTTCCGCTACACGTACATCTTCGGCTTCGCCGGCATCGCCCTGCTCCTGCTGCCCTTCGTCCCGTTCATCAACGGCGGCGGCAACGCGAAGGTGTGGATCTCCATCGCCGGGTTCAACTTCCAGCCGGGCGAGATCGCCAAGATCTGTCTCGCGATCTTCTTCGCCGGCTACCTCGTCCGCACGCGCGAGAGCCTCGCGACGACCGGCAAGCGCATCCTCGGGTTCACGTTCCCCCGCGCCCGCGAGTTCGGGCCCGTCCTCGTCATCTGGCTCATCTCGCTCGGCATCATCGTCCTCCAGCGCGACCTCGGCACCGGCCTGCTGATCTTCGGGATGTTCGTCGCCACCCTGTACGTGGCCACGGGCAAGACCGGCTGGATGCTGATCGGCGTCATCCTCGCCGCGGGCGGCGCCTTCGTCGCCTCCCGCTTCCTGTCGTACGTCGGCTGGCGCTTCGACAACTGGCTCGACGCGTTCAACCCCGAGATCTACGAGCGCGACGGCGGCAGCTACCAGCTCGTTCAGGGCATCTACGGGCTCGCGCACGGCGGCCTGTTCGGCACCGGCCTCGGCCAGGGGAGGCCGTGGATCACGCCGGTCTCGCAGAGCGACTACATCATCCCCTCGCTCGGGGAGGAGCTCGGCCTCGTCGGCCTGTTCGCCATCCTCGCGCTGTACCTCGTGCTCGCCGGGCGCGGCCTGCGCATCGGCGTGGCCGGCCAGGACGACTTCGGCAAGCTCCTCGCGACGGCGCTGTCGTTCACGCTCGCGCTCCAGGTGTTCATCATGGTCGGCGGCGTCACCCGGGTGCTGCCGCTCACGGGGCTGACGACCCCGTTCCTCGCCGCCGGCGGGTCGTCCCTGCTCGCGAACTGGGTCATCGTCGCGCTCATCCTGCGCATCAGCGACGCCGTCCGCCAGCAGCCGAGGGCGGTGATCGGATGACTCAGCCAATCGGAAAGAACCGGATGCTTGGATGGGTCCTCCACGCGGGCGACGGGACGGAGGCGAGCGCATGACCAAGGAGCTGCGGCGCCTCACGACCATCGTGATCCTCATGTTCATCACGCTGTTCATCTCGACGAGCGTGATCCAGGCGGTCGTCGCCGACGACCTGGCGAGCGACCCCAACAACCGCCGCGCGCTCTACGACAGCTTCGAGGTGCAGCGCGGCTCGATCGTCGTGGCCGGCGGCGAGGAGATCGCCACGTCGGTGCGCAGCGAGGACGTCTACTCCTGGCAGCGCCAGTACGTCGACTCCCCGATGTGGTCGGCGGCGACGGGCTACATCAACCCCGTGCTGCAGTCGGCCACGGGCCTCGAGCAGGCGCAGAACCAGGAGCTCAGCGGCACGAGCTCCTCGGCGTTCTTCTCGCGCCTCGAACGGGTGTTCACGGGCCAGGACCCGCGCGGCTCATCGGTCGAGCTGAGCCTCGACCCCACCGTCCAGTCGGCCGCATACCAGGCGATGACGAACGCCGGGTACACGGGCGGCGTCGTCGCGATCGAGCCAGACACGGGGCGGATCCTCGCGATGGTGACCACGCCGGGCTACGACGCGAACTCCCTCGCGGCGCACGACAGCGAGACGACCGGTGCGACCTACGACAAGCTCACGGACGACCCGGGCAAGCCGCTGTCGAACCGCGCGATCGCCGGCAACATGAACCCGCCCGGCTCGACGTTCAAGGTCGTCGTCGCGGCCGCGGCGCTGTCCTCCGGCGACTACTCCAAGGACTCCAAGCTGCCGAACCCGGCCACGTACACGCTGCCGGGCTCGTCCTCGACCGTGCGCAACGCGAGCGGCGGCACCTGCGGCAGTGGCAAGACCGTCACGATCGCCGACGCGCTGCGGCTCAGCTGCAACATCCCGATGGCCGAGCTCGCGGTCAAGCTCGGTGACGACGCGCTGCGCGAGCAGGCGGAGAAGTTCGGCTTCAACCAGAGCTTCCAGACACCCCTGTCGTCGACCGCGTCGAGCTACCCCACCGGCCTCGACGACGCCCAGACCGCGCTGACGG
>JBQDDT010000011.1:18579-22853 GCA_052092505.1 Microbacterium sp. | reverse complement strand
ACGGGCTTCGGGCAGGGCCAGCTCATCGCGACGCCCCTGCAGATGGCCATGGTGTCGGCCGGCGTCGCCAACGGAGGCTCCGTGATGAACCCGACGCTCGTGGACGAGGTCGTCGGCCCCGACCTGTCGGTCCAGCACACGACGAGCCCGTCCGAGTTCGGCAGGGCGATCGACGAGGACGTGGCGACCGACATGGTCGAGATGATGACCGCGGACGTCTCTTCCGGGGCCGCGTCGAATGCAAGAATAGACGGAGTGGATGTGGCCGGTAAGACGGGCACCTCCGAGAACGGCGGGGACAACCCCTACAGTCTCTGGTTCACCGGATTCGCCCCCTCGGACGACCCGCAGGTGGCGGTCGCCGTGGTGGTCGAGGACGGCGGCGGCCAGGGCAAGTCAGGGTCGGGGAACACGATCGCGGCGCCCATCGCGAAACAGGTCATGGAGGCGGTGCTGGGCAGATGAGGCCAACACAGGGTGTGACGTTCGGCGGTCGGTACGAGCTGAGTTCGCGGATCGCCATCGGCGGCATGGGCGAGGTCTGGGAGGCGACCGACCACGTCATCGGGCGAACGGTCGCGATCAAGATCCTCAAGGACGAGTACATGGGGGATCCGGGCTTCCTCGAGCGCTTCCGCGCCGAGGCCCGCCACGCCGCGCTCGTCAACCACGAGGGCATCGCGAGCGTCTTCGACTACGGCGAGGAGGACGGATCCGCGTTCCTCGTCATGGAGCTCGTCCCCGGCGAGGCGCTCTCCACGATCCTCGAGCGCGAGACGACGCTCGAGCCGAACCGGGCCCTCGACGTCATCGCGCAGACCGCCTCCGCCCTGCAGGCCGCGCACGCGGCAGGGCTCGTGCACCGCGACATCAAGCCGGGCAACCTCCTCATCACGCCCGACGGGCGGGTGAAGATCACCGACTTCGGCATCGCGCGGATCGCCGACCAGGTGCCGCTGACGGCGACCGGCCAGGTGATGGGCACGGTCCAGTACCTCTCGCCGGAGCAGGCGTCCGGCCACCCGGCGAGCCCCGCGACCGACATCTATTCGCTCGGCATCGTGGCGTACGAGTGCGTGGCGGGCAAGCGCCCCTTCACGGGCGAGTCGCAGGTGGCCATCGCGATGGCGCAGATCAACGACCAGGCGCCTCCGCTGCCCGCCGACGTGCCGCAGCCGGTCCAGCGGCTCATCTTCGCGATGATCGCGAAGAAGCCGGAGGACCGCCCGGCGTCGGCCGCGGCCGTCTCCCGCGCCTGCAACGCGCTGCGCCGCGGCGACATCGCCGCCGCGGCGGCGGCCGTCCCCGCGATCGCGGACTCGTCGGCGATCGGCGATGACAGCTTCACCCAGCTGCTCGACACGTCGGACGACGGCACGACGCAGCTCCTGCCGGCGACGAACCCGCTGCCGGCGCCCGTGAGCTCCGAGGACGAGCTGGCCGAGGACGGCGAGGCCGACGGCGATGGCAAGCCGAAGAAGAAGCGCAGCCCGTGGACGTGGCCGCTCATCGCGCTGATCGCCATCCTCCTCATCGCGATCGTCGGCGCCGTGTGGGCGCTGATCGCGAACAACATGGCGGAGCCGGACCCGACCCCGACGACCACGTCGGCGTCGCCGACTCCCACGGAGACGACGACCCCGCCCGACATCGACATCGACGCCCTGGGCCTCGTCGGCATGACGTGCGACGAGGCGGAGGCGGCCGTGTCCGACCTCGACGTGACGCTGACCTGCAACGTCGGCGGCGGTGCGCCGAGCGAGGCGGAGGCCGGCACCATCTACGAGGTCTCCCCGCGCGGCACGGTGGAGCCGGGGACGGCGATCACCGCCACGTACTACGGCGAGTACACGCCGGCCGAGATCGGGGCGCCGGCGAACGCGCCGACCTTCAGCGCCGACCCCATCGAGCCCGGCGCGACGGCCACCCTGAACTGGGCGCCCTTCAACAACTGCCCAGCCGGAGAGGACCTCGCCGGCTACAGCGTCACGCTCACGAACGCGCAGTTCGAGAACGGCTCCGGCGACTTCGACGCGAACACGCGCAGCGCGCGCATCACCGTGACGGGCAGCGACGGCGGGACCGTGACGGCCACGTACGTCGCGATCTGCGGCGATCGCACGTCCGAGCAGTCCCCGCAGGGTCAGGCCGGCATCCAGGCCCCGGAGGAGGAGCCCCCGCCCGAGGACCCCGGTGACGGCGGCGACAACGGCGACGGCGGGAACACCGGCGGAGACGACGGCAGCGGCGGCGACAACGGGGGCGACCCGGGCGCCGAGGGCGACACCGGATCGGTCGACGCACCGGACGAGGCGCAGCAGGGCTGATCACCGTTCTGTGACATCCCTGCCCACTCACAGGGGCGGGGGAACTCCCTCGGTTATTCTGTGAACGATGTCTGAACCGGGGGGAATGTCCGTGTCGTCGGAGCATCGCGTCCTTGCAGGGCGCTATCGCGTCGACGGCACGATCGGCGAGGGCGGAATGGCCACCGTCTACCGCGGGATGGACGAGAAGCTCGGCCGGACCGTCGCCATCAAGATCCTCAAGCGCGAGCACGCGAGCGATCCGGTCTTCCGCAGTCGCTTCCGGCTCGAGGCGCAGGCCGCCTCCCGCATGGCGCACCCGTCGATCGTTCGCGTCTATGACGCGGGCGAGGCGACCGAGCGCGAGGGCACGCGCGAGATCACGACCCCCTACATCGTCATGGAGTACGTGCAGGGCACGCTCCTGAAGGACATCATCGCGCGGGGGTCCGTGCCCTCCGAGGATGCCGTCCGCTACGTCGACGGCATCCTCGAGGCGCTCACGTACTCCCACCGGGCCGGCGTCATCCACCGCGACATCAAGCCGGCCAACGTCATGATCACGGAGTCGGGCGCCGTGAAGGTGATGGACTTCGGCATCGCCCGCGCCGTCTCCGACACGACGGCGACCGTGGCCGAGACCACGACGATCCTGGGCACGGCCGCGTACTTCTCGCCGGAGCAGGCCAAGGGCGAGACGATCGACGCCCGCACCGACATCTACTCGGCCGGCGTCGTCCTGTACGAGCTGCTCACCGGGCGCCCGCCGTTCCGCGGCGACTCCCCCGTCGCCGTCGCGTACCAGCACGTCAGCGAGACCCCGGAGGTCCCCTCCAGGGTGAACCCGTCCTCCCCCGGCGCGCTCGATGCCGTGGTGCTGCGCGCGCTCGCGAAGGACCCCTACCAGCGCTTCCCCGACGCGACCTCGTTCCGCGAGGCCCTCGACGACGCGACGAGCGGGCGCGAGCCCACCAAGCGCGCGATCACGCAGCTGACGAACACCCTGTACGGCCCGAACCCGCGCCAGGCGCAGGAGACGGCCAGGTCGCTGCGGCAGCTCTCGAGCGACACGACGATGGCGCGCACCCAGTCCGGCCCTCCCGTGGCCTGGATCTGGGCAGGCGTCGCCTTCGTCGCCGTGATCGTGATCTCGCTGCTGATCTGGGTGATCACGCTGCGCCCGTTCTCGGCGACGCCGACGAACTCCGTGATCATCCCGAACGTCGTCGAGATGTCGCAGGAGCGCGCCGTCGAGGAGCTGCGGGACCTCAACCTGTCGGTCGTGCAGCGCGAGGAACCGAGCGCGAACGTGGCCGAGGGGAACGTCATCCGCACCGACCCCGAGGCCGACGCGTCGGTCCACCCCGGCAGCCAGGTGACGGTCGTCATCTCCGACGGCGAGGAGGTGGCCGCCGTACCGGAGCTCGTCGGGACGACCGAGGGCGACGCCAAGGAGGCGCTGAAGAGCGCGGGCCTCAAGGCCGGGGCCATCACGCCGCGCAACGACCCGACGGCCGACAAGGGCACCGTGCTGCAGGCCAGCGAGGAGCAGGGCGCCGAGGTCTCGGCCGGGACGACGGTCGACCTCGTCGTCGCGAGCGGACGGGTCGCCATCAACGACTACACCGGCTTCACGCTCGACAGCGCCGTCCAGGAGCTCGAGGCGCTCAACCTGACGGTCGAGCAGGTCGAGGACGACTCCTGCGCGGCGGAATCCACGCCGACCGTCTCATCGCAGTCGATCGCTCCGGGCGACACCGAGATCAACTCGACGATCGAGCTGCGCCACTGCACCGGCGAGTGATCCTCAGGCCCACATCCCGATGAGCGCCGCGGCCTGATCGATCGTGCCGTCGTCGGGGACGACGTTCGACGCGACCCACGGGAACACGAAGTAGAACAGCCCGTACAGCGCGGCCGCGAGCAGCACGAGCAGGACGAGCAGCCGCACCCACCAGGGTCCGGGGA
>JBQDDT010000011.1:0-18569 GCA_052092505.1 Microbacterium sp. | reverse complement strand
CCCCCCGCCGCCCCCCCCACGCACCGGCGCGGCTCCCCCCCCTCGCCCCGCACATCAGGTCCCCTCCGTCAGCGATGCCGGCTCGCCCTCGGAGCGCGGCTGGAACGACTCGAAGATGCCGTAGGCGACGATGCGCTCGGCGAGCGAGTACTTCGGCGAGCACGCCGTGAGCGTGATGTAGCGCTCGTTCGCCGGGACGTCGGGCTCCTGCGGGACGTCGAGGAGCACGTCGACCTCATCGGGCCGGACGTACTCGAGGGTGCGGAAGCGGTACGTGTACCACCCCGCCTTCGTCTCGACGACGATCGCGTCGCCGGCGCGCAGGGTCGCGATCTCGGCGAACGGCTTGCCGAACGTCGTCCGGTGCCCCGCGAGGGCGAAGTTGCCGACGTCGCCCGCCATGTCCGCGTCGGGGTAGTGGCCGATCCCGATCGGGTCGAGCGTGCCTGGCCGGGTCACGCCGCCCGCCATCGGCATCGCGTACTCGTCGCCCCAGCGCGGCACGCGCATGACGCCGAAGACCTCGGTGTCGGCCGGCGTCTCCAGCTTCGGCGGCGCGTAGCCCTCCTCGCCGGTGTCGGGGTCGGTCTCCAGGTCCGGGAGCTCGAGCGGATCCAGCTGGGCCCATTCCTCGGAGATCTCGTTGCCCTGCTCGTTTCGCTCGGCGCCGTAGATGATGTCGCCGATCCACAGCTGCCAGGCGACGAAGAGCAGCAGGATCACACCCGCCGTGATGAACAGCTCGCCGATCACGCCGGCGACGGTGACACGGCGCCGCGGCCTCCTGCGCCGACGCGCGTCCCGCCGCGTCAGCGCCTGGTCCGTCATGGCCTCCAGCTTACTGTTCCGCGGTGACGCCGAAGCTTCGAGGTGGGTGGGGATGGTCGCGCCGGTCAGGGGCGCCCGGATAGACTGGGCGCATGGCACGCGAGACCGACGAATCAGACCGCCCCGCCGGCGCCGGCAGCCCGAACCCGGTCTGGTTCAAGCCGATCATGGTGGGCTTCATGCTCCTCGGCCTCGCCTGGATCATCGTCTTCTATCTGACGGACCAGGCCTTCCCGATCCCCGACATCGGAGCCTGGAACCTCATGATCGGCTTCGGCATCGCCTTCGTCGGCTTCCTCATGACCACGCGCTGGCGCTGACCCGCGGCGCTGACGAGACCCCCGTGACGTCGTCACGGGGGTCTCGTCGTCTCGGGGGCCGGAGAATCACACGGGTGTCATTCCTCCACAGGACTCTCCCCAGGGGTGAATAACATCCGTGTGATTCTCCACGCCTGTGGACAACGCTGTGGATGAATCCGTGGACAACGCGTCGGATCCGTGGACGGATCGCCCCCGGCGGTGGAGAACCGGTGGACGGCGCGCGAACGCCGTGCGGCTCCCCCGATTCGAACGGGAGAGCCGCACGGTCTCTCGGCGTCAGCCGCGGGCCGTCTCCCGGCGCCGGGCGATGAGGAGCGCCCCTCCCGCGAGGAGCAGCGAGCCGAGGGCGAACAGCCCCGTCGGCAGCGCCAGTCCGGTCACAGCGAGCTCGTCGGTCTCCTTCGCGGCCACCGTCTCCTCGGCCTTCGACGTGACCTCGACCTCGTCGGTGCCGCGCTCGGTCGCCGGAGTCTCGTCCTCTTCCGTCACCCCGGGGACATCGCGGTCCTCGGAGTCGTCGGGGGCCGTCGGCTCGGTCGGCTCATCCGTGTCACCGGGGACCTCGGGCTCGCCTGGCGTCTCCGGCTCGTCCGTGTCGCCGGGGTTCTCCGGCTCCGTCGGCTCGTCCGGCTCGCACGTTCCGCCGTCGCACGGCGTGTTCCACAGCGTTCCGGCGTCGGACGCACCGCTCTCCTTCAGCGTCACGACGAGCTCGACGTCCGTCAGCTGGTACCCCTCGGGCGCGATCCGCTCGGTGACGGTGTAGTCACCGGCGGGGACGACGTCGGGGTTCTCCGGGTCGATCGGCACGATCACCGCGCGGTCCTCGCCGTCGGGGGCGGCCACGACGAGCGTGCCGTCGACGACATAGGCCTCGTCCGTGACGATCTCGCCCTCAGGGCCGGTGACCGTGAAGCGGGAGTCGCGATCCGTGATCCGAAGGTCGGGGTTCGCGGCGTCCTTCTTCTGGATCAGCAGCGGGAATCCGTCGGTCGGCGTGAAGGTCGCCGACTCCCCGCCGATGGCGTTCGTGACGCCGTGGTCGACCATGACGTCGGTGGCCTTCACCTTGAAGATCACCTGGCTCGTCGCGCCGTCCGGCAGCACCGTGCCGTCGAGCTGGCGGATCTCCACCGTGCCGTCGCCGTTCCAGGTCGCGCGGATGTCGCCGCCCATGTCGATCCCGTCGGTCGAGGCCACGTCGACCGCTCCGACGTCGCCGAGCGACGCGTCGCCGACGGCGCCTTCGGTCACGAAGCCCGCGAACTCGAGCCCGGCGGGCAGCACGTCGTCGATGTCGAGGATCGCCACCGAGTGGTACTCGCCGTGCGGGAGGAGCATGATCCGGTAGAGGAACTCGTCCTGCGCGGGCTGGCCGTCCTCGTCGACCCCCACGCGGAGGTTCTTCGTCCACTCCCCGTCGCCGGCGTAGATCGTCTTGTTCAGCTCGAGCTCGTCGCCCCAGCTCGACGCGGAGCCCTTGGCCTCGGAGACCCAGACGTAGTCCTCCTGCGACTCGCCCTCGACGCGCGCCGTGTTCGTGATGTCGAGCGTCTGCTTGCCCTCGAGCGCCTTCGTCGGCAGCACGAGCGAGAACGCCAGGCGATCGGTCGCCGGGGCGAGCGTCTGGCCCCACGCGAGGTTCTCGCCGAACGTGTCGGAGAGCGTGATGACGAGCTCGCCGGCCTCGTTCAGCTCCAGGTCGAAGTCGTCTCCCGTGAGCGCCTGCTCCCACCCGAACGAGCCGGTGATCGAGTCGCGGATCGCGTCGAGGTCGCTCACGTCGAAGACGTCGTGGTCGATCTCGTCGATGATGCGCGAGGCGCGCAGGTCGGAGACCGCGCCCTGCTCCACGGCGAAGTCGAAGGTCAGCTCGGCGGCCGTCCCGGAGGTCACGGAGATGTCGTCATCGGTCCACTTGCGGAACCTGCTGCCGTCGTCGACGGAGCTGCCCGGTGCGACCGGGACGTACAGGACGGTGTCCACCGGGGCCCGGTGCGGGTCGCGGTCGTCGCTGTAGTGGAAGTACGCCACGTTGGTCGCCTTGAAGAACGACTCGACCGTCGGGCGGTCACCCGAGCGCCACGTGTCGAGACCGGCGACGCTCACGATCGACGCCTTCGCCGCGAACTCGTGGGTCTTCGTCGTGTCCTGGCCCACGTTGATCCGCAGCGTCTTGCCGTCGCCGGAGACCTGGTAGGCGCCGACGTGGTCGTCACCGGCGAAGTCGGCTTCGCTCACGTCGGCCGAGACCTCGCGGAGGTCGAGGCCGCCGTCCACGACGGAGAGGAAGTCGCCGCCGGCCCAGTCGATCTGTGCGGGCAGCTCATCGACCACGACGACGTTGCGCTTCAGCTCGTGCGTGGCGCCCTCGAAGCCGGCGAACCGCGTCAGGTCGGCGCGCAGCGTGTACGTCAGGTCGACGGGCGCGGCGAGCGCGCCGTCCTCGGTGAGCGCGATCTCGGTCTCGCCGCTGAGGCTCGACTTCTTGACGAATGCGTGCACGAGCTCAGGGCCAGGCACCACCGGCGGCCCGGGGACCGTGACGCCGACCGTCACGACGCCGGTCTTCTCGGTCCCGTCGAAGGTCGCGGTGTTGCCCAGCTCGAGCTGGACCCAGCCGCCGTCCTCACCGACGGCGTCGACCTTCTCCTGCAGCGCGGCGCGGAGCGCCTCGACCTTGTCGGCGCGCACGTGCGCCTGATAGCTGATGCGCAGCGTCGAGTGCGCCGGCAGGTCGATCCCGGCCAGCGTCGCGACGCCGCCCTCGAGCTGCAGCTCGGGAAGGGCGAAGTCGGAGGTCGTCTTGTTGAGCCCGTTCCCGTCCCACGTGGTGAGGGTCGCCGTCGGGTCCGCGTCGGCGTACTCCAGGTACTCGCTGAGGGTGTCGGTGATCGTCAGTCCGGTGCGGGCCTCGGCCGAGTCGACCGCGAGGGTGTAGGAGATCGCCGCGTCGGCGATGGCCGGGTCGACGGCGACGACGCCGTCCGCGATGCTCACGAACCGGTGCAGGTCGGCATCGCCCACCGACTTGCCCTCGGCGCTCGGGAAGTCGGGCCGCAGATCGTCGCCCGGCTTCTTCATGATCACCGTGACGGTCTGCTCCTCGCCCCCGATGAGCCAGGTGATCTCCTGGATCTCGGTGCCCTGCTCCGGCTCGTCGAAGACGAAGTCGAATCCGATCACACCCTGGTTGATCGTCGAGTCCGGCTCCTCCAGGAAGGTGAGGACGACGTCGCCGTCGCCGTCGAGCTCCATCGACTTCACGACGGTGTTGCCCGCGGGGACGACCAGGCCCTCAGCCGGCACGGTGATGCCGTCCGGCACGGCGATCGTGACGGTTCCGCCAGGGGTGATGTTCGGGACGGAGTACTGCACGCGGGCGGTGTACGACGTGCCGGGAGTCACGACCTTCGTGCCGCCGTAGGTCTCGCCGCCGTAGCTGATCGTGACGGTGACACCACTCGACTCCGCCGCGGAGACCGTGGCGGGCGCGTTCACCCCGATCAGGACGAGAAGCGCCGCGAGCAGAGCCGCGGCGAGCGCGCGAGCGCGGCCCGCGGGCCGTTGCGGCGCGGCAGGACGGTATGACATGTTCCCTCCCCAGGGATTCGGGCGCGCGCAGTCGGACACCGCGCATGGCAAGGAGACGAAGCAGGAGACGACCGGCGTTCGGGCGCGCGGTCGGTGGTGCAGGAGCTTCGGGCCCATCCAATCCCGTCCGCAGACGCTTTCCCCGCCGTTCGAGAGAAATTCACCCTGCCGTTCACCCGGTGGGCAGGCAGGCCGTCGACGGACCGGCGAGGAGTCGCTACGCGTCGCCGAGGTCGAACGCCGCCAGCACCTGGCGCGCGGCGAGGCGCGAGCTCACTCCGAGCTTTCGGTACAGGGATCTGACCTGGGATTTCACCGTATTCGGCGAGACCGTGAGCGAGCGGGCGATGTCGCCGATCGTGTCATGACGGACGAGCTCGCGCGCGACCGCGCGTTCGCGGGGGGTGAGCCGGGGAGCGGCACGCAGCCCCCGGAACGGGTTGGTCTCGCGCGACCGGTCGAGGCGCTCGCGGGCGGACGCGCGCAGCTCGGGCCCCACGACCTCCTCGATCGCGTCGAGGCCGACCGCCGGCACCAGGGCGAGGGGGAGGAACAGTCCCCGATCCGCCAGGTGGGCGTCGAGGCGGTGGAACGCGACGGCGAGATCGCGCGGATCGCCCCCCGCCATGGCGCGCGCGGCGATCCGCAGCGACTGCAGCTGCGCGCGCACCCTGGCCGACGCGTCCAGCGCGTCGGCGTCGGTCTCGTGCAGGCGCTGCCCGAGCGCGCGCATGGCGGCCTCGGGGTCGCCCTTGGCGACGGCGATCCGCGCGCGCGGCATCCGCAGCGCGTCGACGGGGCCGTAGGCGCCCACCAGGTGCTCGGCCGCCCCGATGTCCCCGCGGGCGAGCTCGATCGACACCCGCACCTGCAGCAGTCGGATCGCCGTGGCCTCCGGGTACGCCTGCCGCTGCGCTCCCCGTCGGATCGCCGTCGACATCTCGACGGCGGCCTCGTCCGGCCGACCCGACAGCACGAGCGCGAGCCCGCGCACCGCAGCCATCACCGCCCAGTGCTCGTGGAAGGCCGGCGCGTCGCCCGGCAGCCGAAGCGCCTCGAGGGCGCCCGCCGGGTCTCCGTCCTCCAGGCGGATGAACGCGTCGGCGACGTGCATGAGGGTGCCGCGGTAGCCGAGGACCCCGTGAGCGTCCGGCCATGGGGCGTCGCCGGCCTCCGCGATCACCTGCGCCGCATCGACGACGTGCCCTGCCGTGACGAGCGTCGTCGCCTTGGCCGCGGCGATGTCGCGGCGCGCGACCGCCGAGATCGGGAGGACGGAGGCGTCTGCCCGCTCGAAGCTCTCCAGCGCCCCCGTGAGATCGCCGCCGTAGAAGAGCACGATCCCGAACTGGTGATGTGCCAGCGAGGCGTTCGGGCCGAGGCCGGTCTCCCACGGCGGGATGGCGGCGAGCGTGTCGAGACCGATGCGGGCGGCGATCATGGCGCGCTCGTAGTCGCTCGCCATGCGCAGGCAGACGCTCTCGATCAGCGCGAACAGCGCCCGCAGCGGCGGCGGAGCCCCCGCGCGCAGGCGACGCGCTCCCGACTGGGCGATCGTGAAGTACTGCAGCGCTCGGGTGCGCGGCCGGTCGTGGTCGTCGAACAGGATCGCGAGGAGGAACGCGAACAGCGGGTGCTGGCGGAGCACGAGCGTCGGGACCCGCAGCAGGATGTCGCGCAGCTCCGGGCCGGCCATGACGAAGTCCGGCCAGTTCCCCGTGGCGATCTCGAGGGCGCTCTCCCACGCCCCGGCGTCGATCGCCCGGCGCAGTGCGACCAGAGAACGGCCTCGGTCGAGCTCCCAGCAGGAGACGGCGGCGTGCGCGTCCGCGATCTCCACGGCTGGGAGACGCTCGCGGGCGAGCTGGCGGGCGGCATCGCGCAGGAACGGCGCGTAGGCGAACAGCGGGCCCGGGTGGTCGCCCTCTCGCTCCGTCCAGGCTCCGAGCCCCTCCTCCTCCGCCCGCTCGAGCATCACACGCACATCGGCGCCCGGCGCGAGGCGCTCGGCGAGCGCCTCGTCCATCGCATCGGCGAAGCAGGTGCGATGGACGAAATCGGAGAAGCCGCCGTCCCGACTCTCGAGCAGGGTGCGGAGGAACTCGGCCGTGGCCGCGGTGAACTCCGCAGGGCCGTGCCCGGAATCGGCCGTGACCAGGATGAGGCTGGCGAAGGCCGGGGCCCCGCCCTGGGCGCGTACGGCCTCGACGGCCGCCTCGTCATCCAGGATCTCCATCGCCTCGTCGTCCGTCAGCGCGAGCTCATCCGCACCGACGACGTCGACGTCGACCACGGCGCGAAGCGCGGCGCTCGTGAGGAACGACCGAGTGCGGGTCGCGATGCGCAGGCTCAGCCGGGGATCGTCGACGACGAGCCGCACCAGGCCGTCCACGAGGGGAGCGGCGAGCCGGTCGGCGCCGTCGAGGACGACGGTGAGGTCCGACCCGATGCCGCGAAGGCCGCCGCGCGCGACGGCCCACGGGCTTCGTCCCGCGGCGAGCGCGGCCTCCGCATCCCACAGCGGGTTCCGCTGGTCGACGATGCCGAAGTCCCGGAGGGCGGCGGCGAGCTCGACGAGGAGCCCAGCGGCGTCGCGCTTCTCCGCGCCCACACTGAGCCAGATGCCGTGCCGCGTCGTCCGGCTCGCCCACTGCGCCAGCGCCGTCGACTTGCCGTACCCGGCCGGTGCGTAGGCGACGACGATGGCGGCGTCGGCCTCGAATCGTTTCACGAGGCGCGGACGTTCCACGAGACGCGGCGGCATCCGTGGAATCCCCAGAATGCTCATCGCTCCCTCCCGGCCGGAATATTAGCGCAGGCCTCTGACTCCGGGATCCGCCGAGAGGTGGGAATGCCCGGGGAGTCCCGGCCACTCGACCCTGGCGGAGCTCAGGTGAGGATGGGGAAGCCGAGCAGGGGCGGCAGGCAGAGCAGCGCCGCGAGGCCGACGCCGATGCCGACGAGGCCGAGCGTCTGCTTGGTGCGCTGGTCGCGGCGCCGGGTGCGGGTGAAGACGAGCCCGCACAATGCGCCGACGATGAGGCCGCCCACATGCGACTGCCACGAGACGTTCATGCCGGGGATGAACCCGAGCACGAGGTTGATGCCGAGAACGATCAGCATGCCCGTCATGTTCGCGCCGAGGTGGCGTCCGATGACGAACAGGGCACCGAACAGCCCGAAGACCGCGCCGGAGGCCCCGACGACGGGAGTGTCGAACGCGAGCAGCGCCGCGGCCGCCGAGCCGCCGGCCGCGCTCAGCAGGTACGTCGTGACGAATCGGCCGGTGCCGAGCAGCGGCTCCAGCTGCCGGCCGATCATCCAGAGTGCGATCATGTTCAGCGCGACGTGCCAGAAGCTACCGTGCGTGAGCACGACCGTGAGGATCCGCCACACCTCGAACACGCCGAACTGCGGGTACAGCATCGGCGCGTAGAACATCAGCCAGCCGCTGATGGAGAACCCGCCCATCGATCCGGCCCAGTTCACGAGGAACAGCACGGACGTGGCGATGAAGATCCACATCATGCCGCGCGTGCTCCCCGACGCCACGGCGACGGGACCGCCACCGCCGCGGCGCCCCCACCGGCGCTGCGCGCGCTTCTGCGCCGGCGAGCGCCCCTTGCGCTGCTCCTTCATGCACTCGGGGCAGATCACGCCCACCGACGCCTGCGTCTGGCACTCGGCGCAGATGGTGCGCGTGCACCGCTGGCACAGCACGAAGCTCTGTCGCTTCGGATGCCGGTAGCAGTAGTTGTCGCGGTTGGTGGCGAACCCGTCCGTGGTCACTGGGGTGGGGCGGAGCCCGTCAGGCGGAGGCGATGTCGATCGACGAGATCACGACGTCGTCGACGGGACGGTCCTGCGCGCCCGTCTCGACGGCCGCGATCGCGTCGACGACGCGCTTCGAGTCGTCGTCGGCGACCGCGCCGAAGATCGTGTGCTTGCCGAGCAGCCACGGGGTCGGGTCGGTCGTGATGAAGAACTGCGAGCCGTTCGTGCCGGCGAGCTTGCCGAACGCGTCGGGGCGCTTGCCGGCGTTGGCCATCGCGAGGATGTAGGGCTCGTTGAAGTCGAGCTCAGGGTGGATCTCGTCGTCGAAGCTGTAGCCGGGGCCGCCGATGCCCTGACCGAGCGGGTCGCCGCCCTGGATCATGAAGCCGGGGATGATCCGGTGGAAGACGACGTCCTTGTAGAGCGGGCCGGAGGCCTTCTCGCCGGTGGACGGGTCGGTCCACTCCTGGCTGCCGTCGGCGAGGCCGACGAAGTTCTTGACCGTCTTGGGGGCGTGGTCCCCGAACAGGTTGATGACGATGTCGCCGTGGTTCGTGTGGAGCGTCGCGACTGCGGTGTGGTGAGCCATGGCCCCATTCTGGCAGGTTTCGACTATGCCGTTGCCGTGCGGATCTGATGGATCCGCCACGATCTCGGCACGGTAACGACTCCCGTGGCAAGATGGTCGAGACAGGTTCCGTCAGCAACAGGGAGGGCACTGTGAGCCTCAGCCCGAGCAAGAAGCAGAAGAAGGAGCTCCGCAAGCTCCAGAAGTCGGCCGCGGAGCTGTGGGAGCGGCAGCAGGTGGTTGCTGGCGAGGCGGCCGAGGTCGCTCGTGCCGCCGGCCATCAGGCCAAGCGCTTCGGTCGGGAGAGGGTGCTCCCGGCCGCACGCGACAAGTACGAGGAGTTCGTCGAGCCGTACGTCGAGCGGGCCCGCCCGTACGCGGAGCGCGGCTATGTCTCGTCCAAGCGCATCGTCGACAACCGCGTCGTCCCGGCGATCGGCTCCCTCGTGGGCCGCGCGGCGGGCGCGTGGGACGCGGCCCGTGAGGCCGCCGGCTACCCCGCCGTCGTCGAGCCGCCGAAGAAGAAGCGCAGGACCGGGCCCGTGATCGCCGCGGTCCTCGGCATCTCCGCCGCGGTCGGCATCATCTTCGTGGCCTGGCAGACGCTGCGGGCCGACGACGAGCTGTGGGTCGCGGACGACCCGCTGGCCGCGCCCGACGCGTAATCCATGTGCGAAGCCCCGGCGCCGACGTGCGCGCCGGGGCTTCGCGCGTTCCGCACCCGGTGCGGGAGCAGCCGACACGACCCGAGGAGACGAATGACCGACACGACGGATCGCTCCGACCGCGTCCGCGAGGCCGCCGAGCGCCTGGGGCTGGAGATCCGGCTCGCGGACACGCCCCCGGCGGGATCGCTCGAGGAGGCGGCTCGGCTGCGCGGAGTCACCCCGGCCGACATCGTGAAGTCGCTCGTCGTCAAGGGCAAGGGCGACCGGTACTACTTCGCGCTGGTGCCGGGCGACCGGTCGATCTCATGGGCGAAGCTGCGCGGCGTGATCGGCGTGAACAAGCTCCGTCTGCCCGAGGCCGAGCTGGCGATGGAGGCCACCGGCTACCGGCGCGGCACGATCGTCCCGCTCGGCTCGACCACCGCGTGGCCCGTCTATGCCGATGAGCGCATGAAGGGCAAGGAGGTGTCGATGGGCGCCGGCGCCCACGGCAAGGCGCTCTTCGTCGACGCCGACGCCCTGATCGCCGCCCTCGGCGCCACGGTGGCGGACATCACCGACCCCCACACACGCTAGCCCCCCCGTTCCGGTGCCAAAACCCCCTATCGTCCGGGGTTTTTGTCCCTTTTTGGCGCACCGGAACGGGTCGTAACAGGCCGGGCCGGGCCGGCGCCCGGGTCAGCGGGGGTGGTTGAGGTCGCTCGCGTCGAAGGGGCGCGTGATCGGCGGCTCCTCCATGCCCGGCTCCGGCGCCTCGGCGACCGGCGCGGGAAGCGGCGGCGCCGGGACCTCGCGCGTCGGGACCTCGACGACCTCGAGCGGGGCGGTCCCCGCTCCGGAGACCGGCCGCGACGCCGGACGGAGGCGGAACTTCTGGCCGGACAGGCGCGCCTGGATCGGCATCCCCAGAACGATGCCGAGGGTGGCGCCGGCGGCGAGCGCGACGCCGATCATGCCCGCGTCGAGCAGCGAGTCGAAGGCGACGAGCAGGTGGTTCACATCCGACCCCGCCTGGACGATGCCGAGGAGCCCGCGGAAGAGCACGGCCCCCGGCACAAGCGGGATGATCGCGGCCGTCGTCACGGCCACCGACGGCACGTGCAGCTTGGTCGCGAACATCGCCCCGATCACGCTCGCCAGCAGCGCGCCGACGAACGCCGCGGTCGCACCGGGCAGCTCGAGGTAGCGGTCGACCGTGTGCGAGGCGAACCAGGCGATCCCGCCGAGCCCCGTGCTGACGAGCACGATGCGGAGCCCGCCGCCGTTCATCACGGCCACGGCCGCCGCGATGCCGCACGACCCGATCAGCTGGTACGGCCAGGTGCCGAACGCGATCTCCGCCGTCGGGGCCGGGATCCCGACGCCGAGGCTGTCGGCGATCTGCAGGCCGACGAGGATCCCCACGACGAGCCCGAGCGTCATGATCGTGAGGTCGAGGATGCGTCCGGTCGCGGTCAGCGAGAAGCCGTCGATGGCGTCCTGCGCCGCACCGACGATCGCGACGCCGGCGAGCATGAGGATGATGCCGGACGAGACGACGAGGCTCACGCGGACGTCGACGAACGGCCCGATCCCCGCGGCCCCGAGCGACGCGACGAGCGCCGCCACCGCCGTGAGCACCACGCCGCCGGCGATCTGGCTGAAGAACACCGGGACGCGAGCCCTCGTGAGCCCGCGCTGCGTGAGCACGACGCCGAGGGCCGCGAGGCCCGAGGCCAGCAGCACCACCCAGCCGGCGCGATACATGATCGCGACGGCGACGGCGAGGAGCGACGAGACCAGCACGACGATCGCCGAGCGGTACATGAACGGCGTGCGCCGGATCCGGTGGAACTCCCGGATCGCGTCACCGAGCTCCATCCCCCGGTCGATCTCCGCGACGAGCGCGTGCAGCCGCTGGAGCTTCTGGTGGTCCGGCCCGATCGACTGCACCACCTGCATGAGGGTGATCGGCTGGCCGGAGCCGTCGCGGTGATCCGACACGGTCAGCGACGTGAACGTCACGTCGATGTTCGCCCGGCGCAGGCCGTACGCGCGCGTCACCCGCAGCGTCGCCTCCGCGACCTCGCGCGAGGACGCCCCGATCGAGAGCATGGTCGACGCGATCCGCATCGCGAGATCGATGATCCGGTAGGCGAGGGCGTCGTCGATGATCGGGATCGCCTCGGTCATCCGACGCTTCGCCGGATCGGTCACGAGGGCGCGTCGGACGCCGTCGATCATCCTGCGCGCGCGGTTCCGGGGGGCCATGCGAAAAGCGTAACGACGCGCTCCTGTGGGATCGACCAGTGCCGCCCCCGAGTTCGCCCTGCGCCCGCTCTGCGCGGGCCATGCGGCTCAGCCGGCGTGCACCTCGACCGGATAGGTCATCTCGATCCTGTCCGCCGCGACGCCGATCATGGGCGAGAGCATCTGCCGCATGAGGTCCTTCGGGACGAGGCACTCGGCGCACGCGTCGGGCCCCGCCGTGATGACGGCGCTCGCGGCGTCGTCCGACACATCGAGCGACAGGTGATAGTCGTCGGCCTCCAGCGAGCCGCGCAGCGCGTCGATCTGACTCTGGTCGATCGTCATGATTCCTCCTCGGGCGCCGATGGTCTCCACCTGCGATTGATCCGACGATAGCCCCGGGCCCGCGGCGCGAGAACCGCCGCTTTCGCCCACTGGAAGTCGGCTCAGCCGCGCTCGGCGCGCCCGGCGCGCCCGGCGCGCGAACGACCGGTGCGGACGGCGGGGAGGAGCGCCGCGACGGAGCGTGCCCGGATCGCGCTCCACCACACGCCGGCCCCGTACGCGGCGTCGTCGAGCCGGCGGGCCACGAAGAAGCGCACGATGTCGATCCGCGGCCTCAGCCGCACGAACTCCACGGCCGCGTCGGCGATGGCCGAGACGACGACGATCCGGCGCACGCGGAGCGAGAAGAGGGAGCCGATCGCGAACAGCGGCCACCAGTGCCGCACGGCGAGCGCGGAGCCCTGCGCGAGCGTCGATCCGACGCCCTTGACCGCCAGCTCCGAGGCGAGCGCGACGCGATCGGTGCGGGCGCCCGGCTCCTCGCCCGCCGGCAGGCGCCGGGCGATCCTCGCGGTCGCGACGATCGTGATGGCGCAGGCGAGCGGGAGCGACCAGCGCCGCTGGGCGGCCACGGCGGCGAGGACACCGGCGGTCCACGGCGCGAGCACGGCGGGGGCCGCGAGCCCGGGGTGCCGGCGCGCGAGATCGGCCGTTCCCGTGCCGTAGACGAACTTCCGGCCGAGCCACGAGCGCACCGTCCCTCGGTGCTCGCGCGCGACCTTGGCGCGCGGCTCGTAGCGCACCCGCCACCCGGCCTCGACGAGGCGCCAGACGAGGTCCACGTCCTCAGCGACGCGCATCCCCGCGCCGAATCCGTCGTCCCCGTCCGGTGCGCGCAGCGCGTCGACGCGCGCGACGAGGCAGGTCGACGACACCCACGACACCGGCGAGTGCGGCCGCACGAGCGACGGATCCGGCCCGTGGTCGAGCGACGAGCGCGCCTCCTCGTAGCGGAGGATCCACGAGTCCTTCGGCCCCTCCCAGGCCCGCTCCCGGCGCAGGGCGCGCACGCGCGGCGCCGCCAGCGCGAGGAGCGGATCGGCGAAGTGCCGCAGCAGCCGCGCCACCGACCCGCGCCCGAGCACGACGTCGGTGTCGCAGAACAGCACGAACGGAGTCTCGACGCGCTCCAGGCCGGCATTGCGCGCCTCGGCCGGACCGCGATTGGCCTCGAGGACGACCGTCTCGGCGTCGGCGGCGTCCGCGACCCGCGTGATCTCCGCCGCGTCGCGATCCGTCGAGCCGTCGTCGACCACGATGATCCGCACGTCTCCGAGGTCGGCGCGGACGCTGCCGAGCAGCCGCCCGAGCGCGCGGGCGCGGCCGAAGGCCGGGACGACGACCGTCAGGGCGGACACGTCGGCCGCGGGGAGCGTGTCCGGATCGGGATCGGCGTGCCCGGCGTCGACGAGGTGCGCGGCGAGGGCGCGGCTCGCGCGGTCGGTCACCTCGAGCGACCGGTCGCGGATCAGGCCCCGCGCCGCGCGCTTCAGCCGCGTCACACGCGTGGGCACGCCGCCGACGAGGACGGCGCCGTCCTCCGCCTGGCGCGTGTGCGCCGACAGGCGCACGGTCGCCCCCTCGGGCAGCGCGGCGGACGGGTCGGAGCGCGGCGGGGCGGCGAGCGCTCCGGCGCGTCGAGAGCGGCGCTGGGTCATGCGGCCTCCTCCTCGGCGCGGTCGACGACCGACGACACGATCGCCGCGAGCAGCTCTCGCCCCTCCTCGGCGCTCGCGCCTCGGGGGTCGCCGAGGACGCCGTTGGGCGAGACGGCGCGCACGCCGCCCGAGCGCATCCGCGGCAGGAGCTCGGCGAGCGGCGCCGTCTGCCCCTGCTCGATCCGCTCCGTGCGGACGAGGTCGGGCGCGAGGTGGAGCAGGAGCGAGGTCTCGGTCCGTCCGGCGTGCGCGTCGGCGGGGAGCCCCGCACCGCGCCGACCGGGTGCGCACGGCGCCCACGAGGCGCTGCGCCCCTCGAACGCGAGCCGCTCGACGGCCCCCGTGACGGCGTCGAGGTTGCCCCCGTGCCCGTTGACGAACACGAGCCGCCCCGCCCACGCGCAGGCCGATCGCCCGTACTCGATCAGGAGCGCGCGCAGCGCCTCGGTGCCGATCGAGACCGTGCCGGGGAAGCCCTCGTGCTCGCCGGAGGCGCCGTACGCGATCGCGGGCGCCACGACCGCGTCGCGACCGCGCCCGCGCAGCTCCCGGGCGACGGCGGAGGCGACGGCGGAGGCGATCCGCGCGTCGGTGTCCAGCGGCAGGTGCGGGCCGTGCTGCTCGGTCGCCCCGACGGGGACGAGCACGATCGGGCCGTCGCCGATCTCCCCGGTCGTGCGTTCGCCGAGCGAGGGGCGCGCGGCGCGGCCGGGGGGCGTCGTCATGTGATCAGTCTCGCGCGCCCCGGCCGCACCGCGCCACTCCGGCGGACGACCCTCCCGTCATGCGGTGACCCTGGCGTCGTCTCCCAGGCGCAGGAAGAAGTCGTCGGGAACGACGAAGTCGGCAGGGTCGAGCTCGTGGATCGACGACTTGCCGAGCCCGAGGACGGCCGAGTCGAGCCCGCCGCGCAGGATGTCGAGCACGTTCTCGACGCCCGCCTGGCCGTTCGCCGCGAGGCCCCACAGGTAGGCCCGGCCGATCATGACCGCCTTCGCGCCGAACGCCACCGCCTTGGCCACGTCGCTGCCGCGGCGCACCCCGCCGTCGAGCACGACGTCGATCTGGTCGCCGACCTCCTGGGCGATGCCGGGCAGGACCCGGATCGTCGCGGGCGTCGTGTCGAGGTTGTTGCCTCCGTGGTTCGAGACCGAGATCGCGGTGACGCCGGCGTCGACCGCCCGCTTGGCGTCGTCGATCCGCGTGATCCCCTTGAGCATGAACGGGCCGCCCCACTGCTCGCGCAGCCACGCGATGTCCTCCCACGAGGGCGGCGGGGTGTTCATCCACTCGAAGTACGCGCCGAAGAACGTCGGTGCCAGCACGTCGGCCTGCTCGAGGTTCGGGGCCGTGAGGTCGGGGAGGCTGAAGGTCTTCAGGTAGTCGATGAGCCAGGCGGGCCGGGTCAGCGCCTGCGGCGCGAACCTCATCGCCGCCTTCAGCGTCAGCCGCTCGGGGATCCACGGGCTCCCCCAGTCCCTCCCGTTCGAGAACGACCAGTCGAGCGTCGAGATGAGCCCCTTGGCTCCCGCCGCCTTCGCCCGCTCCATCCGCTGGAGCATCTGGTCGCGCGTGCCCGTCCAGTACATCTGGAAGAGCGTGTTCGGGTTCGCCGCCGCGACATCCTCGACGGACTTCGACGCGAACGAGCTCAGCCCCATGATCGTGCCGCGGTTGTTCGCGGCGCCCGCCACGGCGATCTCGCCGTCGGGATGGACCGCCTGCACGCCGGTCGGGGAGATCATCACGGGCATCGAGATCGGGATGCCCATCACCTCGGTCGACAGGTCGCGCTCGGCCTTGTGGCCGGCGATGTGCGGGGCGAAGCCGAGCTGCGAGAACGCGTCGATGTTGTTGTCGATCGTGATCCCCTTCTCGCTCCCCGCGACGAGCGCGCCGTACACCGATGCCGGAAGCCGCTTCTTCGCGCGCCGCTGCGCCTCCGCGATCGTCTCGAACCATCCACCAGCCATGAGCCGTCCCTCCTCGCCGGGCCTGCGCCCGGATCCTGTCTCGTCGTCGCCGGCCCGTCGCGGGCCCCGTCGTGTCTAGAAGTGCTGCATCCCCGCGTCGACGGAGATCTGCTCCGCCGTGATGAACTTCGCCGCGTCGGAGACGAGGAACGCGACCGTGTCGGCGATGTCCTCGGCTTCCATCGCCCACTTCGGCAGGAAGGGGGTGCCCATGCCGTTCAGGGGCGGGTTCGACTCCCCGGCCGTGGCGAGCGCCTGCTGCATGTTGCCCGAGCCCATCGGCGTGTTCACGGCGCCGGGGTGGACGCTGTTGACGCGGATGCTGTGCTTGCCGAGCTCCGCGGCGAACGCGCGGGTGAGCCCCACGACGGCGTGCTTGGACGCCGTGTAGTGGATCATGAACGGCTGCATCTTCCTGCCGGCGTACGAGCTGGTCAGCACGACGGCCCCTCCACCGCGGGCGATGAGGTGGGGCGCGCCGATCGTGACGGAGTTCCACGCGCCCGTGACGTTCGTGTCGATCGTCGCCTGGAAGGTCTCCGGGGTGATCGCGTCCCACGTCTCCGGAATGCAGATCCCGGCGTTGGCGACGACGATGTCGAGGCCGCCGAGCTCGGCGACGGCGGCCTCGACCGCCGTCTTGAGCGCCGCGTGGTCGCGCACGTCGGTCGCCGAGGCGACGATCCGCCGGTCCAGCTGCTCGACGAGGCGCACGGTCTCGTCGAGATCCTCCGGCGTCGCCGAGTCGTACGGCACGTAGTCGATCGGTCCTGCCAGGTCGACCGCGATGATGTCGGCTCCCTCGCTGGCGAGCTTCACCGCGTGGGCTCGGCCCTGGCCGCGTGCGGCGCCCGTGACGAGGGCGATCTTTCCGTCGAGTGCTCCCATGATCTGTCTGCTCCTTTGCAGGTGGGGCTCACGTTGCGTGATGCGCGCCAGCCTAATGGCACCGAGTGCCAAATGCCACCGTCTTCTTCGTCGCGGAAGGCGCCCGGTTCCGCACCGCTACGTCGCGAACGCGGCGCTGAGGGCCGGGGCGACATCGCGGTGGGTCCGGATGACGCGGAGCGTGCCGCGCCCCGCGGCGGCGAGCTCCCTTCCGAGCTCGAGATCGTTCTCCCCCTCCGCGTCGAGCAGCACGTCGAGCCGCGGCAGTCGGGCGGCGAGCGGGCGCGGGTCAGGGCCGGCGTTGTGCACGCAGTCCGACAGGAGCAGGACCCGCGCCTCCCGCGCCGGCACCCGCTCGAGCTGGCGCGCGGCGAGCTCGAGCGGGAAGGCGACGTTCGTCAGCCCGCGCGCGGGGATCCGCAGCACCTGATCGAGGATCTCCGACGGGCGGACCGGATCGCCCAGCGCGTGCAGGATCGCGGCGTCCGACCAGAAGGCGATCACCGCGACGTCGTCGTGGGCCAACTCCCCGGCGAGCGCGCCGACCGCCGCCGCCGCCGTGCGCACGCGCTCGCCGCGCATCGAGCCCGACACGTCGATCGCGAGCACGACCGAGCGGCGGGTGCGCATCCGGTCGCGCACGACGATGTCCTCGTCCTCCGGCACGGGGCGCTCGGCGAGCACCTCGAGCGTGCGGTCGAGGTCGACATCGTCGCTCCCGCCCCGGTACGGCAGGCTCACGAGCCGGCCGGCGCCGCGCCTCGCCGTCACGTCCAGCCGGGGTCGGGGCATCGACAGCCGAGCCGCGATCTGCTGCGCGCGGGCGCGGGCCGCGGGATCCGGCTCGACCGTCTCGACGTCGGAGGCGACGAGCTCGCCCTCCTCGTCCGTGAAGTCGCGCGCGTCGCTTCCGCGGCGCTTCGCCGCCTGCTTCGCCTTCCCCGACGCGCCGGACGCGCGCAGAGTCATCCCCGCCCCGCTCCCCGATGCCTCGAACGCGGTCGGCGCCTCGTCGAGCTGCTTGGGCTTGCGCCGCAGCGGGCGGGTGGAGCGGTGGCGGCGGCCCGATTCGCGCTGGAGCGGCGAGTCGGCCTCGACCTCTCTTCATCCGGGCGCGGCGGCGTGCGGCTCCAGGATGAAGCGGTCCTCCCAGATCTCCCGCAGAACGCGCTCGGGGGTCGTCTCGGCCGCCTCGTCGACGTGGATGCGGCCGGACAGCGCCACGATCATGGCGTCGTGCACCAGCTCCGGATACCCCTCGGCGCCCGGATCGTCGATCCCACGCAGCGCCGCGAGCTCGCGCGCCACGAGGGTGCAGTCGATCGCGCCGCGCACGCTCGAGCCCTGGCGGACGTCCGGATGGCGCCGCGTGGCCCGGGTGACGGCGACCGCGTCGGCGATGAGGCGCTCCCCGAGCGCGTCGGACGCGTCCGTGCGCAGCGCGACGATGCCCCGCTCCGCCTCGTCGTCCTGGTATCCGATCGCGAGGCGGTTGAGCCGATCGTGGACGCTCGTGGACAGGCGGGTCGTGCCGACGTTGTCGTAGGGGTTCATCGATGCGATCACGCGGAAGGTGTCGAGCGCGGCGATCCTCCCGACGCGCGGGATCGTGATCGAGCGATCCGCCATCGCGGTCAGCAGGGTGTTGAGCGTGTCCTCCGGGGCCCGGTTGAACTCCTCGATGTAGAGGAACCCGCCCGTGCGCATCGCCTCGACCAGCG
>JBQDDT010000010.1:7944-28761 GCA_052092505.1 Microbacterium sp. | reverse complement strand
GTCACACCACCGCCGTCATGCCGCCGTCGACGAAGATGTTCTGCCCCGAGACGAAGCTCGACGCGCCAGACGAGAGGTAGAGGAGCGTGCCCCACAGCTCGCGGAAGTCGCCCCACCGCTGGGCCGGGGTCCGCTGGACGAGCCAGTCGTTGAAGGCGGCGTCCTCGACGAGGTCCCTGTTCATCTCCGTCGCGTAGTAGCCGGGCGAGATGGCGTTGACCTGCACGTTGTGCCTGGCGAGGTCGGCCGCCATGCCCTTCGTCAGCATCGCCACGCCGCCCTTGGAGGCCGAGTAGGGCGCGATCGTCTGGCGGGCCAGCTGCGACTGCACCGATCCGATGTTGACGACCTTGCCGGAGCCCCGCTCCACCATCCCCGGCGTCACGAAGCGCGACACGTAGAAGGCGCTCGAGAGGTTGCTCGCGATCACGACGTCCCAGTCGGCCACGTCGAACTCGATGAAGGAGGCCCGACGCTGGAGCCCGGCATTGTTGACGAGGATGTCCGGCACGCCGTGCGCGCCGACGAGCTCGGCGATGGCCGGCTCCACCTCGTCGGGATCCGTGACGTCGAAGGAGGTCACGATCGGATCGCTCCCCGTCGCCCCGGCGATCTGCTCCCGCGTCTGCGCCAGCGCCGTCCTGTCGCGGCCGTGCAGGACCACCCTGGCCCCGGCCTGCGCGAGGGCGAGCGCGAGCGAGCGCCCGAGCCCGCGCGATGATCCGGTCACCAGCGCGAGCCGGTCCGTCACGTCGAAGATGTCATCCATGTTCTCGTCTCTTCCGTCTGTCGTCATGTGTGCTGTGCAGCGTCATCCGGATTCGGGGACGGGGCCGGTCGAGTCGCGGACCGTGAGGTGCGCCGCGAGCGTCTCCGTGCGCACGCGGGGCGACCGGCTCGTGAACTGCCCGATGAGCAGCTCGGTCGCCGCCCGGCCCGCGCGCTCCCCCGATCCGGTGATGGTCGTCAGCGGCGGGTTCGCGGTCTCGGAGGCCGGGAGGTCGTCGCAGCCGATGATGCTGATCTCGCCCGGCACGTCGATCTCCCGCTGGCGGAACCGCCGCATGGCGCCGATCGCCAGGGTGTCGTTGAAGAAGAGTGCTCCCGTCGCCCCGCTCAGCGCGACCGCGTCGGCGGCAGCGGCCCCCGCCGTGAGCGAGGGGTGGAACGCGCCGATCGGGAGCAGCTCGACGCCGCCGTCCGCCGTGGCCGCCTCGAGCGCCGCCATCCGCGCGCGACTCGTCCAGGAGGTCTCCGGCCCCCGCACGTAGGCGATCCTCCGGTGCCCCAGCGTGACGAGGTAGTTCAGCGCGTCGACCGATGTCGCCGGCGTGTCGATGACCACGCTCGACACCCCGGACACGGTGCGATTGATGAGCGCGACGGGGACCGCGTCGGCGATCGAGCGGAGATCCGCCTCGTTCGAGCGGGGCGAGGCGAGCACCACTCCGTCGACCGTCTGCGAGAGCTCCTTCAGCCAGTTCAGCTCGACGTGGGCCGACTCCTCCGTGTTCACCAGCAGGAAGAGGAACTCCGCCGCCTGCGCCTGCGCCTGGCTCCCGCGGATCAGCTCGTGCACGAACGGGTTGTGGAGGTTGGGGACAACGAGCGCGATCGTGCCGCGCACCCGCCGATCCGGCCCCTGTGGGAGCGTCGCCGACGCGTAGCCCATCTCGATCGCCTTGCGCGAGATCCGGTCGTACATCGCCGCGCTGACCCTGCCGGGGTTGTGCAGCGCGCGCGAGACGGTCGAGGGGGCGACGCCGCACGCCCGCGCGATGTCCGTCAGGTTCACGCGCCGTGCGTATCGACGTTCCGGGATCACGGCTCCTCCTTCGGTCCTTGGATGGTGACCATGGCACACATCGTGCCATCGTCGTCACGGCGCTCGGACACGCCTCCTCACGTCATGTGAGGCGATCGACCGCCTCGGCGATGGCACGGATGCCGCGCTCGATCGTGTCGAGGTCGGTCGCGAACGACATCCGGAAGAACGGAGCCGCGCCGTAGGCCGACCCCTGGATGACCGCGACGCCCGCCTCGTCGAGGAGGTGGAGCGTCACGTCCTGGTCGTCGGACAGGACGGCGCCCTCCGGCGTCGTGCGGCCGATCAGCCCTGAGCAGTCGACGAACAGGTAGAACGCCCCGTCCGGAGAGACCGGCTCGAGCCCCTCGACCTCGGCGACCAGCGCGACGGCGCGGTCGCGCCGCCTGCGGTACACGGCGACGGACTCGGCGACGAACGACTGCTCCCCCGACAGCGCCTCGGCTGCCGCGGCCTGCGTGATCGACGACGGGCACGATGACGTCTGGGACTGCAGGAGGTTGATCGCCCTGATCACGTCGGGGTGCCCGACCGCGTATCCGAGGCGCCACCCCGTCATGGCGTAGCTCTTCGAGACGCCGTTGACGGTGAGGACCCGGTCGCGGATCGACGGGGCCGCCGCGGCGAGGCCGACGGCCGGCTCGTCGCCGTAGACGATCTCGTCGTAGATCTCGTCGGTGAGCACCCGCACGTGCGGGGCCTCCTCGAGCACCGCCGCGAGCGCCTCGAGCTCCGCACGGGTGTACAGCACCCCGGCCGGGTTGCTCGGCGCGTTCAGCACCAGCCACTTCGTGCGCGGCGTGATCGCCTCCCGCAGCTGCTCCGGCGTGATCCTGTACCTGTCCTCCTCACGCGTCTCGACGATCACCGGCGTCCCGTCGTTGGCCCGCACCATGTCGGGGTAGGACACCCAGTACGGCGCGGGGATGATCACCTCGTCGCCCTCGTCGAGCGAGGCCGTGAAGGCCAGGTAGATCACCTGCTTGCCCCCGCCGCCGACGGTGATCTGGTCGTCCGCGTACGCGATGCCGCTCACGCGCCGCATCCGCTGTCGGATCGCCTCGCGCAGGCGGGGCGTTCCGTTGACGGGCGTGTACTTCGTCTCGCCGTCTCGGATCGCCCTGATGCCCTCGGCCTTGACGTTCTCCGGGGTGTCGAAGTCCGGTTCGCCGACCGTCAGGTCCAGGATGCTCCGGCCGGCGGCCTTCAGCTCGCGGACGCGCGCGGCGGCGGCCGAGCTCGGCGACTCCCTGATGCGCTGGACGCGCTGCGCGGGGACGAACGCCGTCACGGGCGCGCCCCCAGACCGTGATCGGGGTCGACGTCGTCGATGTCGGTCGTGATGCCCTTGCGGCGCAGGACGTCGTGCAGGTTGCAGAGGTCGATCGTCGTCCTCCCCGCCCTGTAGAGCTCGATGAGCTGCTCCTCGTGCTCCTCACGCTGACGTGAGAGCTCGGCGACGGTGTCGATCTCGTCCCGTCGGACGACCACGACGCCGTCGGCGTCGCCGACCACGGCGTCGCCGGGGCGGACGAGCTGACCGCCGAAGACGATCGGCTGATTGATCGGCCCGAGCGTCTCCTTGACCGTGCCGGTGATCGAGACGCTGCCGGAGAACACGGGAAGGCCCAGCGCGCGCAGCGACGCGGTGTCGCGGACGCCGCTGTCGGTGACGACGGCGGCGATGCCCTTGGCCTTCGCCGCGTTGGCGAGGACGTCGCCGAAGGTCCCCGCCTGGGCCACCTCGCCGGCCGAGACGACGATGACGTCCCCCGCCGTCGCGTAGTGGATCGCGACCTGGAGCATCAGGTTGTCCCGCGGTGCGGAGACGACCGTGAACGCCGAGCCGGCGAAGCGCATCGTGTGGTCGACGGGCTTGATGTGCGAGGCGATGGCCCCTCGGCGGCCCTGCGCCTCGTGGATGCTCGCCGATCCGTACCGGCCGAGACGCGCGATCGACACGGGGTCTGCTCGCTCGATGCGCGTCGTCACGTGCGGCGGCGTCGTCACGGCCTGTGCCGCAGTGGTGGCGGTCACGCGTCTTCCCTCCGGTCGAACGTGAGTCCTCCCGGCACCTGGAAGGTCGGCATGAGCTCGATGAGCCCGACGTTGGCTCGGCGGGGAGCGGCGAGCGCGAAGTCGATCGCCGAGACGATGTCCTCCGTGGTGAGGGACTCGTACCCCTCGTAGAACGTCTCCCACGCCTGCTTCATGGCCTCGGGCGATCCGCCCATGTTGCGGCCGAAGATCTCCGTCTCCACCCGACCGGGGCAGATCTCGGTCACCCTGACGCGCCTGCCCATGGTGTCGTTGCGCAGCTGGCGCGAGATCTGGTGCACCGCCGCCTTGGTGGCGTGGTACGCGGTGTGGCCGAAGAAGTTGTAGTGGCCGGCGATGCTCGAGATGTTCACGACGTGCCCGAGATCCCGCTCGGCCATGCCGGGGAGGAACAGGCGCGACAGGTGCAGCACGGCGCGCAGGTTCACATCGACCATCGCGTCGACGGTCGCCCTGTCGGCGTCGAGGATGTTGCCGTTGGCGCTCACGCCCGCGTTGTTGACGAGGATGTCGATCTCGAGACCGCCGAGCTCGTCCTCCAACGCAGAGACGTCGGTGAGGTCGACGGCGTGCGGGATGACGCCGGTCCGCTCGGCGAGGGAGGCCAGGCGCTCCGCGTCGCGCGCGACGGCGTGCACCTCGATGCCGCGCTCGCGCAGCATCGTGGCGACCGCCTGCCCCATTCCCGTGGACGCGCCCGTGACGAGCGCGGTGCGATAGTCGCTGTAGGTCATGTCTTTCCTTTCGTCGTGGTCGGTCGGCGCCGCGTCAGGCGTCGCGGAGCGGCAGGTGCGCGCGGTCGGTGACCGTGAGCACGGCGCCGAACGTCACGAGCGCCGTCACCACCGCGTACAGGGCCGGCATGTACAGGCTCCCCGTGAGGTCGGTGAGCCAGGTCATCAGGAGAGGGGCGGTCCCCCCGAACAGGGCGGACGAGACGTTGTACCCGACCCCGTAGGCGCTGTAGCGCACCCGCGTCGGGAACAGCTCGATGAGGAGGATGTGGATCACCGAGGAGTGACCGGCGAAGATCACGGCCATGAGGCACGCGCCGATGATCGCGAGACCGAGCTGCCCCGTCGCGATCATCGCGTACGACGGAACCGCCCCGATCGCCATCGCGAGGGCGGAGCCGGCGATGACCTTCTTGCGGCCGATGCGGTCGGACAGCGCCCCCATGAAGGGGATCGCGACGCAGATGGCGACGAGGCTGCTGGCCGTGACGATCAGCGCGGTGCCGATCGTGAGTCCGATCGCGTCGCTCTCGAGGAAGGTCGGCATGTAGCTGAAGAGGACGTAGTAGCCGGAGCCGTTCATCAGCGGGATCAGGAGCGCGAGGAGCATGGCCCTGCGGTGCTCGGGGAGCGCGAACGCCTCCTTGAGCGGGTTGCGCGAGAGGCCGTCCTCCGCCTGCAGCTTCTGGAAGTTCGGCGTGTCCTCGAGGGAGCGGCGGATGTACCAGCCGACGAGGCCGAGCGGGACGGCCACGAGGAACGGCACGCGCCACGCCCACGATCCGAACCCGCCGCCGTCGATCGCCTCCGGCGTGAGCCACGGCGACATGAGGAACGCGACGATCGTGCCCGTCAGCAGCGCCGCGAACGACGCGATCTGCGCGAGGCTCGTGTGCAGGCCGCGCCTGCCCTCCGGCGCGTGCTCGGCGAGGAAGGTCATCGCGCCGGCCGCCTCGCCTCCGACGGAGAATCCCTGGAGCATGCGCAGGAGGATGAGGAGGATCGGCGCCGCGATCCCGATCGCGGAGTACGGGGGCAGCAGGCCGAGACCGGCCGTGGCGAAGCTGATCAGCATGATCACGGCCACGAGCATCTTCTGCCGGCCGAACCTGTCGCCCAGGAACCCGAAGAAGACCGCGCCGAGCGGCCGCACGAAGAACGACACGGCGTACCCGGCGAAGACGAGCACGAGCGCGCTCGTCGCCCCGTCCCTGGGGAAGAACACCAGTGCCAGCGCCGATGCCATGAAGGCGAAGATGCCGTTGTCGTACAGCTCGACGAAGATGCCGATGCATCCGGCGGTGACGACCTTGCGCCGCGAGGGCGCCGCGTCGATCCTGCCGGTGAGTACTCGTTGTGCAACGCTCACACGGAGCTCCTTTCCGACGGTGCCGGCGCCACGAGATGATCGGCGCCGATGCACGAGTAGACGGTGCGCACGCGGTCGCGGAGCGCGTCGAGGCGCTCCCGCCACACGCGCGCGTCGCGCGTCGCCTGATCGACGCCGATGCGCCGGAAGACGACCTCGGTCTCCGGGCGGGCCTGCCCGAGCGTGTCGAGGGAGGTGGAGGTGACGACCGCGAGCACCGGGTACCCGGCCGTCACGCCGCGGCCGCGGTGGAGCACGAGCAGCTCGTCACCCGGAGGGACCTCCACCGCGCCGACCGGGACGCCGCGCGAGATCATCTCCGCCGATCCGACGCGCTCCGGCAGGCGACCGGCGAGGCGCAGCCCGATGTGATTGCTGCGGGTCGAGACGCGGTACGGGGCCGAGAACAGCCGGTCGGCGGTGCCATCGAACTCCGCGATGTCCGGTCCGTCCGTCACGTCGATGTGCGCGCGGTCGCCGAAGTAGGGCCTGTCGACGCCGAAGTCGAACAGCGAGATGCCGAAGTAGGGGTTGATCGGGGCAGGGGTCCGCGAGTTCAGAGGCACGCGCTGACCGTCGGAGAGCGTCGTGCCGAACCCGATGACCGTGTCGGGCGCGCAGCTGCCCAGGAGCTCCGGCACATCGAACGCGCCGTGGACCGCGACGTACGTGCGCATGCCGCCGCGCATGTCGCTCAGGCGCACCTCCTGGCCCGCCTCGACGGGAACCGGCTCCCACATCGGGCGCACCGCTCCCCCGACGTCGAGCGTCATCTCCGCGCCCGTCACCGCGATGAGGACGTCGACGTCGGGAACGAAGGCGATGTCGAAGGCGAGCGCCTCGATCAGGGGCGCTCCCTCCCGGTTCGCGACGAGGAGGTTGGCCACGCGCGCCGAGTACTGATCGAGGGCGCCGTTGACGGGCAGCCCCATGCCGGGCCCGCGGACGCGCCCGAGATCGGTGATCGCGGCCCTGCCGGACGTCGTGACCGTCATGCACTGGCTCATGCGGCGGCTCCCGTCGGCGCGAGGCGACCGCCGAGCAGCCGGTCGAACTCCGCCTCGTCGATCCGCTCGAAGTGCAGCAGGTCGCCCGGAGCGTACGGCACGAGGGGCTCGGCTCCGAGGTCGAGGACGACCAGCGGCGTGCGGCCGATCAGGGACCAGCCGCCGGGAGCCGGAGCCGGTGTGATCGTCGCCTGCCGCCCCGCCAGCGAGACGGCGCCCTGCGGCACGTGCGTGCGGGGGCTCCGCAGGCGAGGGACGGGTCGAGGCAGGGCCGGACCGTCGAGCATGGGCGACCCGCCGGGCGCTCCGAGGCACCGGATCGTGTAGGTCGGCTCCAGGTGCGCGCGGATCACGCCCTCCGCATCGAGCCCGCACTGCGCGGCGACGTCGTCGAGGTCGGGGCCGCCCTCGCCCCCGTAGAGCACGGGGACGACGAACTCGCGCGGCGACGACGTGAGGGGCTCCTCCGGATCGATTCCGCGCAGCAGGCCCGTCACGATCTCCCGCACGGAGGCGACGTCGGTGATCATCGGGTCGACCTCGATGAGGACCGACTCGTAGGTGGGGATCGCGCTGAGGACGCCGCGCACGGCGTCTCCCGTCACGGCGCGCGCGAGCCGGTGCACGATGCGCCAGTCCGCCTCGCGGTCGCCGGTGTCCCCCGTGACGCGCAGGGCGGACTCGCCCGTCTCGCTGATCCGGATGCCGTCGGTCATCGCAGCGCCGCGGCCTCGAGCGGAGCGATCGTCACGCCGGCCTGCTCGAGCCTCGCGCGGACGTCGCGCGAGAGGGCGATCGCCCCCGGGTTGTCGCCGTGCATCAGGACGGTGTCGGCGCGCACCTCGACGTCCGCGCCGTCGACGCTGTCGATCCGGCCGTCGAGGACGAGCCTCACCGTCCGCTCCGCGACCCGATCGGGATCGTGGATGACCGCACCGGGCTCCGAGCGCGGGACGAGCGTCCCGTCGGCGCGGTAGGCGCGATCGACGATCCCGACGATCCCGACGGGGAGTCCGGCGGCCCGAGCGGCGGTCGCGAGCTCGCCGTCCTGCGCTAGCACGATCAGCGACTCGTCGAAGGCCGCCACCGCGTCGACGACGGCGTCCGCGTAGTCGCGACGCGTCGCCACGAGGTTGCCGAGCCGGCCGTGCGGGGCGACGTGTGCGACGCGCGTGCCGTGGTGCCTCGCGAAGGCGTCCAGCGCGCCGATCTGGTAGGTCACGTCCGTGCGCACCTCGCTCGGCGTGAGGTCCATCGCCCTGCGACCGAAGCCCACGAGGTCGGGGAAGCTCGGGTGCGCACCGACCGCGACGCCGCGTTCCACGCAGGATGCGACGACGCGGTCCATGATGCGCGGATCCCCCGCGTGAAACCCGCAGGCGATGTTCGCCGACGTGAGCACGTCGAGCATCGCCTCGTCGTCGCCCATACGCCAGTCGCCGAAGCCCTCGCCGAGGTCCGCGACCAGGTCGATCGTTCGAGTCATGATGCTGGGCCCTTTCCGTCCTTGGAATCTGCGAGTGACCGGAGGAGGGGCGCGTCGCCGATGCCCGTCGACCCCTTGGCGCCCCTGTGCTCTTGCACGCTACGCAATGCGGTCCCGGAGCGACGACCTGGGCAAGAAGGTTTGCCATTCTTGTGCCATTTCCGGCACGGATCATGTGAGGGTCACGCACGCTTCCGCTGCTGTGCGCCGCAATATGGCACCGATTGTGCCAATGCCATGATGGTGGCGCGGCGTCGATCTGCCGCACCGCCGCCGGCCGGCGCCGACCTGCCGCCGGTGCGACCACAGGAAGAGGATGGGACATGACCGAAAGCACCGGACGGCTCCGCGTCGTCGTCGCGACCGCGCTCACGGAGGAGCTCTGCCAGGAGATCGAGCGCCTCGAGCCCAGGGTCGAGGTGGTGCGCCGGCACGAGCTGTACCGCCCGATGCGGTGGGCGGCGGACTGGGGCGGCGACCCTGACCACGAGCGCACGGCGGACGAGGCGCGCGCCTTCGACGAGCTGATCGACTCGGCGGACGCCCTCTTCTCGATCCCCGACACCGACCCCGCGGCACTCGCCAGGACCGTGCGCGCGAACCCGCGCCTGAAGTGGGTGCAGATCATGGCCGCGGGCGGCGGTGCCCAGGTGCGCGCGGCGGGCCTCACGGCGGAGGAGCTCGAGCGCGTGCGCTTCACCACGAGCGCCGGCGTGCACGGCCCCACGCTCGCCGAGTTCGCCGTGTTCGGCGTCCTGGCGGGGGCCAAGGACCTGCCGCGCCTCCAGCGCACGCAGCGCGACGGCGTCTGGGAGGGACGCTGGGAGATGCGCCACCTCGACGAGATGACGGTCCTCGTCGTGGGCCTCGGCGGGATCGGCCGCGCCGCGGCGACCCGCTTCGCCGCCTTCGGGGCACGGGTCTGGGGCACCAGTCGCTCCGGCGAGCCCGTGGAGGGCGTGGACCGGCTCATCGGGATGGAGGAGCTGCCGGAGGCGGTCTCCGAGGTCGATGCGATCGTCGTGACGCTTCCCGGGACCGAGAGCACGCACCACCTCATCGGCGAGGATCTGCTCTCGCGCGTCAAGCAGGGCACGATCGTGACGAACGTCGGGCGAGGGACCGTGATCGACGAGCGGGCGCTGACCGCGGCGCTCGACGACGGCCGCGTCGCGTTCGCAGCGCTCGACGTGTTCGAGGAGGAGCCACTCCCCCGCGAGAGCCCGCTCTGGGACCACCCGCGCGTCCTGGTGAGCCCCCACACGGCCGCGCTGTCCGCGCAGGAGGAGCCGCGCATCGCGCGCCTGTTCGCCGACAACGCTCGCCGCCTGCTCGACGGAGAGCCGATGCGCAACATCGTCGACACCGTCGAGTTCTACTGAGCCGGGACGTCTCCTCGGCGGTCTTCCGGCCCCTCGTTCCGCGGCGAGGGACCGGAAGACCGTGTCAGGGCCGCTGCACGCCCCGTGCCTCGACGAAGACGGCGTAGAGCGACGTGGACGCCGTGATGTAGAGCCGCGTGCGCAGAGGGCCGCCGAATGCCACGTTGGCGACGGCCTCCGGCACGCGGATCTTCCCCAGAAGCTCACCGGTCGGCGAATAGCAGTGCACGCCGTCCCCTGCTCCGACCCAGAGACGCCCCTCCGTATCGACGCGGAGTCCGTCGGGGATCCCCGGCACGACCTCGGTCACCACGTCTCCCCCGCTGAGGTCGTCGCCGTCGACGGCGAAAGCTCGGACGTGCCGAGGGCCGACACCGCCAGGGAGGTACCCGGAATCCACGACGTACAGCGTCGATTCATCCGGTGAGAACGCGAGGCCGTTGGGCCGGCAGAGATCGTCGAGGACGAGGCGGAGCTCCGCCGTGTCCGGATCGAGCCGGTAGACGCCGTTCGCCGGCTGCTCCTTCGGCTCCCTCGCTCCGACGAAATCGGTGGCGATGCCGTAATCCGGGTCGGTGAACCAGATCGAGCCGTCGGAGGCGACCACGAGGTCGTTGGGCGAGTTGAGACGGCGCCCCTCGAAGCGATCGGCCAGCACGGTGATCGACCCGTCCGGCTCCGTGCGCGTCACACGGCGTGCGCCCTGTTCGCAGGTGACGAGTCGCCCCTGGAGGTCCCTCGCGTTCCCGTTGGCCTTTCCGGAGTCCGCCCTCAGCTCGGAGACGCGGCCAGACGACTCGTCGTAGCGGAGGATCCGCGCATTGGGGATGTCGCTGAAGAGAAGGGAGCGCTGGTCCGCCAGGTACACCGGCCCCTCCGCCCAGCGGCATCCGCTGTGGAGCCGCTCGAGCCGTGCCACCTGATCGATGCAGCCGAGGAACCGTTCGTCCGCGATCTCGAAGACGCGGCTTCCGTCGGCGAGCTCAGAGAGGGAGTCCGCGGGGTCGGAGGGGCCGGCGACGCTCAGCTGGTGCCGCTGCGCGATGGCGTCCGTCGTCATCCGGCGTCAGCTCGCCTTCTCCGCCTCGAGCTCGTCGATCACGCCCTTCGCCACCCGGAAGCTCTCCAGCGCCGCCGGCACGCCGCAGTAGATCGCGGCCTGAAGGAAGACCTCCTTGATCTCCTCTTCCGTGACGCCGTTGCGCACGGCCCCGCGCACGTGGGTCGCGAGCTCGTGCGACCGGTTCAGCGCCGTGAGCATGGCGAGATTGATCATGCTCCGCGACGGCCGGGCGAGGCCAGGACGACTCCACACGTCTCCCCAGCAGTACTGCGTCACGAGCTCCTGCATCTCCTGCGAGAAGTCCGTCGCCTGTGCGAGCGACCGATCGACGTACGCGTCTCCGAGCACCTCGCGACGGATCTCGAGGCCGCGGTCAAAGAGTTCGGTGTTCATGGGGAAGGTGTTCCTTTCGTCGAGCGCGCCAGCGAGACGCCGTTCCGGGATTCGAGGAATTGCGCGATCTGGGTCTGATCCGCAGGGAGGCCGTCGAACGAGGCGAGGGCGTCGCGAACCACGCGGATGGCGGACGCGGCGACGGGTGCGGAGATCGAGCCCGCCTCCGCGAGCCCCATCGCCGTCGTGATGTCCTTCTCCGTCAGCGCGAGGGAGAAGCCGACGTTCCATCCGCGATCCAGCACCTGTGGACCGATCTTCACCTCCGTGGCGTGGTTGCGCCCGGTCGAGTGATTGATCACGTCGAGCATCACACCGGGGTCGAGGCCGTACGCGGCGCCGACCTGCAGGACCTCGGTCGCCCCGACGAGCCCGATGACCGAGAGCAGGTTGTTCAGCGCCTTCAGCGCGTGCGCCGACCCGGTCTCCCCGGTGTGGGCGATCGATCCGCCGAGTGACTCCAGGACGGGGAGGACACGGTCCCGCACGTCCTGCGACGCGGCACCGCCGACCATGATCGCCAGCTCGCCGCTGGAGGCGCGGACGGGGCCGCCGGACACCGGTGCGTCGACGAGCGCGACGCCCCGCGAGCCCAGCTGCCGTGCGAGCGCCAGAGTGGAGTCGGGGCGGGAGGAGCTCATGTCGAGCACGATCGCGTCTGCGGCGATGCCTCCGGCGATCGATCCGGGGTCGTCGACCGATCCGAGCACCGCCTCCACGACGTCGCTGTTCGGGAGCATGAGCAGGAGCACATCGACCTCGCCCCGCCATGAGGCGTCCGATCCGGCCACGGCCCCGGTGCGTGCGGAGGCCCGGGCGACGGCATCGGGATCAGCGTCGCCGATGCTGACTTCGTGCCCGGAGGCGACGAGCCTGGCGACCATCGGCGACCCCATCGTGCCGAGCCCGATGACATGGATCCGCGTCATCAGAACACCACCGCGACGGACTTCAGGTGGGAGTAGTGCAGGAGCGCCTCGATGCCCTTCTCCCGCCCGTACCCGCTCTGCTTGTGACCGCCGAAGGACATCTGCACGGCGCCGGTCGACCAGTTGTTGACGAAGACCTGTCCCGCCTCGATGCGATCGGCGATGCGAAGCGCGCGGCCGACATCGCGTGTGAAGACACCGGAGATCAGACCGAAATCGGAGTCGTTCGCGATCCGCACCGCCTCGTCCTCATCGTCGAAGGGGATGGCGACCAGCACGGGGCCGAAGATCTCCTCTCTGGCGATCCGCATGTCGTTCGTCCCGCCGTAGACCGTCGGCTGGACGTAGAAGCCGTCTGCCAGGCTCGCGTCGTCCGCGACGGCGCCGCCGACGTGCGTCCTGGCGCCTTCGGATTCGGCGATGCGAAAGTAGTCCTGCACCTGCTCGTACTGGTCCCTGGTGATCATCGGACCGATGTCGGTCCCCGCCCGAAGCCGGCCCGTCGCCACGGCGACACGATCCACGAAGGCGTCGTAGATCGAGCGCTGCACCAGAAGCCGGGTGCCGGCCGAGCACACCTGGCCCGAGTTGTTCGTGAACGCGCGCACCGCCTCGGTCACCGCGTGGTCGAGGTCGGCGTCCTCGAAGACGATGTTCGCGGACTTCCCTCCGAGCTCCAGCGTCAGTGGGATGACCCGGTCCGCGGCGATCCGACCGATCCTCTGCCCCACGCCCACCGAGCCCGTGAATGCGACCTTGCGCACGTCCGGGTGGCTGACGAGCGCCGTTCCGACGCTCGACCCCGCACCGAGGACCACGTTGAGCACGCCGTCGGGCAGGCCGGCACGCCGGCACAGCTCTCCGAGCAGCACGGTCGACTGCGACGACGTCGACGCCGGCTTGACCACGACGGTGTTGCCGGCCACGAGGGCCGGGGCGATCGCCCTGGCCGCCTGGTTGAAGGGGAGGTTCCACGGCGTGATGATCCCGATGACGCCGAACGGCTCCCGCTTCGTGAACACGTGCTGACCGGCCTCCACGTCGAGCACGTCGCCGACGGGGAGATTGACGAGGGTCGCGTAGAACTCGAAATAGGCGGCCGAGTTCTCGATCTCCGACAGCGCGAGGGCACGGGGCTTCCCCGTGTCCTCGACCTCCACGTCGGCGATCTCCTCTGCGCGATCGCGGATGAGCTGCGCGATCCGCGCGATGACCCTGCCGCGCTCGGCCGATCCGAAGGCACGCCACTCGGATCGCGCTGACGACGCCGCGTCGACCGCGGCGGCCACATCGCTCTCGTCGCCGTGCGCGATGTCGACCGTCGGCCGTCCGTTCGCCGGGTTCGTCCCCGGTCGGTGCGCGCCGCCGATCGGGGACGTCGCGCGTCCGTCGATCCAGTGCTCCAGCCTCGTCAGCTGCGTCGTCTCGCTCATGCTGCTCCTCCGTTCACGATCAGTGGCTGTCCGCTCATGTACGAGGCGTCCTCGGACGCCAGGAACGCGATCGCCCTGGCGATCTCCTCCGGCGTCCCCTGCCTCCGGAGCGGGACGTTGACGGCGACGTCGGCCTCGACCGCCGTGCTTCCGCCGAGGTACTCCGCGACCGGGTCGTTGAAGGCCGTGTCGACCCACCCCGGTGCGATCGCGTTGGCGCGGATCCCGAACGGTCCGAGCTCCTTCGCCAGCACCCGGGTGAACGCGACGATGGCCCCCTTCGACGCGGAATACGCTGACAGGCTCGGCGGCCCTCCGTGCGTGCCCGCGATCGAGGCCGTGTTGACGATCGCTCCCCCGCCGGCGGACTTCAGGTGCGGGACGCCGTACTTCGCGAACAGGAAGCACGATCCCGCATTGACGCGCATCGTCGCGTTCCAGTCGTCGACGGAGAACTCCTCGACGATCCCGCTGCGCTGGATGCCCGCATTGTTGACCATGACGTCGAGGCCGCCCATCGCCTCGACCGCGGCCTCCACGGCGGCACGCACCGCGTCGGGCTCGCCCACGTCGGCGGCGCGCCAGAACACGTCGGCCCCGAGCGCGGCGATCTCGCGCGCCGTGGCCTCGACCTTCGGATCGAGGTCCACGAGGAACAGCGTCGCGCCCTCCCAAGCGAACAGCTCGGCCGTCGCGCGGCCGATGTTGGCGACGCAGCCCGTGAGCAGGACCCGCTTGCCGGTGAATCGGTTCCTCGTCATCCCGTCTCCTCCTCGAAATCCGCGAGCGCCGCCCTGGCGATCCGCAGGTCGTCGTCGGCTGTCCCGCCCGAGGCGCCGACCGCGCCGATCAGGTCCCCTGACCGGACGAGGGGGATGCCGCCGGGGATCGTCGAGATGACCCCGCCGCCCAGCATCTCGAGCCCGTAGAACGGACCGTCCGGCGCCGTGAACTGCTTGGTCTGATCCGTCGGAGCGGCGAGGGACACGGCTGTGAAGGCCTTCGCCGTCGCGACCTTCGCCGTGAAGATGGGGGCGCCCGGCTGACGCGCGAACGCCACGAGCTCCCTCGTGCGATCGACGACCGCGACGCTCATCGGAACGCCGATCTCCTCCGCCGCGGCGAGCGCGGCCTCGATCAGTCGCTGTGCCTGCCGGTATTCGATGTCTGCCATCAGTCGTCCTGCCCTTCTTCGGGGGTCGCCGGTTCGTCTGCCGGCGCGGCGCGCCGACGACGGGTGCTGCCGGAGCTGCTCGCGAGCGCGAGCACGAGCACGATCAGCGCGCCCTGGATGATCAGCTGGAACCCCGCGCTGAGCCGCGTGATGTTGCTCAGCGTGGTCAGGAGCGTCAGCAGCACCGCCGCGGCCCACAGGCCGGGCACGACGCCTCGCCCGCCCGCGATGAGCGAGCCGCCGAGGACGACGACGGCGATCGACGAGAGCTGGTACGGGGTGCCGAGGCCCAGCGACGGGCCTCCGCTGTACGCCGCCAGCAGCACGCCGGCGAGGCCCGCCGTACCGCCGGAGAGCACGAACGCGGATCCGCGGATGAGGCGCGGCCGGGTTCCCGCCAGGGCAGCCGCGACCGGCCGCTGTCCGACGGCCTCGACTCTGCGTCCGTACGGCGTCCGCTTGAGGAGCACTGCCGTCACGATGACGATGGCGATGCCCAGCACGCCGAGGAGCGGGATCGGCCCGATCCGCGCGGTGGTGAAGTCGGCGAGCGCGGGGCTCGCGACCCCGACCACCGTGCCGGAGTAGATGAGGGCGAAGGTCTGCAGTCCGAACCCGACGGCGAGCGTGCCGACGAGGGGCGGCATCCCGATCAGCTCGATCAGGAGCGCAGAGATCAGTCCGGCGGCGAGCCCGGAGAGCACCCCCACGACGAGCCCCCAGGCGATGTTGGCATCGTCACCGGCCATCACCGTGCACGACAGATAGGCGCTCAGCGTCATGATGTACGGAACCGAGAGATCGATCCCCCCCGTTGCCGACGGTGATCACGAAGAGCTGTCCGATGCCGGCGACGATCAGGAACGTGGCGATGATGATCCCGGCGCTGAGCGTGTCCCAGAGCCCCCGACCGGCGAGCACGCCGATCGCCAGCCAGATCGCGACGAGGCCGATGAAGGCGGGGGTCGAGGGACGCCGCAGCGTGTTCGACACCCATCCGCCGGCCCGCACGGCGCCCTCCGAGCGTCGGGCCGTGGTCGTCGTCATCGTCATGATGCGCTCCTCCTGTTCCGATGCCATCCGGCGACCGAGCGCGCGATGAGGACCAGCACGAGGACCACTCCCTGCGCCGCGGCCTGGTAGCTGGACGAGACGCCGACGAACTGCAGCAGCAGGCCCAGCATCCCGATGACGAGTGCGCCGGAGATCGCGCCGACGACGGACACCTTTCCGCCGCCGAAGGCGCCGCCGCCGACGATCACGCCGGCGATGCTCAGCAGCACGTAGCTCTGCGCGATGTACGCATCCCCTCCCCCGGTCTGACCGCTGAGGAAGAGTCCGGACAGCACGCCGAAGCCGCCGGCGAGCGCGTACGTCGTGACCTTGGCCCTCAGCACCGACCATCCCGCGCGACGGATCCCTTCGGGGTTCGAGCCCATGCCGCGCAGGACGGCGCCGTACCGCGACCGCTCGAGGAACCAGGCGGTCGCGACGGCGACGACGAGGATGACGATGACCGCAGCGGGGATGGGGCCGGGGTTGAACCGCACGACCATCACGAGCCACTGCGGCACCAGCCCGCCGGGAGTCGGCAGCAGCACGATCGCGGCCCCCAGCCAGACGAAGGACATGCCCAGCGTGACGACGATCGAGGGCAGCCGCCGCAGGGCGATCAGCGCCCCCATCGCGGCGTACGCGGCGATGAGCAGGAGGAGCAGCACGATTCCGAGCACGGGATCCTGCCCGAGGGTGACCGCGGCGATCACGTTCACCAGGCCGATGAAGGAGCCGATCCCCAGGTCGATGTCTCCGCCTCCGATCGTGAACATCTGCGCGAGGACCGCGAAGATGAGCGGAAGCAGCGGCGCCAGCACGAGCGAGAAGCCCGTGAAGGACGCCACGATCGGGCGGAGCGCGACGAGCACGGCGAGGATGACGACGGCGCTCAGCACCGGCAGGAACCAGGCCGCGCGCGCGAAGGCGAGCACGCCGCGCATCGACCTCGCGCGCTTCGCCACGGCCAGGGGTGCGTCCATCTGCGCCGAGGTCATCGCTCGTCCTCCGGAATCTCGTCGCGGTGCTCTGGGGCGTCGTCGCCTTCGAAGGACATCGCGATGATCGCGTCCTCCGTCGCGTCGTCCCCGGCGAGCTCGCCGGCGATCCGACCGGATCGGAAGACGAAGACCCTGTCGCAGTTGCGCAGCTCCTCGTTCTCGGTCGAGTACCACAGCACGGTCTGCCCCTTGTCGGCCTGCTCGCGCAGGATCGCGTAGAAGTCGCCCTTCGTGGCCTGGTCCACGCCGCGCGTGGGGTCCTCGAGGAGGAGCACGCTCGAGTGCACGGCCATCGCTCTGGCCATGAGGGCCTTCTGCTGTGTGCCCCCGCTGAGACTCGTGATCCCGTCGGACGGCTCTCCCTTGATGCCGAGCCGCCGATACCACTCATCGACGAGCTCCGTCTCCGGTTCCGTCCTGATGATCCCTCCGGAGGTGAGCGGCCCCGCAAGGGCCGAGAAGCTGATGTTGCGGCGCACGTCCCACAGCGGGAAGATCCCGCGGACGCCGCGATCACCGCTCACGTACGCCGCGTCGCCGACGACGGACGCCGTGAGATCCCCGAAGCTCCGCGATCGTCCCCTCCGCGCGGCGCGTGAGGCCGCGGAGCGACGGACGGCCTCGAGGACCGCCACCTGACCGTGCCCCTCGAGGCCGGCGAACCCCACGATCTCGCCCATGCGGACGTCGAAGGCCTCATCGCGATCCGACTCCTCCGCCCGCTGTCGCAGGGAGACGATCGCGCCGTCACCCGCCGCCCTCGCGTTCTCGACGGCCGTCGCCCTCGTCTGCGAGGACGCGGACGTCACGGCGGGCTGATCGTGCCGCTGCGCGTGCGCGGCCACCCCCATCGCGGTGACGAGGGAGTCCTTCGTCGCCGCGGACGCGGCGTGCTCGCCGAGGACCCGTCCGTCTCGCATCACGTAGATGCGATCGAGGTTGTCGATCATCTCGTTGAGCCGGTGCGTCGTCACGATCACCGAGAGCCCCGTGGCCGCTCGGCGCCGGAGGAACGCATAGAACGACTCCGTCGACGCTCCGTCGAGCGACGATGTCGGCTCGTCGAGGATGACGAGCGCCGCCGAGCGTTCGCCCTCGACCATCGTCATCGCGCACTCGATCATCTGGCGCTTCGCGATCGGCAGATCCTCGATGACCTGGGCCCCGGAGATCCCGTGCGAGGGGAACATCTCGTCGAGCACGTTCCTGAGTCGTCGCCAGGCGGACGATCTCCAGCGCCAGCCCCGGGCGGCGCCGTCGAACACCGCCGCGGTCTCGTCCACGCGGAGGCTCGGTGCCAGCGCCAGCTCCTGATAGACGGTGCGCACGCCGACCCGTTCCGGACGCGTCACCGTCTGGGTCGCCGACCGGTCGTGGTCGCCGACGACGACGCGCCCCGCGTCGCCGGCGACCGTGCCGTTGAGCACCTTCAGCAACGTGCTCTTCCCTGCTCCGTTGTGTCCGGCGATGCCGACCATCTCGCCGCGTCCGACGCGGATCGACGCGCCCCGGACGGCACGCGTCGATCCGTAAGACTTCGACACGTCGACGACCTCGACCAGCGCGCGTGCGCCGTCATCCGTCTGCATGGGTCACCTTCCTCACGGCGCTCGTCCTACTTCGGCGGAAGAGGGCTGTCCGAGATGATCGGGTCGCCGGAGATCTCCGCCGCGATGATCTCCTGCGTCGCCTCGAGGGTCGTCGGGTTCTCGGCGATCTCGGTGTACTCGAGTGCCTCGTTCCAGGCCTCCCTGTTCTCCTCGGGGATCATGAGCAGGGGCGAGTGCACGGTCTTGTCCGGGACCTGACGCGCGTCGTCCTGATCGTTGACGAGGAGGGCGGCCATCCACGCCGCCGTCTGCGAGATGCTCGGCTGCGAGGAGATCGACATCGACACGTAGTCGGAGTCATCCGCGACGACCTTGCTCCACCCGTCGAGCCCCTGGCCGGAGTTGCCCTGGACGATCACGGGGAGCTCGTCCGCCCCTGACTGCAGGAACGCGTCGAGCGTGCCGCCTCCGTCGTTGCCGTTGGTCAGCACGCCGTCGACCTCCGGCAGGGAGGGCAGGATCTTCGCCACCTCCTGCTGCGCCACCGATTCCGTCCACTCGCCGTAGACCTCGCCGACGATCTCCATGTCGGGGTACTCGTCGAGGACCTCGTTCACGCCCTGCCAGATGCCGTCGTCGACGGTGTTGCCCGCGATGCCGCGGACCATGAGGATGTTCCCCTCGCCGTCGAGCTGCTCCGCCATGAACTTCGCCTCCGTGCGCCCGTACTCGACGTAGTCGAACGCCACCTTGTAGGCGCAGTCCGCGGTCACGAGGGAATCGAATGCGACGACGGTGACGCCGGCCGCGCATGCCTCTTCGATCGCGCCGTTCAGCGCCGTCGGAGAGGCCGCGTTGACGACGATGGCGTCATACCCCTCGAGGACGAGCGACTGGATCTGCTGCGCCTGCTGGGGCGCCGACCCGTCGGAGTTGACGAGCTTGTGCTCGGAGAAGTGATCGGGGTTCTCAGCGACCGTCTCCTCGAAGCTCGCCTCCATCTGCTTGCGCCACGTGTTGCCGTTGAAGTAGTTGCTCAGCGCGATCTTGATCGGCTGCGAACCCGATCCGGTGTCGTCCTCCGGCGCGGCGCCTCCGTCGGCGCACCCCGAGATGAGCGTCCCGGCGAGCGCGATGCCGCCGAGAGCCGCTCCGATCCGCAAGACACAGCGGTTCCTTGTTCTCATGCTCTTTCTCCTCGTCGTTGAGGGGGACCGAGCGTTCCCCTGGGATTCGTCGCGCGACGACGCTCGGATCGCGTCGTCGGCCGGTCAGTCGAACACGACGACGCCGCGCACGAGCTCGCCGTTGTGCATGTCCTCGTACCCCTGGGCCACCTCGTCGAGCGCATAGCGGCGGGTGATGATCTCGTCGAGCTTGATCCTGCCGTCGCGGTACATCTGGATCTGCCGGGGGATGTCCGCGCTCGGGTTGCAGTGCCCGAAGTGCGTTCCCTGGATGCGCTTCTGATACGTCACGAGCTCGGTGAGCGGGAGCGGGAGACCCACCTCGGTCATGTCGCCGATCCCCGTGCACACGAGGGTGCCGGCCTTCCGGATGGCGGCGAATCCCTGGGCGACGTGCTCACCCGTCGTGCGACCGACGGTCACCACCGCCTTGTCGGCGCCCTGACCGTTCGTCAGGCTCTTGGCGTACTCGATCGCCTCGTCGGCGCCGGCGAACGCGCGCGTCGCGCCGAGCTCCAGTGCCTTCTCGCGCTTGAACGCCACGGGATCGACCGCGATGACATGGTCGGCACCCGCATGACGAGCGCCCTGGACCGCGTTGATGCCGACGCCGCCGATGCCGAAGACGACGACGACGTCGCCGGCCGACACCTCGGCGGCGTTGACGGAGGATCCCCACCCGGTTCCGACGGCGCATCCGAGGACGCAGACCACATCGAGCGGCAGGTCCTTGTCGACCTTGATCGCCGAGTTGACGCTGATCACGGTGTGCTCAGCGAAGGTGCCGAGCCCGCACATCTGGCCGACCGGGGTCCCATCCGTGAGGCTCACCCGATAGCTCTCGGTGTCATCGAACCGGGCGCCCTGGAGGAGGGTCGCACCGAGATCGCAGAGGTTCTGCATTCCCGAGGCGCACCAGCGGCACCGGCCGCACCCCGGCAGGAACGAGGTCACGAGATGATCCCCCACCTCCCAGCCGGGGGTGTTCGGTCCGACCGCCTCGACGATGCCCCCGCCCTCGTGGCCGCCGAGCCACGGATACACCGCGGGGACCATGTCTCCCGTCGCGAAGTGATCGTCGGAATGGCACATGCCTGTGGCGACCATCTTCACGCGGATCTCACCCTGACGGGGGTCGTCCAGCTCCAGATCGACCGTCTCGTAGACGCCGGG
>JBQDDT010000010.1:0-7934 GCA_052092505.1 Microbacterium sp. | reverse complement strand
GGAGCCTCCCTGACGATGGCGCCGCGAGTCCTCTTCATCATCTCCACCTCGAAATCATGGTCAGCAGTCCGCTTTGACTGATTGTCCGACAAACGTACCATAGGACAAAAGAGAGGCAACGGTGCCGCTGACTCCCTTCGCCCGAGACGAATCGACCCGAGCTTGTTTAGATTGTCCGACAGTCATATAGTCATGCAAGTGGTGATCGCGTCAACCCCCGATCGGGCACGAGCGGACCGGCGACGGGACGCCCACCGCGGATATCTGGCAGAGACGACAGAAACGGGGCGATCGCATGGAGGCTCCCTCCCCCGCTGCGGACAGCACATGGTCGGTGACCATCGCGCGGCATGGAACGCGCGAGGCGACACGCAGCGATGTCTTCCTGAACTACGCCCACTACGGACAGCCGGACGCGCCGCTGCGGATGGACTACTTCCTCTGGATCCTGCGCCGTCGAGACGAGATCATCCTCGTGGACACCGGCTACTCGCGCTCTGGAGCGGAGAGCCGAGGACGGGACGTGCTCATCCCCGTGCCCGATCTCCTCGCCCGGATCGGGATCGAGCCTGGCGAGGTGTCGCTGGTGATCATCAGTCACGCGCACTACGACCACATCGGGAACCTCGACGTGTTCCCGAACGCACGCTTCCTCATCGCATCCGATGAGCTCGACTTCTGGAACGGCCCCCTCGCAGACAGGGAGCTCTTCCGCCATTCCGTCGAGGATGCCGAGCTCGCGCAGCTCAACGCCCTCGTCGACGATGGCCGCGTCGAGACCTTCTCCGGCGCTCATCGGCCCGCCGACGGCATCGAGATCGTCCAGGTCGGCGGCCACACGCCAGGCCAGTGCATCGTGCTCGTCGACACCGATGCCGGCGTCGTCCTCATCGCCAGCGACGCGGTCCACTACTACGAGGAGCTCGATGCGGACATGCCGTTCTCGTCGGTGACCGACGTCGCCGGCATGTACGACGCGTTCGTCACGATCCGCGGTCTTCTCGACTCCGGGAGGGCGACGCACCTCGTCGCGGGTCACGACCCGGGAACGCTCGCCCGCTTCGCCGCCGCGCCCGGCCTCGACGGCACCGCCGCGCTCATCGGCGCAGCACCCGTCGCCAGGACACCCGCCTCGTGAACGCTGCCGACGGAGACGACCTGATCGGAAGGACACGAATGTCAACGGAACCTGTGGGATTCATCGGCCTCGGGAACATGGGAGGACGAGTCGCCGGCCGGCTCGGAGCCGAAGGCGTCACCGTCATCGGATACGACGCGCGCGTCGAGGCCATCGAGCGCTGCGGGGCGCAGGCGGCCGAATCGGTCGCCGACGTCTCCGCACGGGCCGACGTCGTCCTCCTCTCCCTTCCCGACAGCCGGGTCGTCGAGGCCGTCGTCTCCGGCGACGACGGCCTCCTCGCGCATGCGCGCCGGGGGCAGATCGTCGTCGACCTGTCGACCGCCTCCCCCGACTCGACCCGGAGGATCGCCGCCGAGTTCCGCGAGCGGGGCGTGCGCTACCTCGATGCCGGGATCTCCGGCGGTGCGGCCGCAGCGGAGAAGGGCGAGGTGACGCTGATGGTCGGCGGCGACGGCGACGCACTGGAGGAGACCTCCGGCGTTCTCTCGCACTTCGCGAAGAGAGTCTTCCACGTCGGGGACTCCGGCGCGGGCCACGTCACGAAGCTCCTCAACAACTTCCTCAACGCCATCGCCCTGTCGGCGACCTCCGAGGTGATGATCGCGGCCAAGAAGAGCGGGCTCGACCTCGAGACGGTGCTCTCCGTTCTGAACGAGAGCTCCGGAGTGAACTTCGCGACCCTCAATCGGTTCCCGAAGATCATCCAGGGCGACTATCTGAAGGGCGGTCTCACGAACACGCTGATGCTGAAGGACATCGTCCTGTACGTCGATCTCCTCTCACAGCTCGGGGTCTCGAGTCTCCACTCGTCCGGCCCGGTCGCGGCCTTCGGGCTCGCGCGCTCGCTCGGATACGCCGACGAGATCAGCAACACCGTGGTCGACGCGATCGGGGACATCTCCGGCGGCGTCCGACTGCACGAGACCGAGAGGCAGGAGAAGAGATGATCATCGTCACTCCGGAGCAGCAGTCCGGACCGAGAGGGAAGCGAGGGTCCCAGTTCACGGGCGACGTCCACCCCTACCTCACCCTCGCGACCGAGGACGGAGTCACGATCAACACGGTGACGTTCACACCCGGCGCGCGCACCTTCTGGCACAGCCACGAACGAGGACAGATCCTCATCGTGCTCGCGGGGAGCGGTCTCGTGCAGAGCGAGGGCGGCCCGGTCGAGAAGCTTCATCAGGGGGACACCGCCTGGGTCCCTGCGGGCGAGAGACACTGGCACGGGGCCGCTCCCGACTCCGCGATGACCCACCTGGCGATCTCCCTCGGCGTCACCGACTGGGAGAGCGCCGTGACCGACGACGAGTACGGCGCGACGGTACCGTAAATGGAACAGACGTCCGTCGCGAGCGTCAGCGTCGACGCTCTTCCGCGCACCATCAGAAGGTAACTGCAGATGCCAACCACCCCGATCGACCCGCACAACGGCTGGGCCGTGACGCCCCTCGGACGGATCGCCGCTCCGCTGAGGGAGCAGGTCACGGCGGAGCTGCGTCGCGCGATCCTCGAGCTCGAGCTGAAGCCAGGACAGCGCCTCATCGAGCGAGAGCTCATCGAGAAGCTCGGAGTCTCGCGCGCGACGGTGCGGGAGGCCCTTCGCGAGCTCGGCTCCGAGGGCCTCGTGATCGTCGAGCCGCAGCGCGGAGCGTTCGTCGCCGCGCCGACCCCGGACGAGGCGCTGGAGATGTACGAGATCCGGGCTGTTCTCGAGTCGCTGCTGCTCAGGAAGTTCATCGAGCACGCGGATGACGCGCAGGTGGGCCGTCTCGCCGAATCCGTCCAGGAGTACGAGCGCGTCGCCACGGCCGAGGCCGAGGTGAAGGATGCGCTCTCCGCGAAGGACGGCTTCTACGACGTGCTCCACGAGGGGGCGCAGAGCCCGACGCTGACACAGCTTCTCGGGGGGCTCAACGCCCGCGTGCGCGTTCTGCGTGCGACGTCGCTGTCCCGACCGGGACGATCAGAGCAGGTCGTCGCGGAACTGCAGGGCATCGTCGACGCCGTGATCGCGCGCGACGCGGATCTCGCGGCGCAGCGCTGCGCCGAGCACATCAGGACCGCCTCGCGCACGGCGATGGCCGGCCTGCGCGATCAGCAGGGGCACTCCGAGGCGCACGCGACACGGGCGTGACCGACGAGGGAACGTCCGCGCGTCCCTGCGCCTACGCGCCGACCGGCACGGCGGACACCGTGCGATCGATCGTGCACTGACCGACGACGCGCGTGCCGTCGTAGACGACGGCCGTCTGCCCCGGTGCGACGCCCGTGAGCGGCTCCTCGAGCTCCACGGTCATCTCGCCGTCCACGACGCGTGCCTCGGCCGGCACGGGATCGGCATGAGCGCGCACCTGGACCTCGCAGGAGAACGGCCGCTCCGGCTGCTCCGGGGCCGCACCGGCCCACGTGTGACGCGATCCGACGAGCGCCGTCACGGCGAGCGCCTCCTTCGGCCCCACGACCACCTCGTTCGTGACCGGACGCACCTCCAGCACGAAGCGCGGCTTCCCGTCGGGCGCCGGCACCCCGAGCTTCAGGCCTCGCCGCTGCCCGACGGTGAAGGCGTGCGCGCCGTCGTGCGCGCCGACGACGTCTCCCGCGCGATCGACGATGTCCCCCCTGTCCTCGCCGACGCGCTCGGCGAGCCAGCCGCGCGTGTCGCCGTCGGGGATGAAGCAGATGTCGTAGCTGTCGGGCTTCGACGCGACCGCGAGCCCGCGGCGCTCCGCCTCGGAGCGCACGAGGGACTTCGACGGCGTCTCGCCGAGCGGGAAGAGACAGTGCGCGAGCTGATCGGCCGTGAGCACACCCAGCACGTACGACTGGTCCTTGGCCTCCTCGCTCGATCGATGCAGCTCGAGCCCCCGCTCGCCGTCGACGAGAGTCGCGTAGTGTCCGGTGCAGACGGCGTCGAACCCGAGCTCCAGGCCCCGCTCGAGGAGCGCGGCGAACTTGATCCGCTCGTTGCACCGCATGCACGGGTTGGGCGTGCGGCCGGCCCGGTACTCCTCGACGAAGTCGTCGATGACGTCGTCACGGAACCGCTCGGAGAAGTCCCACACGTAGAACGGGATGCCGAGTCGGTCGGCGACGCGGCGCGCGTCCATCGAGTCCTCGATCGTGCAGCAGCCGCGGCTTCCGGCGCGCAGGGTGCCGCCGGCGCGCGAGAGCGCGAGATGCACTCCGACGACCTCGTGCCCGGCGTCGACCGCGCGCGCGGCGGCGACGGCGGAGTCGACCCCGCCGCTCATCGCCGCCAGAACACGCATGGGACCAGCGTACGCTCAGCGCCTGGGCACCCGATCGGCGAGGCGACGGTAAGCCTCGGGGAGCGCGGCGACGAGCGCGTCGACGTCGGACGCACTCGAGGTGCGCCCGAGCGTGATCCGCAGCACCTGGCGCGCGGCGGCGTCGGAGTACCCGATGGCCCTCACCACATGCGACGGCTCGGCGACGCCGGCCTGGCACGCCGACCCCGTGGACACCGACACCCCGCTCTGATCGAGGAGGAACAGCAGCGACTCCCCCGCGGCTCCCGGCAGGTGCAGGTGGATCGTGCCGGGAAGGCGCCGCTGCGGATCGCCGAGCAGCACCGCCTCGGGGATCTCGGCGAGCAGGCGCCGCACGGCGTCGTCGCGCAGGCCGGACAGCCGCTCGTGCTCCGCCTGGCGCTCCGCGCCGGCGAGCTCAGCCGCGCGCGCGAACGCGACGGCGCCCGCGATGTCCTGCGTCCCGGCCCGCAGCCCGCGCTGCTGCCCTCCTCCGTGCAGGAGAGGCTCGACCCGCGCGGTGCGCGAGACGACGAGGGCACCCGTCCCGACGGGGGCGCCGAGCTTGTGTCCCGACACGCTCAGCGCCACCAGCCCCGTCCCCGGCGCGGCGCCGTCACGCCATCCCCTGAACGACACGGGGACGTGCCCGAACGCGGCGACGGCGTCCAGATGCGCGGGGACTCCGGCATGCGCCGCGACGCGCGCGAGCTCGGCGGCGTCGTTGATCGTGCCGGTCTCGTTCGCGGCCACGAGCGCCGTCACCAGCGCGGCCGGTTCCTCTCCCCCTGCCGCGCGCGCGATGTCTTCTGGAGGGATCCGACCCACGGCGTCCAGCGCGACGGACTCGACCTCGGCGCGCTCGTGCGCCTCGAGCCACGTCACCGTGTCGAGCGTGGCGTGGTGCTCGCCGTCGGGGAGGACGATCCGGGTCCGACCGGCGGCGCGGGAGCGCCACATCCCCTGCAGGGCGAGCCCGATCGACTCCGTGCCGCCGGAGGTGAGCACCACCTCGATCGGCTCGCAGTCGAGGGCGGCGGCGAGCCGCTCCCTCGCGTCCTCCAGGACCCGACGGGCGTGCTGGCCCGATCCGTGGATCGACGAGGCGTTCCCCACGATCTCCTGCGCCTCGAGCCACGCGTCGCGGGCCTCGGGACGCAGCGGCGTGGTCGCCGCGTGATCGAGGTACACCTGCCCGTTCATCGACCCGCCAGAGGCGTCAGAACAGGAGGTTCGTCAGGCGCGTGCGCGCCTTCACGACGCGGGGATCGGACGCCCCGACGAGACCGAACAGCTCCACGAGCCGCTCGCGCACGGGCGCGCGCTCATCCGCCGGCAGCGCCTGGAACAGCTCGAGGAGGCGATCGAAGGCGTCGTCGACGTGCCCCCCGGACACGTCGAGATCGGCCACCGCCAGCTGCGCGTCGACGTCCGTCGGCGCCTGCGCCGCCGCCTCGCGCGCCTGCTGCAGTTCGAGGCCCTGCACGCGCGCGAGGAGCCGGACCTGTCCGAGGCCGGCCTCGGCCTCCTCGTCCTTCGGGTTCTCCTTGAGCGCCGCCTCGTACGCGGCGGCGGCGCGGTCGTAGTCGCCGGCCTCGATCGCCGCGAACGCCTCGGCGTGCAGCGGCGGAAGCGGCTCCTCGGCCGGCTCGTCCTGCTCATCGGGCTCGCCGGCGTCCGAGGCCTGCACCGTGCCGGTCACCCCGTTCTGGGCGGCGAGCTGCAGGAGCTGGTCGAAGACCTGACGCACCTGCTCCTCCGGGATCGCCCCGTTGAACATCGGCACCGGCTGCCCCTGAAGGAGCGCCACCACCATCGGGATCGACTGCGCGCGGAACGCCTGCTGCAGCTGCGGGTTCGCGTCGACGTCGACCTTGGCGAGGACGACCCGCCCCGCGAGGTCGCGCACGACCTTCTCGATGACGGGGCTGAGCTGCTTGCACGGGCCGCACCAGTCGGCCCACAGATCGACGACCACCGGAACGCTCTTCGAGAGCTCGAGGATCTCGTTGAACGTCTGGTCGGTGACATCGCGCACGAGCGCATCCCCGGCCGGCGCGGCGCCTCCGGCCCCCTCCGGGGCCCCGGACGGCGCCGGCTGACGGTTCTTCAGTGCGGACAGGTCGACCGCTCCCCGCAGGGCGGCGACATCGGGAGGGACGTTCGACATGGGAGCTGCTCCTCGCAGGTTCGGGATCGTGTCGGGTGACGGATCAGAGGCTACTCGTCCTCCGAGGCCTCCAGGAGCTCGGCGCCCCGGATCGACGACGAGCTGGCCAGCAGGCGGATCGACTCGTCGGACCCCTTCGCCGGCACGTAGAAGAAGAGCTGGTCGAGATAGCGCGTCCGAACGCCGTCGGCGGAGGAATCCTCCCCCGTGAACGCCTTCAGCACCGCGTCGTCCTCGAACCGGATCACCGCGTCGTCGTCCGTGGGCTTGACCACCTCGTCCTCGAGGACGGCGACGCCGACGATCGCCCCGCTGTGCAGGGTCATGAGCGAGAACGGCTCGACCTTGCCCGCCGACTGGCCGAAGCTCAGCTTGCCGGTCTCCTCGCCGGTCTTGTTGAAGTTCGCGAGCGTCGCCTTGCGCTTCTCCCGCACCTCCTTCAGGAACCCGTCGTTCTCGAGGTCGAACAGGTCGGCGTAGGAGCTCTTTCCGCCGCTCTTGAGGACGTCGGCATATGCCGTCGCGACCTCGGCCGGCGCGACCTGCAGGAAGGACGAGTCCGGCGGCACGAGCGCGGCCCCCTGGTAGGACGGCGCGAGATCGGGGATCTCGGCCGACGGGCGCAGCTGAGAGATGTAGGACGCCTTGTACGAGGACCACGGGTCCTTCTGCGTCAGGGTGAGGATGGTCGGGGCGACCGTCTCGTCGGAGCTGTCCTCGACGACGGCCAGCACGGAGCGCGGCCAGCCGTCGAACGCCTGCGGCAGGAGCACGCGGATCGGCTCCTCGGGGATCGCCGGCAGCGCGGCGTAGTCCTTGACCTTCTTGCTCAGCGCGTAGTTGACCTTGCGCATCTCCAGTGCGGTGCCGCTCAGCCGCTCGGCGGCGCGATCCGCGTCGTGCTTCTCGTCGGCGTCGGCGACGACCTGCGAGACGTTCGCGATGATCCGCTCCGCCTGGGTCTCCGTCACAGCCGGGGCCTGCTGGACCTCGGAGTCCGCCGCCGTCTCGCTCGCGCTCGGCTCCGGACTCGCGCTCATGCTCGACTCGCCCGGCGTGCAGCCGGCCACGAGCGCCGCGGTCAGGCCGACCGCCGGCAGGACGATCCGCAGGCGGCGCCCCAGGCGCCACCGGGACCGGTGCGCCTCACGCTTCGCGGTGCCGTCATCGGCCGGCTTGTCCGCGTCGGAGGAGCCGGAGCCCGCGTCGTCGGCAGCTCCGGCGTCGACGGCGGCGTCCTGCTCGTCGTCGGCGCCCTGCTCGATCGCCTCAGGCGATGCGGCGGGGGGGGGGGGGGGGGTAGCCCCCGGGGGGGGGGGGGGCCCCGGGGGCCCCCGGGGGGGGGGGGCGC
>JBQDDT010000009.1:4526-29370 GCA_052092505.1 Microbacterium sp. | reverse complement strand
AGGAACAGGGCGCACAGGCCGATCACGACCGTGAGGACGAGGGCCGCGATCGTCACCTCGCGCCAGCCGAGCGCGAGCCCGGCGATCCAGGAGCCGGCGGCGATGCCGATCACGATCCACCCGATCGGGCGGACCACCCGCAGCGCGCGCCGGAGCCGCGCCAGCCCCGCCCCCGCCAGGTGCCGCGCGACGGCGGCCCAGCCCGCGAGATCGCGCTCCTGCGGCGCGCCGGCTGGCGCGGCAGGAGCGGTCGGGGGCGCGGTCGACATCGGGGCCCTCAGGCGCGGTTGACGGGCGCGCCGACCTGGCCGAGGACCCGTTCGATCACGTTCTCGGCGGTCGTCCCCGTGAACTCCGCCTCGGCGTCGATCACGAGTCGGTGCGTCCACGCGTGCGGGGCGAGCTGCTTGATGTCGTCCGGGATCACGAAGTGGCGCCCGTGGGCGGCGGCCCAGACCTTCGCGAGCCGCACGAGCGCGAGCGCGCCGCGCACCGAGACGCCGACCTGCGCGCCGGGGTCGTTGCGCGTCGCCTCCGCCAGCTCGGCCACGTAGCGCAGCACGCTCGGATCGATGTGGGCGGTCGCGGCGAGGTCGGCCATGTCGGCCACGGCGTTCGTCGTGATCATCGCCCCGAGTGACGCGGCCGTGTTGCGCACGGCGGAGCCGGCGAGGATCCGCTCCGTGATCTCGATCGACGGGTACCCGATCGAGGTGCGGATGAGGAAGCGGTCCAGCTGCGCCTCGGGGAGCCGGTAGGTGCCCGCCTGCTCGATGGGGTTCTGCGTCGCGATGACGAGGAACGGGCGCCCGACCTCGTGCGGCGTCCCGTCGATCGTGACGCGGGACTCCTCCATCACCTCCAGGAGCGCCGACTGCGTCTTCGGCGAGGCGCGGTTGATCTCGTCGGCGAGCACGATCGAGGCGAACACGGGCCCGCGGTGGAACTCGAACGTGTGCGAGCGCTGGTCGTAGATCGTCACGCCCGTGACGTCGCTCGGGAGCAGGTCCGGCGTGAACTGGATGCGGCTCGATGTGCCCTTCACCGTGGCGGCGAGGGCGCGCGCGAGGCTCGTCTTGCCCGTGCCCGGTGCGTCCTCGAGGAGCACGTGGCCCTCGGCGAGCATCGCCGAGACGACGAGGCTCACGACGTCGCGCTTGCCCATGAGGGCCTGATCGACGTTGTCGACCAGGCGCGTGAACGTCGTCTGGAACCACGAGGCCTGCTCGGGGGTCATCGTCATGCGGTGGTGTCCTTCATCTGTTGATTCCTGGCACCTCTAGTACCAGGCGAGAGGCGTGGCCTTCACCGGATCCTCCTGGCCGGGAACGTGAATCGTGAGCCACGCCTTCACCCCGGGATGCCCGTAGTAACAACCGGTCTCAACCGTCCCATTCGCCGGAACCGGGTAGCTCCCGCCGCCCCAGTCACTGGCACCGTCAGCGTGGCACGTAATGGTGTACTCGCCCGCGGGGAAGTCCGACACCTTCACCGCCATGTAGGCGCAGGAGTCGTGCGTGCACTTGTTCGCGCCGCTCGTGACCTTGTGCGGCGCGCCCTTGACGGTCGTGGCAGTCGGCTTCGGCTTGTCGTTGCTCTTGGCGCACTTCAGGCCGGACCAGCTGCTCCAGGATCCCTCGGAGTTCTTCACGCGCGCCTGGACGCACTTCGTCGTCGAGTAGCCGACGTTCTCGGTCGTCGACCAGCTCGTGCCTCCGGGCGAGGCCGATGTGCCGCCGTTCCCGCTCGAGTTCGTGCTGTACTTCACCTGCATGGCGGTGAGGTCCCGCCCGTTGCTCGAGCCGGGGCGCGTCGCGGAGTACTTCAGCCCCTGCTCGCCCGACGCCGCGGCTCCCACGCTCGGCGCGCTCGGCTTGCCCCACGGCACGACCGCGTTCGAGACGCCGGCGCTGCCGCTCTCGTAGGAGAAGCCGGTCCCCGCCGTCCGCGTGCGGACCTGGATCTTGTAGGAGCCTCCGTTGTCCAGACCGCTGAGCGTGATGCTCGTGCCTGTGGTCGTCGTCGTGCCACCGTAGCCCGTGACGATGTAGTCGACCTCGCCGGGGCGCGCGCCGTTGAGCTTGCTCGGCGGGCTCCAGCTGACCTTGACCTGGCCGCCGGCTCCTCCGGTGTTCGCCGGGCTCGCCTTCACGTTCGTGGGCGGCGGGGGCGGGGTCGCGGCACGCTGCGGATCGGAGGCCGTGCTCCACGCGCCCCATCCCGCCTTGTTCTTGGCGCGGACCTTGTAGGTGTAGTTCTCGGTCGAGGTCGACACCGTCACGGTCTGGCTCGTCGTCGGCGCGCTGAGCACACCGTACGTCGAGTTGCCCTGGCCGCCGCCCTGGCGCAGCACCTGGTACTGCGAGACCGCGTCGCCGTTCGTGGCGCCGCCGGTGACCTCGCCCCAGCGGATCGTCATCTGCGACTCGCTGCCGACGGGCTGCGCGCTCGCGATGGTCGGCTTGCCCGGCGAATCCGGCGGCGCGGCGGGGAACTCCGCGACAGACTCGCGGCTGCGATCCGACGGATCCTTCGCGCCGTTCTTCGCCTGGACGCTGAACGTGTAGTTCTGGCCGTTCTCGAGCCCCGTCCACGTGTGCGAGAGGGTGCCGGCCGGCAGCTCCTTCTGCGACGTCCCGTCGGGGGCGGCCGGCGAGATGGAGAGCGTGTAGCTCTCGATCGGCGATCCCTCGTTGGGCGGGGCCGCCCACCGCACGTCGAGCGAACGATCGCCGAAGTCGGTGATCCGCGGCGGGTTCGGGCGCTCCGGCTTGACGTCGGGGGTCACGACGGGCGAGGCGAGCGACTCGTCCGACTCGCCGACGGCGTTGGTCGCGGTGACGACGAAGCGGTAGTCCTGGCCGTTGCTCAGGCCGGTGATCGTGCACGTCGTCGCCGGGCACTCCTGGCTCACGGCTGGCCCAGACACGGATCGGACCGTGTAGCCCGTGATCGCCTCGCCGTTGTTCGCCGGGGCACGCCAGCTGATGACGGCCGACCGGTTCATCTCCTGCGAGCCCGTCACCTCCGTCGGGGCGTCGGGCTTGCCCTTGACCGTCAGCTCGATCCGGCCCTGCGCCTGGCGGTCCGGATCGCCCGTGGCGTCCTGGATGCGGTACATGACCGTCACGGTGCCGTGGAAGTCGGCGCCCGGCGTGACGGTGACGGACGAGTCGTCGTCGGCGATGCTCGCCGTGCCCGCGTCGACACGGGCGTCGACGATCGTCAGCGGCTCGTCGGGGAACGGGTTGAAGTCGTTCTCGAGCACGTCGACCCTGATCGGCTCGCCCTGGTGCGCGTCGTCGATCCTGTCGGTGTTCGCGACCGGCATAGCGCGGTCGGTCGCCGTGACGGCGACGCGCACCGTGCCGGTGACGGGCTCGCTGGAGCCGTCGTCGATCTCGACCTCGAGGGTGGCCTCCTGGCCCTTGGCATCGGCGTCGGCCCGCGCGACGAGGGTCTGACCGTCGATGCGCGTATCGATCCGGTCGTTCTGCCCGCCCGTGATCCGGTAGCTCATCCCCTCGAGGTCGCCGGGGTCCGGGTCGCTCGTGAGGGCGGCGAGGTCGATCGACTGCGCGTCGTCGCCGGCCCCGACCTCGAGGGAGCCGTCGGTGAACGTCGGCGGCTGGTTGTCTGGCGCGCGCACCGTGACGGGGATCGTCAGGGTCGACGTGCGCCCCTCCGGATCGTCCGGCCCCGTGCCGTCGGTCGCCTCGAAGGTGATCGCGTCCGCGCCGAAGTAGCCCTGCTTCGACGTGTAGACGAGGGTGCCCTCGTCCTTGACGAGCGGATCGCCGTTCGCGTGCACGGCCGAGACCCGGTCGGCCTGCGTGATCCGCACGTCTCCGCCGCCCTGGACGGCCACGTGCTCCGAGAGCGGCACGTCGACGGTCTCGCCGCTTCTGACCTCGATGCCCTCCGTGGAGATCAGTCGCGGCCCCAGGTCGCGGATCGCGGGGACGTGGATGAAGGCGGACGCCTCGTTCCCGTCCTCGTCGGTGATCGTGTAGGTGAGGATCTGGCGGCGCTCCCCGACCTCGACGCGCACGACGCCGTCGTCGACGAGGCGGCCGCCCTCGGCCTCGACGTCGAGCGCCTGCACCGTGCCGTCCGGATCCTCGTCGTTCGCGAGCACGTCGACGTCGGCCGTCAGCTCGTCGGTCACGTCCTCCACGAGCACGGTGTCGTCGCGCGCGATGGGGGCCTGGAGCGGCACGTCCTCGTCGACCGTGACCGACAGGAGCCCCTTCGCCTCGGCGCCCTTGTCGTCGGCGATCGTGTACTGGAGCGACGTCTCCATCTCCTCGTCGGGAGCCGTCACCATCAGGCGGTCGCCGAGGACCTCGGCCTCGAGGTCCGGCACATCCTCCGGCAGGATCACGCCTTCGGAGACGAGCCCGATCTGGTCGCCGTCGGGGTCGGAGTCGTTCTCGAGCACGGGAACGGCCACCTCGCGCCCCGGGCGGACGTAGAGCGAGTCGGTCTCGGCGTAGGGCGCCTGGTTCGCGTCCTCCTGCTCGGCGATGCCGACGCGGATCGTCGCCGTCGACTCGGCGCCCAGGCGATCGCGCACCCGGTACGAGAAGGTGTCGACCCCGGTGGATCCGTCGAACGCCTCGTAGACGAGGTGGTCCTTCTCGGTCGAGACGATCCGGCCCTTGGTCGGCGCCGAATCGATCCCGACGAGCTCCACGGAGTCGCCGTCGGGGTCGAGGCCGTCCAGCGGCACCGGGATCTGCGTCTCGGTCCCCGCCAGCGCGCGCGCCTCGATGTCCTCGGGGCGCGGGGCCTGGTTGCGCTCGTCGTCGCGCTCGAGGATGTTCACGGTGACGAGAGCGGAGGCGCGCTGCCCGCGCGAGTCCTCGACCTCGTACGTCACGTAGGCCGTGCCGGGCTCGTCGCCCGCCTTGAACCGGACCGCGTCCTGCGAGACGAAGGCCTCGCCCTGCTCGGGGTCGGGCAGCGGCTCGACGAGCTCGGGGAGCACCGTCATCTCGTCGTCGTTCGGGTGGAAGTCGTTGTCGAGGACGTCGGCCGTGACGACGTCGCCGACGCGCACGACGACCTCGTCGTCGTTGGCGACCGGCGGGCGGATGTTCGTAGGCGCCGGAATCGGCATGATCACGACCTCGCCCTCGGCCGAATGCGCACCGTTGGAGACCCGATAGGTCACGGTCACCGGCTCGGCGAGGCTGCCCGTGTCGGTGACGCGGATCGTCTCGTGGCCCAGCACGGAGACGCCGATGCCGGCGACGTCGTCGGGGACCGTGACCGACTGCAGCACGAGAACGCCGCCCGTCGGATCCTCGTCGTTGCCGAGCGCGTTCACGAGCGCCTCGCCGCCCGCCGGCAGCAGGGCCACGTCGCGCACGGCGACCGGGGGCAGATCGACGTCCTCGTCGGGGACGACGTCGACGCGGACGTACCCCGTCGCGGAGCTCGGGCCCGCGGCCGCGAGGTACTCGACGTACTGCGTGCCGACCGTGTCGCTGCGGAACGTGAAGGACTTGTTCGCGAAGTCGGGCACGATCGTGGCGCCGGCGGCCTCGCCGACGTTCGTCAGGCGGAGCTGCTCGGCCGTCGGGTTGACGTCGTTGGCGAGCGGAGCGACCGTCGCGGTCTCCCCTGCGCGCACCACGACGTGGTCGTTGTTCGCGATCGGATCGGTCGAGCCGACCGGGCGGATGTCGAGCTTCAGCACCCCCGTCGCCGAGTCCTCGCCGTCGGAGACTGTGACGGGGATGTCGTGCGGCCCCTGCGTGCCGCTCGTCGCGCGGTAGGTGACCTCCCCGTCCGGGGTGAAGTCCACGCCGTCGCCCGGAAGCGGCTCGACCGCGGTCAGGAAGACGTCGTCGCCGTCGGGATCGCGCCAGTCCTGCAGCAGGTTGTAGGTGACGGTGCCGCCCACCTCGATCGGGACGACGGGCTCCCGCTTCACCTCGGGCTCGGAGTTGACGCCGTCGCCGTGGATGGAGACCTTCACGGTGGCCTGGTCCGTTCCGCCGCGGCCGTCATCGACCTCGTACGTGAACGACGCGCTTCCCGACGCGTCCGGCGGCACCTCGATCTGGAACGACGAGCCGTCCTGCACCGTACGGACGTCGCCGATCCGCGGGCCGCCGTCCGGCAGCGAGACGGTGAGGATGTCGCCATCGGGATCGGAGTCGTTGTCGAGCACGTTCAGCACGGTCGAGCGACCCGCGCGGATCCCGAGATCGTCGTCGACCGCGACGGGAGGCTGATTCTCCTCCGTGCGGTCGGGCGGCTGGACCTCGATCGTCTCGTCGGTCGAGTCGTCCTCCTCCTCACTCTCCTCGCCCTCCGGCGGGGTGAGATCCTCCCAGTTGTCGACGCGGCGCAGCTCGTCGACGACCTCCCAGGCGTACCCGTTGGCGACGTCGTTGAGGACGATCACGTCGCGGTTGACGCGGAAGACGAGATCGGTCGTGTCCCCACCGTCCGGCAGGGTCTCGCTCGCGTCGTTCCCCTCGCCCTCGCAGTCGCGCAGGAACGCGCCGGAGCCGGCCCAGGCCGCGTACGCGCACCCGTTCAGCCACACGGGCTGCGCCGGGATCCCCTCGCCGCCCGACGAGGTGACGGCAGGCTCGCCCCCGGCGAGCGGGTACTCGTACAGGTCGGTGGCCGTCGCCACGAAGGCGCTGTCGCCGTCGGCGCTCGTCTGCTGCAGGCGCGCCGACTCCGCCGCGCCCCCCGGCAGCTCCTCGCGCAGGCCGTCGGGCGAGAGCACGACGCCGGACGACCGGTCGAGCACGACGGGGACGGACCCGACGGCGGCGATGTCGACCTCGGATCCGAGGTCGTCGACCGCCTGCTCCTCCGGCTCCCCGACGGCGCCGTTCTGGTCGACGGGGAGCGTGACGACGGTCCCCTTCTTCGGGGAGGCCGCGAACACGGTGCCGTCATGGGCGACCGCGACGTCCGCGCCCTTGCCGAGCTTCGCGACGGGCTTCGCCTCCGCCCGGTCGAAGCCGGAGACCGCCGCCGTCTTCACGACGAAGAGCTCGCCGCTTCCGGGGTCGAGGATCGCGGTGACGGGGCCGCCGAGCTCGACGACCGCGTTCGGCATCAGCTGCGCGGAGCTCGACACCGACATCGTCGCGGCGTCGATCGGGGCGACGGTCGCGCTCTGCTCGTCGAGGAGCAGGACATCGTCTGCCTGCTGGCGGACGTCGAACTCCGCGCTCGTCGCGCGGACGGATCCGTCGAGCTGTCGCGAGGGATCGTTGTAGTGACCGGCGGCGAGAAGGGACGCGTTCGTCAGCCACACGCTGCCGTCGTTGAGGTCGACTTCGGTCGTGGGGTTCCCGTCGTAGGCGACGGCGAGGGTCGTGATCGCGACGGCGGCGACGCCGACGACGGCACCGCCGGCCATCGTCTTCCGACGGCCCTTCAGCCACGACAGGAACGACATCGACCTCCCCCTCGTCAGCTCCGCGGCCCTTCCGCAGGCGTCCTGTGAGCGCCGGGGGTGTCAGGTCCCAGCGCCCCACAGTTTACGTGCATGATGCCGCGCGCTTCACGGGTGGGACCCGGGCAGTTGTCCCCAGGTCGCCCGACGCGAGTGACGCGCGCTCACCGCCTGTTCGGTCGCGGCTCCTTGCGCGGCGCCTCGCCGCTCTCGGCCTGCCGCGCGTAGTGCGCCGCCGCCTCGTCCTGCCGCTGCCGCTCCGCGCCGGTCGCGATCGGGGCGCGGACGTGCTCCGGCTCGTAGGCGAACGCGTCGACGAGGTCCTGCGCGTGCGTCCGGATCCGCGCGCACAGCCGGTCGATGTAGCGCGAGACGGCCGACGCGCGCTGCGTCGAGAGGTGCCCGTGGATGAGGTACCACGACAGGTGCTCCTCGATGAGGCTGAGCCCGAACAGGTCGCGCAGCCACGTGAGCACCGTGACCGTGCTCTCGTCCTCGATCCGCCCGATCGCGTCGGTGAACGCCTCCCACTGCAACAGCTCGCCGTGCGCGCGGGCCGCCGTCAGGAGGTCGTTCTGGTGCTCGTTGAACAGGGCGGCGGCCTCGGCGGCCGGCAGCTTCGACGCCGGGCGCAGGCGGGCGGCCACGTCGGCGACCATCTGCTCGACGCGCGCCGTGAGCAGCTCGTGCTGGTGCTCGCCGCGCAGGCCGAGCTCGACCGAGCGGGCCGTCGATCCGAAGTCGACGACGGCCTGCCCGAGGCGCCGAAGCCCCGCGCCCGTGTAGATCCGGCCGGCCGTCTGGCCGGCGACGAGACGGGCCACGTCGGCCGGGCGGCCCGTGAACTGCTTCGCGTAGTCGCCGAGGAGCCGCTTGCCGACGAGCTGGAGGAGCACGTTGTTGTCGCCCTCGAAGGTGACGTACACGTCGAGATCGGCGCGCAGCCCCGTGAGCCGGTTCTCCGCGATGAACCCGGCGCCGCCGCAGGCCTCGCGGGCCTCCTGGATGATGTCGAGCGCGTTCCACGTCGACAGCGGCTTGAGCGCGGCCGCGAGCGTCTCGAGGTCCTGCCGGTTGTCGTCGGTGTCGGCGGCGCCGCTGAAGACCGCGTCGAACTTCTGCAGCAGCTCGTCATGCGCGAAGGCCTGCGCGTACACCGTCGCCAGCCGCGGCATGAGACGCCTCTGGTGGCGGCCGTAGTCGAGCAGCACCGTCTCGCGGCCACCCTCTCCGGGGAACTGGCGGCGCTCGTTGCCGTAGGTCACCGCGATGTCGAGCGCGAGCGCCGACCCCCAGGTGGCCGCGCCGTCGAGCGAGACCCGACCCTGCACGAGGGCGCCGAGCATCGTGAAGAAGCGGCGGCCGGGGCTCGCGATCGGGCTGGAGTACGTGCCGTCAGCGGCCACGTCCCCGTACCGGTTGAGGAGGTTCTCGCGCGGCACGCGCACGTGGTCGAAGTGGAGGCGGCCGTTGTCGACGCCGTTCAGGCCGCCCTTCGGCCCGTCGTCCTCTCCCCCGACGCCGGGCAGGAAGGCACCGGAGTCGTCGCGGATCGGGACCAGGAAGCAGTGCACGCCGTAGTCGACGCCGCCGGTGATGAGCCGGGCGAACACGGTCGCGGCCTTCGCGTGCTGGCCCGCGTTCCCGAGGTACTCCTTCCACGCGCCGCGGAACGGGGTGTCGATGACGAACTCCCCCGCCGCCTCGTCGTAGGTGGCGGTCGTCCCGAGCGACTGGACGTCGGATCCGTGCCCCGTCTCGGTCATCGCGAAGGCGCCGGGAAGGCGCATCTCGGCCGCGTCGCGCAGCCAGCGGTCGTGGTGCGGCTTCGTCCCGAGCTGGAGGATCGCGGATCCGAACAGCCCCCACTGCACGCCGGACTTGATCTGCAGGCTCGGGTCGGCGACGACGAGCTCCTCGAAGCCGGCGAGGTTGCCGCCCTGGTTGTCGAGCCCGCCGTACTCCTTCGGATACGCACGCGCGGAGGCGCCGGCCTCGACGAGGAGATGCAGCTGGGTGAGCGCGCGCTCGCGATGCTCGGGGATCGGCTGCCCCTCGATCCGCCAGAACGCCGAGTCCTTGATCATCTCGCGCGCCTCGCGCCGGATGCCGGCCCAGGTGCCGAGGAGGGCGTCGGTGACGAGGGCGACGTCGATGCGCGCCTCGGTCTCGGCGGCGTCGCTGATCTCGTCGGGACGGATGTCGGTGTCGGTCATGCGTCAGCCTCTCTTCGCGCTCTTCGCCGAGCGCCGTCGACCCGTGCGGGGCCGGTCCGTTGGATGACTCCACGTTAGAAGAGCGACAAGCCAGACCCGAACCCGTTGTGCACCTCCGACATCCGCCCGCGCGCCCGGCGCCGCGCCGCGTTGTGCCCACGCCACATCCGGGCCCGGCGGGCATCCGCCGTCTCGGACTGACCGCCTCGACGGGCGCCGGCGCGAGGAGTGGAGGATCGGCCGAACGGAGGAGGATCGCAAGGGGAACGCCCTCCGCTCAGGCGGCGACAGCAGTCCCCATCCGGCGCGGGTCGCCGCACGAGCGCATGACGCCCGATGCCGGATCGATGGTGACGCCGTCGAAGTTCCCCGTCATCGAGTTCCAGGGGCCGATCTCGCGCGTCCACAGGCGGTTGCGCTCCGCCCAGCCCCGCACCTCGCGCAGCACCGGCTCGGCGAAGCCCGACTCGATCGTCGTGCCTGGCACCCACCCGCGGGCGGGGTCATGCGGGCGCGCGCCGAAGCGCGGCTCGGCGACGCTCTGCTCGATTGTCATCCCGAAGTCGACGAGGTTGACGAGGTTCTGCAGCACGCACGCGACCAGCGACACCGACGGCGATCCCGAGGCGATGATGGGCTCGCCCTCGCGGAGCACCATGCTGGGCGCGAGGTAGATCGTCGCGCGCTCGCCCGGCTGCGGCATGACGCGCTGGAAGAACGATCCGCCGCCAGCGAGCTGGAAGCCCTCGGCATACAGGCCGTTCACCCAGGGCGACGCCATGTGCGAGTGGGTGAGCGTCGCCACGTTGCGGTCGGCGTCGACGACGGATATGTGTATCGTCCCGGGGCTGGGCGGGGTGTCGAACGCGGGACGGGCGAGGGCGTCGAGCACCTCGAAGCGCCGACGCGCGGTGTCCTTCGACAGGAGCGCGTCCATGATCCGCTCGCTCTCGCGGAACCGCCTCTCCCGGGGGGCCGCGTAGTAGACCGCGTTGTGCGCGGCGATCAGGGCGGAGAGAGTGCGCGGCGACTGGCTGGCCGGACCGAGCGCGGCGAGATCCAGATTCTCCAGGATGTTGAGCGCCTCGACCAGCTGCAGCCCGCCGTCGTCGGGCGGGGCGGAGCCGACGACCTCGAGCCCTCGGTAGGTGCCGCGCACGGGATCCGCCCACTCCGCGCGATAGGCCTCGAAGTCCGCCGGCGTGATCACCCCGCCGTCCGCGTCGCTCGCCGCGCAGAAGGCCCTCGCGAAGTCGCCGAGGTAGTAGCTCATGCCCTCGTCTCGCAGTCGCTCCAGGGTGCGGGCGACGCGCTCCTGCACGAGCGCCTGCCCCGGTCCGATGAGCGAGCCGTCACGGAAGAACATCTCGCGCGACTGCGGGTTGCGGCCGAGGTTCTCGCGCGCCCCGTACATCTCGCCGAAGAGGTACGACGACACCGCGAAGCCCTCGCGGGCCACGTCGATGGCCGGATCGAGCAGACGGGCGAGCGACAGCGATCCGAACCGCGCGTGGGCGGCCAGGAAGGCGGGCCACCACCCGGGAACGGGCACGCCACGCGCGCGGGTGAGGTCCGCGCCGCCGAAGTCGGGCAGCCCTGCGAGCGGGGCGTTGATGTTGCCGGAGAGGTACGAGGCTTCCTCCGACGCCGCTTCCCGGTACACGAGCGAGATCCCGCCCGTGAGCGACGTCATGTGCGGCTCGGTGACGAGCTGCGTCGCGGCGACCGTGAGAACGGCGTCCAGCGCGTTCCCGCCGTTGCGCAGCGCGCGGGCACCGGCCTCGACGGCGATCGGCTCGGAGCTCACCACCATCCCGCCCGTGCCCGTGGCGAACTGCTTGGCGCCGTAGCGTCCGGGTGTCGCGTACTCGTTCCTCACCGGTCTCTCGCCTTCTTCCGCCGGAGCCCCGGCTACGATGCCTGCGCGAGGTCGCGCCGCGCGCGCTGCTCCACCGGGTCCGGCACGGGGATCGCTCCGAGGAGCGTCTTCGTATAGTCGGACGTGGGCCTGCTGAGCACCTGCGATGTGGGTCCGGTCTCGACCACCTGGCCGTCCTTCATGACGAGCACGCGGTCAGAGATGGTCGACACCACATACAGGTCGTGGCTGATGAACACGCACGCGAAGTCGTGCTCCTCCTGCAGACGCGCGAGGAGGTCGAGCACTTTCACCTGCACCGTGACGTCGAGCGCCGACGTCGGCTCGTCCGCGATGAGCACGTCCGGGCGATGTGAGACCGCGCGCGCGATCGCGACGCGCTGACGCTGCCCGCCGGAGAGCTGGTGCCGGCGGCGATCGACCCACGCGGGATCCAGGTCGACGTCCTCCAGCAGCTCCGCCGCCCGCCGTCGCAGCTCGCGGGCGCCTCGCTCCGTCCCGCTGCGCCACAGGGGCTCCGTGACGATCCGCCAGAGCGGAAGGCTCGGATCCAGAGACGAGGTCGGATCCTGAAAGACGAACCCGATCCGCGAGAGCGTCCGGCGACGCTCGCGACGCGACTGCCCGACCATGTCGACGCCGCCGAGCGTGACCGCCCCGGCCGTAATGGGCGTGAGGCCGAGGATCGACCGCGCGATCGTCGACTTCCCCGACCCCGACTCGCCCACGATGCCGAGCGTCTCGCCGCGCGCGACCTGGAGGGCCGCGCCCCGAACCGCCGCCTTCCCGTCCACCGCGTGCCGCTGGCGACGCCTCCCCCGCCGCTGGTACTGCACGGTGAGGTCGCGGGTGATGAGGGTCGGCTCCTTCGCGGACGGCGCGTCCGCGAAGGAGGACGGCGCCTCCGCGGCGGCCTCGTCGGCCGAATCCTTCGCCCCATGGAGCGACTGCGCCGCCCCGAGGAGCATCTTCGTGTACTCGTGCTGCGGGTTCGCGAAGATCGAGAAGACGTCGCCGGTCTCGACCACCTCGCCGTGCCTCATGACGACGACGGAGTCGGCGATGTCGGCGACCACGCCCATGTCGTGCGTCACGAAGATCATCGACATCCCCTCCTGCTCGACGAGCTCGCGGAACATCGTGAGCACCTGGCGCTGCGTCGTGACGTCGAGCGCCGTCGTGGGCTCGTCGGCGATGAGGAGCTTCGGCTTCCAGGCCACGGCACCGGCCGCCATGACGCGCTGGCGCTGGCCTCCGGAGAGCTGGTGGGGATAGCGGCGGAGCAGTCCCTCCTGCGTGCCGAGGCCGACCGCGTCGAGCAACTCCTGCGGCGTGCGCGCCGCGTCCCGGCTCTCGGGGGTCAGGTGCGCGTCGATGGCCTCCTCGAGGAAGTCGCCGATCGTGTGCAGGGGGTTCAGCGCCGTCATCGGCTCCTGGTAGACGCAGGCGACCTCCGAGCCGCGATAGCGCTGCATCTCGCGGTCGGACAGCTCCAGCAGCTCGACGCCGTCGAAACGGATCGAGCCATGGGCCTCCCCTCCCGGCGGGAGGAGTCGGGGGACCGCCATCGCCGTCATCGATTTGCCCGCCCCGGATTCGCCGACGAGGGCGACAACCTCGCCCCTCGCAACGGGGAAGCTCGCGCCGTGGACGATCTCGGCGCCCGACACCGAGATGCGCAGGTCTGTCACCGTGAGGAGTGCGTCGCTCTGGCCTGCGGAGCGCCCCTCCGTGGATTCCATCCGTTCGTCGCGCATGCTCACACGCTCACCTTCTGAAGTCTCTGCCCGCGGATGCGCCCGCGCCGACGAGGGCGGCCCTCGCCGCGGGGATCGAGAAGGTCGCGGACCCAGTCCGCGACATAGCCGAAGACCACCAGCAGGAACACGAGCACGATGCTGGGGATCAGCAGCTGCCACGGGCTCTGCATGACGTACTGCTGGCCGGTGGCGATCATGAGGCCGAGCGACGGCGCCGGCGGCGTGATGCCGAGACCCAGGAAGCTCAGACCGGACTCGAGGCCCACGGCGAGCGCCAGCGTCACGAACGCCTGCGCGAGCACGAGAGGCCCGACGCCGCGCAGCAGCGGGCCGCGGATGATCTGCCCGTGCGTGCCGCCGGAGAGCTCGGCGGCCTCGACGTAGAGCGACCGCCGCAGCGAGAGGATCTCGCCGTAGACGAGACGGGCGAACGCGGGGAAGAAGACGAGCCCGATGATGACGATGAGGGTCCCGTTGCCCGCGCCGTACAGCGACACGATGAGCATGCCGAAGACGAGAGTCGGGATCGCCAGGACGATCTCAACGAAACGCATGAGGAGGAGGTCGGCGCTCCCGCGGAAGTACGCCGCGAGGATCCCGATGAAGGTGCCGACGACCGCCGCCAGCAGGGTGCCGACCGCGCACACGACAAGCTCGGTCCGCAGGCCGAAGACGAGGCGCGCGAACGCGTCCCGGCCGAGGTTGTCGGTTCCGAGCAGATGGTCGGCGGTGAATGCGGGGGCGAACGCGTTCTGGACGTTCTGCGCGAACGGGCTCACGTTCGTGACCAGCGGGTAGACGAAGATGAAGCAGATCACGAGGAACGTGATGCACGTCGTGATGAACAGCCCGGGACTGGACTTGCCCCAGAGGGCTCTGGCGAGACTGCGCATCGTGGTCAGGCCTCCACTCGAGGGTCCAGGAACCGGTACATGAGGTCGACGACGAGGTTCGACACGATGAAGACGATCGCGAAGACGATCACGATGCCCTGCACCACCGGATAGTCGCGGCCGTTGATGGCGTTGAGAAGCGTCAGCCCGACGCCGGGCCAGTTGAACACCTGCTCGACGAGGACCGTGGCCCCGAGCATCGTCCCAAGCTGCAGGCCGGAGACAGTGACGACCGGGTTCATGGCGTTGCGGAAGACGTGGCGCCGGAAGACGCGGGGGCGGGACAGGCCCATTCCCCTGGCCGTGCGCACCCAGTCCTCTCGCCTGACGGAGAGCACCGACGTGCGCGTGACCCGCCCGAGCATCGCCAGGAACCCGAACGACAGCGCGACTCCGGGAAGGATCGCGTGCCAGAGGAAGGAGCCGATTCCCTCCTGGAGCGGAGTGAAGCCCAGCGAGGGGAACCAGCCGAGGATCACTCCGAACACCAGCGCGAGGAAGATCGCGATGACGAATCCGGGCGTCGAGACCGCGACGGAGAGCAGGCCGGACAGCGTGCGGTCGAGCACTCCGCCCGACCAGTTCCCGGCGATGGTGCCCGCGGCGATGCCGACGACGCACCCGATGACGAGCGCGATGAGCACGAGCACGATGGTGTTCCCGAACGGCGCCCCCATCACCTCGCCGACGGGGGACGAGTACCGGATCGAGTTGCCCAGGTCGCCCCGCACGAGGTCCCAGAGATACACGGCGTACTGCTCGACGAGCGGCCGATCGAGCCCCAGTTCCTTCTCGAGGGCCGCGATGGCGGCGGGGTTCGCCTCCCCGCCGCCGGCACCGCCCTGCAGGATGATGGCCGCGGGGCCGCCCGGCACCGCGCGGAGCGCCAGGAACACGGCCGTCACGACGCCCCAGATGGTGACGACGCCCAGGCCGATCCGGACGAGGATGTATCGGATCATTGCGCACTCATTCGCATCGTGATCAGTCCCGCAGCCGCGGGATCATTCCGTCAGCTGAGCGGTCTCGAAGCTGTACAGCGACGAGTAGTTCAGCGGTCCCGAGAGCATCTCGAAGCCTTCGAAGGAGTCGACGTAGGCGAACGCCGTCGCTCCCTGCCCGGTCGTGACGAACGGAACGTCCTCGAGGTAGATCTCGCCGAGCTCGTGGTAGATCTCCTCGCGCTCCGGCCCGTCCGAGGTCTGCGCACCCTCGTCGAGCAGGTCGGCGTAGAGGTCCTGGTCGATTCCCTGGGAGCGCACGAAGCTCGGCCCGCCGAGGAATGCACCCGAGAGCGCCGCGGGGTCGTTCATCGCGGCGGGAGGACCACTGATCAGCAGGTCGTAGGATCCGCTATCGCCCTTCGAGATGAGGTTCGCGTAGTCGCCCGTGACGATCTCGACCTGGATGCCGACCTCCTCGAGATCGCTCTCGATAACCTGCGCCCGCTCGGTGTAGCCGAAGTACTGAGAGGTGGTGAGGAGATCGAGGCTGACCCCGTCCTCGTGTCCAGCCTCGGCCAGGAGCTCCTTCGCCTTCTCCGGATCGTGCGAGAAGTGGTTCGCCTGATCCTCGTCGTAGTAGGGGTTGTCCTCCGAGATCGGGAGACCACCGCTCGTCGTGCCGTAGCCGAGGGTGCCGACCTCGTTCAGCGATTCGGTGTCGAGCGCGTAGGCGATCGCCTGACGCACCTTCGGCTCGGCGAGGGGCCCCTCTTCGAGGTTGAACAGCAGCGCTCCGTAGAGTCCTGGCGCGGAGTCGAGAGTGACGCCGTCCGTGTTCTCCAGCGTCTCGTAATCCGACGCCGGCACGTAATCGATGAACTGCACCTGGCCACTCGTGAGCGCTTTGACGCGCGTCTGCGCGTCGGGCATGAACGTCATCTCGATCGCCTCGAGACCGACCGCGTCGGCGTTGTAGAAGTCGGGGTTCGCCTCAAGTGTGAAGGAGACGCCCTTGCTGTAGTCGGTGATCATGAACGGACCCGCCCCGACCGGAACGCCGCTGTCGTCCAGCGGCTCCTCCGGGACGATCGCGGACAGCGGGTCGGCGAGGACGTTCGTGAACGCGGTCTGCGGCTCGGCGAGGGTCAGGACGATCGTCGTGTCGTCGGGCGTCTCGATCTCGGAGACGTTCGCGAACTCGCCCTGGTAGTTCGCGCCGTTGTCCTCATCCGCGAAGTACTCGAAGGTGCGCTGCACGTCGGCGGAGGTGAGGGGGTCGCCGTTCGAGAACGTGAGATCCGCACGCAGGGTGAACGTGTAGGTGAGACCGTCGTCCGAGACCTCGTAGTCGGAGGCCAGCGCGGGGACGGGCTCGCCGTCAGCGTCGTACTGCAGCAGCCCGCGGCGCACGAGCGCCGTCACCTCCTTCGCCGCCGACCCCTGGTCGACGCCGGTCTTGATGTCGGTCGGCTCGGCGGAGAGGCCGTACTCGAGGGTCTGACCCGACGCGGGTCCTCCACCCGTCGGGGTGCCCTCGGTGGAGCAGCCGGCCAGGGTGAGGGCGAGGGCGCCCGCGGTCGTGAGCGCGGCGATGCGCGTGCGGCGGGCTGAGGTGGTCTTCAACATGGGTTCGGTCCGTTTCTCTCGAGCCGTGCGGGCGCGGGAAGGAGGAAGGGAGTGATCGAGGAGCGACGTCGGGCGTGGATCCGGAACGGTCGTGCAGCCGGCTGCCGGGGTGATGTTTCTGCGGTCAGAATGTGTGGCACGTTCTTCGGACGACCTCCTCGGTTCTCGCTCGCCGTTCCTGGGATGAGGCCCTGCACGCCGTCGCACGTCGTAGGGCGACGCTGCCTTCGCCTCGCACCGAGTGGGAACGTTCCCGACTCGGGATTCTCCCACTCTCGCGCAGCTTGGGAACGATGTCAATATCGGCGAGCGAGTTTTCTCGGTCCGTCACAGAACCGTCACGGAACGGGGTTCTGTTCGCTACGATTCGAGCGACAGCGAGGAGGATCGCATGGCACGCGAGGCAGTGACCATTATCGACGTCGCGCAGAGGGCGGGGGTCTCAAAGTCGGCAGCGGCGCGCGTGCTCGCCCGCAACGGCTCGGCGAGCGCCGCCACGCGTGCGAAGGTCCTCGACGCCGCCGCGCAGCTCGGATACCGCCCCAACCACCTCGCCCGTGCGATGAAATCCGGGGCCACGAACACGATCGGCATCGTGGTGCCCGACGTGACGATCCCGTTCTTCTCCGCGGTCCTGCGGGGGCTGGCCGACAACGCCCGCGCGGCCGGATACGAGGTGATCGTCAGCAACACCGACAACGACGCCGACATCGAGGAGCGGTCCCTCGAGGTGCTGGCCGAGCAGCGGGTCGACGGCGTCGCGATCGCGCCGGTCTTCCAGGAGGAGCCCGCCGCGATCCTCCGCCTCGTCGACGATCACGTTCCGGTGGTCCTGCTCGACCGACGGATGCCCGGTCTCGAGCACCTGCCCCTCGTGTCAGTCGACCACGCGGATGCCGCCGAGCAGGCGATCCGCGCGCTCATCGATCTCGGCCACGAGCGGATCGCGCTGCTCGCCGAGGCCGCTCCTGCTCTGCCCACGCTGCGGACGTTCGCGGAGCACGCATCGGACCACCCCGGCCTGTCGCTGCTACGGCCATCCGCGCAGCGAATCGTCGGCTATCTCCGCGCGCTGATCCGAGCGGGGCTGGACGTCGACGACGAGCTCGTCATCCGCTCCGGGTACACGACGAGCAGCGCGCAGGCGGCCGTCGAGAGCTTCCTCGACAGCGGGACGGGGGCGACGGCCCTCCACGCGACCAACGCGGTGCTCAGCTCCGGCGCCTATCGCGGCATCCGCGCACGCGACCTGGCGCTCCCGGCCGATCTCTCCTTCATCGGCTTTGACGACCAGGAGTGGACGACGATGGTCCTACCCGCCGTCTCCGTCGTCGAGCAGCCCCGCCAGCGGCTCGGCGCGACCGCGGCGACGGTGCTCGCGAGCATCATCCGCGGCGGAGAGGCCGACCCCCTCGAGAGGCTCCTCGACGCGGAGCTGCTCATGAGAGGGTCGGCCGCGGCTCCCGTGACGTCCGGCGCCTGAACCGGCCCGGCTCAGGGCCGGTGGCCGCGCGAGGTCTCCTCCGAGATCCGTCCGTCGACGAGGTCGGCCGCGATCGCCTGCTCCGGCCGGTCCGCGGGATCGCCGTACCCGCCGGCGCCGGCGGTCTCGATCGACGCCCACTGCCCCGGCTGCAGCACCGTGTAACCGTGATCGACGGGCTGCGCGTCGTCGCTGAGAATGCAGCGCGCAGACGCGCCGGGGCCGCCCCCGAACACGCCCCACGGCTGCGACCTCTGCCGGCTCGTGTCCAGCCAGAAGTGCACGTCCTCGGCCTCGGCGCGGATGCGGCGACGGATCCCCATCCCTCCGCGGTGCTCGCCGACGCCCCCCGAGTCCTCGATGAACTCGTAGGCCTCGACCATCAGCGGGTACTCGGTCTCCAGGCTCTCGACCGGCAGGTTCGACGTGTTCGTCATATGCACCTGCACGCCGTCGAGGCCGTCCTTGTTGTGGCGCGCTCCGCTGCCGCCGCCGATCGTCTCGAGGTAGACGAAGTCCCTCCCGCGAGCCGGGTCGTGGCCCGAGAAGTGGACGCCTGTGTTCGCCCCGTTCGAGGCGCCCGTGACGCGATCGGGCACGGCGGGGGCGAGCGCCCCTTGGATGAGGTCGACGATGCGCTGGCAGGTCTCGCTCCGGCCGTTCACCGCGGCCGGCGGCGAGCAGTTGACGATCGAGTTCTCCGGCGCCTCGATCGTCACGGGCCGGTAGAGCCCGGCGTTCGGAGCGATGTCGGCGTCGATGAGCGTCTTGATCGTGTAGTAGACGGCCGCGTACAGGCCGGTCCACACGACGTTCACGCTCGCGCGGACCTGGGGAGGGTTGCCCGCGAAGTCGAACAGCATCTCGTCGCCGGTCACGACGATCCGCACGCGGAGGGTCAGCTCGTCGTCCAGCTCCGGGCAGTCGAAGCGGTCCTCAAACACGTACTCGCCGTCGGGGAATTCCGCGATCGCGGCGCGGGTGCGGCGCTCGGTGTAGTCGAGCAGCTCGGCGGCAATGGCGCGCACGAGGTCGTGGCCATACTGCGCGCACAGCTCGCCGAAACGGGTGACGGCGACGCGGAGCGCCGACTCCTGCGCGCGCAGGTCCGCGATGCGCTCCTCGGGAACCTGGCAGTTCAGCAGGATCAACTGCAGGAGCTCCTCCTGGCGCACGCCCTCGCGCACGAGGTGCACGGGAGGGATCCGGATGGCCTCCTGGAAGATGTGCGCATGTCCGCGGTCGCCGAAGTCCGCGTGGTGCGCGAGCGTCGCCGCCCAGGCCGTGAGAACCCCCTCGACGAAGATCGGCGTGGCCAGCACGATGTCCGGAAGGTGGGAGCCACCGCCGGTGTACGGGTCGTTACCGATGAAGATGTCGCCCGGTCGAATGTCCTCCAGAGCGTAGCGCTCGCGCAGGGACGCGACGATGCCCATGAGCGAGCCCAGGTGCAGGGGAGATCCGCCCTCGTCCTGAGCGATCGCCTGCCCCTCGGCGTCGAACAGGCTCGCCGTGCAGTCACGACGCTCCTTGATGTTCGGCGAGTACGCGGCCTTCACGAGCGTCTCGCTCATCTCCTCGACGATGGTCGACAGCGCGGAGCCGACGACCTCCACCAGGACGGGGTCCAGCTCGAGGGTGCTCATGACTGCTCTCCGATCTCGATCACCAGGTTGCGGTAGTCGTCCACGCGGCCGGCGTCCCCCGGCAGCAGCACGGTCGTCGTGTCCATCTGCTCGACGATCGCCGGGCCGGCGATCACGTCGCCCGGCGTCAGCAGCGACCGGTCGTAGACCGGCGTGTCGGCGTACCCGTCCGACGGGTCGAAGCACGTGTGACGGACACCGACGAGGGCGCGCTGGGGGTTCGACTCCGTCTGCTCGTCCCGCCGGATGTCGACGTGCGCCGCCCGACCGGAGGCCTCGAGGCGGAAGGTCACGATCTCGACCGCCGCGTCCTCCGACCGGTACCCGTACACACGCTCGTGCGCCTGATGGAACAGCTCGACGATCGCATCGACCCCGTCAGCCTGGAAGCGGTGCTCGTCCGGCACCTCAACGGGGAGCTCGAAGTTCTGGCCGCGGTAGCGCAGGTCCATCCTCCGAAGCAGCTCGCGCCCCTCGTCGTCGACGTGCTCTTCGGCGAACCAGGACGCCGCGCGCTCCGCGAGCTCGTCGAAGATCCCGCCGAGCTCCTCCGCGCGAGACGCGTCCACGGGGGTGATCTGCGTGCGCATGAAGTCGGTCTTCACATCGGTCATGAGAAGGCCGAGGGCGGACTGCGCTCCCGGAATCTCCGGCACGACGATCGTGCGCATCCCCAGCTCCTTCGCGAGACGCGAGGCATGGAGTGGACCGGCGCCGCCGAACGGCACGAGCGCGTACTCGCGCGGGTCGTAGCCGCGTTGCACGCTCACGACCCTGATCGCGCGCGCCATGTTGGCCGTGACGACGCGGAGAATGCCGAGGGCGGTCTCCTCCACGCCGAGGCCGAGCGGCTCGGCGAGGCGGCGCACCGCGGCGACCGACGCCTCGCGATCGATCTTCATCTGCCCGTTCAGCAGGTACTCGGGGTTCAGCATCCGCAGCACGACGTTCGCGTCCGTCACCGCCGCATCGTCGCCGTTGCCGTAACACGCGGGGCCGGGGAACGCGCCAGCGCTCTGCGGTCCGACGCGCAGGTGGCCTCCGCTGTCGATCCAGGCGAGGGAGCCGCCACCGGCCCCGACTGTGTGGATGTCGAGCATGGGCGAGCGCACGGGACGTCCGTCAAGCTCCATGCCCGCGGTCACCTTCGGCTTGCCGTCCTGCACGAGCGAGATGTCCGATGACGTCCCGCCCATGTCGAAGGTGATGATGTCGTCGAAGCCCGCTGCGGAGCAGATCTGCGCGGCGCCGACGACGCCGGTGCTCGGCCCCGACAGCACGAGCCGGACGGGGAACGACTCGGCCGTCGAGAAGGGGATCACGCCGCCATTGCTCTGGGTCACGTGAGGAACCGCCGTCAGCCCCCGTTCCCGCAGCACGCCGCGCAGACGAGCGAGGTAGTCCGCGACGACGGGGCCGACGTACGCGTTCGTCGCGACGGTGGAGAGCCGCTCGTATTCGCGGAACTCCGGCAGCACCTCGCTGGAGAGCGAGATGTAGGCGTCAGGAATCTCCTCGCGGACGATCTCGCCGACGCGCCGCTCGTGGGCGGCGTCGAGGTAGCTGTAGAGAAGGCAGACGGCGATGGAGCGCACGCCCTCGTCGCGCAGCTCGCGGGCGGCGCGGCGCACGTCGTCCTCGTCGAGCGGGGTCTCCACCGCTCCGGTATGCCGCAGGCGCTCCGTGACCTCCTTGCGCAGGTGCCTCGGCACCAGGGGGGCTGGCTTGTCGGCCTGCGGGTCGTACATGCTCGGACGGCGTCCGCGGCCGAGCTCGAGCAGATCGCGGAAGCCCCGGGTGGTGATGAGCCCCATCGTCGCGCCCCGCCCGGTGAGGAGCGCGTTCGTTCCCACGGTCGTCCCGTGCGCGAAGTATCCGACCTCGTCGATCGCGCGCTCGCCGATCTGGTTCAGGATCTCCGTCACGCCCTGCACGATCGCACGGCCCGGATCATCCGGCGTGCTCGACACCTTCCGCACGTGCACGCGCGCGGTCTGCTCGTCGAAGGCGCACACATCCGTGAACGTCCCGCCCGTATCGACCCCGATGCGCAAGGTCATGCCCTCACCGCTTTCTTCTCGTCGTTGTTGTCGTTCTCGAGGCGCACGGCGTCGGCATCGAAAGGTATCCCGTAACCGAACGCGCCGTCATGCTGACACACCTGCGCCGCCTGCGCGCTCGCCGCGACGAGCGTGGAGCGGACGTCCCGCCCGGAAGCCAACCCGACCAGCATGCCGGCGATGAACGCGTCTCCCGCCCCGAGCGTGTCGCGCACGCTCGTGTGCTCGGCGGCCTGGCGGTGGATCCCGTTCACCGTGCCGAAGAGCGCTCCGTCCGCGCCGCGTGTGACGAGCACGTGCTCCGCCCCCGCCTCGAGCACTCGCTCGACGAGCGCCAGAGCATCCTCCTCGGCGAGGTGGCTGCCCGAATAAGTCGCCAGGAAGAGGTGAGCGAGGTGCGAGTCCACCCGCTCGGCGTCGAACCGGCTTCCGAAGTCGAACGACACCCGCGACCGCTCGGCGATCTCGGGCACCTGCTCCAGCAGCGTCCCCGCGTAGCCCGAGTGCACGATGTCGTAGTCCACCATCGCGGCGAGCCCGTCGTCGTCGAGGTCGAACAGCGCGGTGGAACGGTCGGAGCGCAGAAACACCCGGTCGTTTCCGCGCAGCTCGACGTCCGCCGTGGCGTTGGGACCGTGCGCGACGCGGGTCAGCGTCGTGTCGACGTGCTCGGCCTGGAGGGTCTGCAGAACGTGGCGCCCCGCCTGGTCGTCGCCGAGGACCCCCAGGTAGCCCGCGCTCGCGCCCAGGCGTGCCGCAAAGACGGCGACGTTCAGGGCGTTGCCTCCCGGATACAGGATCGCGGCGTCCAGGTATCGATCGGCGACGTTGTCACCGGCACCCAGGATCTTCATCGGATGTCCCGTCTCCCGCCGCTCAGTAGGCGATCTTGTACATGTAGCGCCGCTGCGAGGTGTCGTGCCCGCGGCGCGCGGCCACGTGGTCGAGCACGCGGCGCTCGGCGCTCATCAGCGCGATCACACTGAGGTCGGCGCGGGAGGCGTCGGGGATCCCCGGCAGCGAGAAGGCGGCGGTGTCGACGGCCGCGGAGTTGCGGGTCTGCCCCTCGGCGAAGCGGATCACGCGCTCCCCCAGCGCGCGGCTGGCGTCCTCGGCGACGAGGGTCACGACGGTGGTGTCCTCGAGGACCATCTCGAGCGGACCGTGGAAGAAGTCGCCTGCGTTGATCGCGGCGGAGTTCATCCAGCTCATCTCCTGGAAGTAGCACCAGGCCATCATCTTGGCCATGCCGTACGCCGGGCCGCCGCCGACGATGTAGCTGAGGGGCGCGTCCTCGGCGGAGAGCAGGTCGGCGACGCGCTCGCCCACCTCGGCGACCTCGTCCTTGACGGCGCGGAGCGCTCCCGGCAGTGCGGGGATGCCGGCGCGCAACTCGGCGGCCTTCTCGGGAGCGCCGTAGGCGTCGAGAAGCGCGGTGGCGACCTGCTCGTTGTGAACGAGCTTGGGCTCGGTGATCGAGATCGTGTCCGGGTAGTCGAGGTGCACGGCGCCGATGCGTCCGAGCGGGTTGTCGCCCTGGCGGGAGATCCCGGCGACGAGCGCGCCGCGGCTCCGGGCGAACTCGGCGGCGGCGACCGTCTCGGGGGTGCCGCCGGAGTGCGAGGCCGCGACCACGAGTGCCTTCTCGTTCAGTCCGACCGGCGCCCGCGACGTGAGCTCCGCGCTGGTGATGCGCTGACTCACGATGCCCGGCGCGTAGCGGTCAAGCAGGTCGAATGCGGGGAACGTCCCGAAGTGCGACCCGCCGCAGCCCACCAGGTAGACCCGCTCAACGCCCTGGTCCACGGCGCGCTCGACGAGCGCCCGCGCCTTGTCGTCCTGGTCGATCGCGTGCTGCACGCACGCCTCGAAGTCGTCGGGGACGGGGATCAGCTCGCTCATTGCTGTCGCTTTCTGTGAGAGAAGTTCTTCAGGACATCGATCCATATTTGGGATCGTTCCCATGTGTACTCTCTCCCAGATTGGGAACGATGTCAATAGTCGGCGAGGTCGATCCTCGCGAGTGCTCCTTCCATCCCCGCGCGCCACCCCTCATCGCTCGGATCTGGCGTCGTCATGCCCTCCGATCCGGGGAAGGAATTCTGGCGCAGAACAGCCACGCGGAGCCTGCGCCGCGCTTCTATGCGCGATCCGCACGGAGCACCTCGCCGTGACCGAGCGATTCATCGACGCGCACTTCCCCGGAGCGACGATCGCGATGGCCAGCGGGAGCACCGCGCGCGGCACGCGTACGCGCGACATCGGCCTGGTGCTCGTTGGAGAGGAGCTCTTCGCCGATGAGAGAGCCAGCCTCGCCGGCACCTTCCGCGTCGAGAGCGAGGTCTTCGAGGTCTTCGAGTACACGCTCGCGGGTTTCGTGACCTGAACCGAGCTCGGCGTCGCCCAGCACTGTCCGGTCATCGTGCAGGTGCTCGTGGAGGGCATCGGGATCCGCGGAGGCACGGAGCTCGCCGACCTCCGCGAGCGGTGGACGCCCCCTACTCGCGGCGGACCCCTCGGCGGGCGAGCATGAGCTCGCCCTGCGCCACTCCCTCGCGACCGTTCTGCTCGACGATCTCCGCGCTCGAGCGGTGCTTCGTCGCCTCAGAGCTCGTTGAGAGGATCGCGAAGCTCATCCTGCTGACAAGCGGCCGCTGGGTCGGCTGTGCGAAGCACTCCCCGCCGCCTGCGCGAGTTCGATCCCGAGCGCACCGTGCGGCTCGCGAATCCGCTCCAGGTCGGCAGCGGGGAGGCGTTCGCCGACGGGGCCGAGGAGGAGCTGTTCCGTGCCGGCAGCCGCGCACAGGACGGCTTCGAGCGGTGAGGCGGCACACCCTTGCCTCCGCGCCCACTCGGATCACAGAGATGCCCCGCCCGGAGACGGGGCGCTCTCCCGGTGCCGCTC